>JAFWWU010000164.1 GCA_017523285.1 Ruminococcus sp.
AGTTTTCTTGCTTACCTCAAATCTTTGAGCTAATTTATTCAAACTCCAATTACCTGTTTCATATTCTTCTTTAATAAGTTGTTTATGTTCATCGGTTAATTTTCTTCTTCTGTCCTGAAGTCCACGCAATGGTATTGTTTCAGATTTGTATGGCAATTTTCTCTCTCCTATTTTTTATTTTGTGAAATGCTCCTTACAGCTTAGATACGAAATTCTTAAACTCTTTAAGTTCGTCCTTGCTAATCAAGATATCAAAATAACGATACTCTTTTCCTCTGATGATAAACCAAATACGCTTTAGCTTTTCCCAGAATACGTTTGTTTGTTTTGTGTAGAAGTTATCGCTTACAAGCTGTAAGGATAGTTCGGATTCTTCATTATCAGCTTTTAATACAACTCCGTTTCCGCAACCGCATTCACAAAATATCACGTGTTCGTTCCTTTTCATACTTTACCTCCTATATATGTAAAAGCAGTATTTACTGCTGAATTTTAGCTTGCTTCTTCCTCTTCTTCAGGCTCGCAAATTTTTAAAAACTCATCTTCTGTAGGTAGTTTAGATAATTTGAATTCTGCCTTTAGTTTTACTGGATAATATTCATTTTCAACACCTTCGGCTCGCTCTTTTGGTTTATCTTGACAAAACCGTTCATCTTCTGATAATGGTGTTTTGTTAAATCCCTCGTAAACTTCAAATGTATTTTTGTCAAAATCAATCACATACGCCCACTCACAGAACAGACTGTCATATGCGAAATTATAATTATCTAACAATGCTATTTCTTCTTTTGTGGAATCGGCTACAAAATGCAAAATATCCGAACCCATATTCCTACTAAACTGGGGATATGCTTTGTAAAATTTCTCACTCGTTTCACTTTTTACAAAATGTTCTACATCTATATCAATCCCAAATCCATTGAACCACAATGCCTTATATTCTGGTTCCGTAAGGAAGAAACATTTTCCCACATTTTTCTTTAAGCTTTCAAGTTTGTTGCTTTGTAAAAATTTTAATACACTTACACCTTGTCCACTTGGATAACCATCCCACTGCCCATATTGAGCTATGCGTGGAATTCCGTCTTTTACGACGCCTATCATATGTCTTGTGCCCATTTCGCACCCTCCTTTATAAAATCGGTGATTTATCAATGTTTATCTTGTTTGTTTATAACTATATATCGCATCCTACAAGGGTAATCATACACGCAGCAACCTCGCCAACATAATACAGTAGATTACCTCCATCATTGCTGCATATTCCTGTGATCGCATTTTGAGAACCTGTCAGCAATTTATGTGCTACATCACTTGAGTTTTCTTCAACCCCATCATAATATCCGTAAATATGCTCACCGCTTTTTAGTATAATTTCTATTTTCCATCTTCTGCTCATAAACATCACCCTTACTTTAAATAATAATAGTAACAATGTTTATACATAGTGCTGTGATGTTTAACCCAAGCAATCCAATGCGTGTATGTTTAGATGTAAAATATGAGCTTTCATTTTTCTTATCACTAACCATTCCGTATATCCACTCTCCTACGAAGAAGAGGAAAACCAAACACAATATAATAAACAACACTTTCATCTATATCCTCCGATTGTTAAACGCAATATTTTTGGATTTTTGTATAGATATCTTCATCAGATATACAATACAGAGATTTCCATTCTACAGAAGCCATTGCTCCAAGCAAACTTTTTCCGTTAACACAGAATCCGGCATCATCAATCAACTTTACATCTCCAGAAACAGTTGATACTGTATTTACAAAATCCATAATATCTGTTGTTGTAATTAATTCGATTTTATGTTTAAACATAATTACCCTCCTCGTATTCAATTATCTGTTATGTATAACTCAGTTTATTTTGAAACTGTAGCAGTTTGTAAAGCGTCGCTAAAAAGCTCTTTTAAAACACGTGGCTCATAAGCTTGTTCGCTAATTTCTTTAAAAGCATTTTCAATACCACCGTTTGCAATATCGGAATAACTCATTCCCAATACTGAATTGGCTTTCCATAGCTCATCTTTTAAAAATCTTCTCTTAATTCTTCGTTCTCTTATCATTGCATACAATTTATATCCGTGAGCCGCATCACACTTGAAAAATTCACAAGCGTGCTCACAATCACACAACTCAGCTTCAATATGATTTAGCTGTGAAGATAGTTTTTCTTTATATGCAATAATCTCTGAAAACGATTCTGTTATATTTTGTCTCACCTTTTCCCAGTCGAACTCTTCCTCGGATATAGGAGATGAATTATAGACATCAGTTCTAAATCTCTTTTGAGGTTTCGGCTCGGTCTTTGGCTCTTCCTTAATGTTTTGTTTCGGCTCGTATGAAATAACTTTCCAACCGTCTCTCTTTTTCTTAGACATCTGCGTTGTAAGTATTCTCCAAGCTTTAGCTGCATCCGGAAATTTTGCTGCTTTTTCAGGCTTGTTTGTTACACTCATTTTTCCCCCGCCCTCATAGCAGACAAATCTGTCTTGTGCCGAAACGCTTGCAATAATAAATTCCGCCATCGTTCCTCCTATTACTCTTTATAATTGTTTTGATGTATTAAAAAAAGAACAAGGGTGTAAAAAAATCTCCTTGCTCTTTACAATATTTGTATGTTAACCTACATAGTGAATGCACATTTCCATTTTTCATAATCTGCAAGATACTCACGTTTCATCCTGTTAGATATTGTTGTGAGCGTTCTTGTTTTAGTGGTTGTGTATTTTTTAATTTTTTCTTTTCTGTCTATCTCAAGTGCAATAATGTTTGAAAAATCCACAGGTAAACCTGCACGTTCTTGCTCATAAGCTCTATAAAATATACCAGAAAGATAGATGCGTTTATAGGAAATCCTGCTCTTTTGACGGTTTGTGTCTTGTTGATTATCCATGTCATTTTCTGAGAATTTCTTATTAATTATAGGTCTTATAGTTTTTAAATCAACCGTTGGAGACCTAAATCCACGCATAATTACATTTCCTTCAGCTCTTGGTCTGCAAGTAACATAATGTGGATGTTCATAATTGAATGCGGTTAGTTTGCAAGCTTTTTCAAAATCTTCCTTGCACTCTTTATAGATTTCATAACTATGTCCTTCAAAATTAATCTTTAGATTATCTAAATCAACATCGTCTGATGTTACCCTAACCGCATCTTTATCTTCAAGCCCCGCAAAAGCCATCCAAAGGAACACTCTATATGTTATATCCACTGTTTCTTTCTCCAATGAATCAAAATTACTTTTTTCATCATCAAGTATAGCTTTTAGATGGAGCGGAGATGCAACCATTTGATTTTGGATTTTATCTATGGTGTTAATTCTAACATCAAATATACCTTTGCTTACCTCGTATCCATTACGAGCGCACCATTTTACATATTCCTTTAAAATAATTATAATTAATTCAGTGCTCTTTTCTCTCACGCCAGTCAATTCATTCACTACCGGCTGTAATACATCGGTTGTCTGTTGGGATAAATCAAGCCCCCATACATTTTCATATGGTTCAAACCAATTAAACACCTGCGTAATAAATGCTGACGTACTCTTTTTATGGGTATATGATGCCAAAAACTCTCTTTTCACTTTTTCGTTGTACATATACAAACACCTCCCCTTAGTTATGCAGCTACAATACAATTCATCTGAACAGCCTTTTCCCATACAAGAATTAGCGATTCTTTATCAATAAAAGATATTGCGGATGTTGCAATAAGATTTGCCATTGCAATCTCCTTCATATAACTTTCAGGTAGTGTTGTTATAAATTTACCCACTTTGTCTTTAGACATCTTTTCTGGATTTTCACAAATAACCATACTGTCACGTCTTAATCCTGTATCCGTAGACCTCACTAATACGTGAGTGGGCATATATAACTTCTTCAGCGATGAAGTTAAGGGTAATGCTATAATATTCGGGCTATTAACATTACCCACATTATTCTGAAATACGACACCGGGACGCCATCCCGATTGCTCAGACCCCGTGCCATTAAAGTACATATTATAAACTTCCCCTATAAGGGGAGCTCTCTCATTATCTTGTGTTTTATACACGCTCTCAAACCTCGCTTTAATCTATATAAATCATATTGATATATGTATAATAACACAAAATTTGCGTTTTGTCAATACTATTATAAAGAATAATTCAAGATTTTTTGTAAAATTTTTATGAACGTGTTAATTTTATTGTAGTTTCAAGCCCTTTAAGTACTCCGCAAAGCAGTGTATAGGTACACTTCGCCCCATTCTTTTGCCTTGTTATTTTCTTAATTTGACTCAAATTGATATAACTATCCCCACTTTTCAATACAATTCTTTCGGGAAAAGTAGTTACAACAATTATTTTATCAGTTTTATAATGCACACAAATGGGTGAGGCACCACATACTTGTAGAAGAGCGTCAATATCTACAACAAATTCCGATGCTTGAGATACATCGTTTTCAAAATCTTTAAGCGAGATTTCCTCAAATGTACACATAAAACTCCTTTCTATTTTTGAGCATAATTATGCACCCCTTAAATTAGGGGTGCGATAATCTGCCTATTAATCCTTCAAATTACAATAGATACCGTATGCACATATTCCTAAAAAGATAATACCGAAAATTGATACTCCTATAATCTTCCCTATATAAATGCCATTTTGATCGCCTATAATACAACCTATCAAATATCCAATACCTTGAAATATGAAGTATGCGGCTACAAAAATTGCAATATATTTTATTGAATCTTTTATACCATCTCGAATATGTTTTTCCTCTTTTATTATTTTAAATACAATGCACACTATATATATAATTAGAAGAATAAACCATATAGCACTCAGTCCTATCACCGCCTTTAACACACATTGTTTATACTCTCAGATGCTTGTTCAATACAATCTATAGCTTCCTCAAGTCCATCAATTGCGTCTTCCATAGCAGTGTAGCGCTCGCTATTTTGTAAATTTTCTGGAAAATTATCAAGAGCGTCCTGTTCTTCATCTTTAACAGCA
>JAFWWU010000165.1 GCA_017523285.1 Ruminococcus sp.
CCCTGCTGTAATCGTTGTATACAAGAAGCTTTCCGCTTTCTTCTCTTTTGCAGAATACAGTATGACTGCCTGAACGGAAAGGCTTTCCGTTCCAGCTTGTAATTATAAATGCCTGTGCGTTTTCAAGCTCGCTGTAATTCTTTACACGTCTTGAGCCTGTTGCGGAAAAATCCTTGATTTTCATAAGGGCATATGGATTCCAGCCGAAAATGCCGAAAATCACCTTATATTTTTCCATAAGATATAAAACCTCGCACAAAGGCTTATATCTGCCGAGATATACAAACGCATTATAGACTGCAATAACTCCGCAGCCATTATACGCCATACTGAAAAGTCCGAAACGGAAGCTCGGAATTATTCCGAGCTTTTGTCCGCAAATAAAGCCTTTTTCATCAAATGTTATTCTTCTGTTTTTACGAAGATTTAGCTTTGCTATAATCATAATGTAAGCTGACCGTCATCACAGCTTTCGGCTTTTTTCAAGCCGAGATGTTCATAGGCAAGCTGTGTTGCACAGCGTCCTCTCGGTGTTCTTGCAAGGAAACCGAGCTGCATTAAATACGGCTCGCAGACATCTTCAAGCGTAACGGCTTCTTCGCCGAGAGCCGCCGCAAGCGTTTCAAGTCCGACAGGACCGCCGCCATAGCCCTTGATAATCATCATAAGAAGATTGCGGTCGATATTATCAAGCCCGAGTGCGTCTATTTCAAGTCTGCTGAGGGCAATTTTTGCTATTTCCTGCGTAATTTCGCCATTTCCCATTACATCGGCAAAGTCACGCACTCGTTTGAGAAGTCTGTTTGCGATTCTCGGAGTGCCTCTTGCCCTGCCTGCAATTTCAGCCGCACCATCAGAAGTGCATGGAATACTTAAAATCATACTGCTTCTGCGGATAATATCAGTAAGCTGTTCCTTTGAATAAAGCTCAAGACGCTGAATTACGCCGAATCTGTCACGCAGAGGTGCAGAAAGCTGACCTGCTCTTGTGGTTGCTCCTATAAGTGTAAACGGCTTTAAATCCATTCGGATTGAACGTGCAGACGGACCTTTTCCGATAATGATATCTATAACTCTGTCCTCAAGTGCGGGATAGAGAATTTCCTCAACTGACCTTGAAAGACGATGTATTTCATCTATGAAGAGCACATCTCTTTCAGAAAGGCTTGTAAGAAGCGATACAAGGTCACCCGGCTTTTCAATTGCAGGACCTGTTGTTATTCGCAGATTTACGCCCATTTCATGAGCAATAATTGCCGAAAGGGTAGTTTTGCCAAGTCCCGGAGGCCCATAAAGCAGAACATGGTCAAGCGGCTCATTTCTGCGTTTTGCCGCTTCGATATAAATTGCAAGGTTTTCTTTTACTTTTTCCTGACCGATATATTCACTCAGCGTCTGAGGTCGCAAAGTGACTTCTATATCGCCGTCGTCAAGCGTTGTTTCGGGAGAAATTACTCTCGGAGCGAACTCCATCTCCTCGGTTTCTATCACAGTATCAGCTCCTGTTATTTCTCAAAATATCTCTTTTTGCGTACATAGAAAGGTTCTTCCACCTTAGCCGCTTTTTTACCCATATCCTGTTCATAGCTGATGAAACAAAGATGTTCATTGTTCTTTACTATCTTAGAAAGATACTTTGAAAGCGGTACGAAAAGCTTACGGGTGCTTCCGAGCATATCAATTACAATTAAAATCTGAGGTCTTTCACAGCCCTTTATCATTTCAACAATATACGCTTTATCTACATTCGGCTGCTTTGAAAGGAACTTCGTAGCTGCTCTTGTAATATGTGAAACGGAATGTTCAGGCTTGCGGTAGCTGATGATTTCAGCTTCATTATATGAAATTGCCTTGATTTTAAGATTCTGTGCGATAAGAAGGATACTCTTGATTTCCTGAGATGAAAACTCCTTACCGTATGAGTTAGGGTTAAGAACTGCCGAAACAGACTGAATAAGGTCAAAAAGTCTTAAACAGTTTATCTTATAGCAGTCAACATAACGCTTTGCAAACTGCTGAAGAGCACGAAAACTTGTGAAAAACGGAATAAACATTTCTCCGTTCGGATTCTGTGTTGTAATAAGCTCAAGCTTTACGCCGCCCTCTGCTCTGCTTCTCTCCTGTGTTACAGGCTTTTTACAGATAACGTAAACGTCGCTTCTGATGAGTGTCTGTAGAAACTGCGCTCTTTTTGACGGGTCAGTAATCGCAGCTTTCAATAATTCGTCAAGATTCATATTCCAATCTCCCTTTCTGTATATAAAATAAATATATAATTCTTAGATTTATTTCGTCGCCATAGCTTTAAGCGCAAGCTTGATGATATCCTGAGTAGAAAGTGCATCATCAATTTTAGCAAGTACGGGCATTACCTCGCCCTGTGTATATCCAAGCACGAGAAGTGCTTCAAGCGCTTCGGAAACAGCAGTTGTGCCGCCCTCAGCCGATACAGCAGAAAAATCTGCCGCTGTAATTTTAACATCATTATCCTTTGCAATTTTATCTTTAAGCTCTAAAACTATTCTCTGAGCTGTCTTTGCGCCTATTCCTTTTGTTTTTGTGAAAACCTTGCTGTCACCCGAAGCTACAAGCATAGCAAAGCGCTCAGGCGAAACATCGGATAAAATCGCAAGTGCGGCTTTCGGACCTACTCCAGAAACAGATATCAGCATTTTGAAGCAGTTAAGCTCCTGCTGTGAATAAAAGCCGAAAAGCTCAACCATATCCTCACGGACATAAAGATAAGTATAGAGCATTGCTTCGCTTCCGATTTCACCTAATTTTGAAACGGAAGTATATGTTGTACGGCATGCATACCCTACCCCTGAACATTCAATAACGGCAAGATTAAGCTCTTTCGCAATAAGCTTGCCTCTGACACTGTATATCATCGCAGACAACTCCTTAAAACATATCAAATCTGAAGCTGTGACCATGACAAATAGCAATTGCCAGAGCGTCGGCAGCGTCATCGGGTTTAGGAATATTGGCAAGTCTTAAAATGCTTCTTGTCATTTCCATAACCTGTTTCTTTTCGGCTTTTCCATAGCCTACAACCGCTTGTTTTACCTGAAGCGGCGTATATTCGTAAACGGGAACATTTCTCTTTGCGGCTGAAAGAACTGTCACACCTCTTGCCTGTGCAACGTCTATTGCAGTTTTCTGATTAGAAGTAAAATAAAGTCTTTCTATTGCCATGCAATCGGGCTTGAACTTGTTGAAAATGAACTCTATATCCTCATTGATGCATTTAAGACGCTCAGGAAACGGTGTGCCTGCCTCTGTAAGAACAGCGCCATATTCAATGGGAGTAAAATTCACTCCGTCATAATCAAGAATACCAAAACCGACAATGGCATATCCGGGGTCTATTCCAAGAATACGCATAAAAGAAATCTGCTCCGTTTCTGATAGTTGCAGTGTCGTTTTCGTCAAAAGGGCATACTACAACCTAATTATAATTATTATAACACATTCACATTTATATTTGCAATATGTTTATCTCTTTTTCATTGATTTTAACAAAAAAAGGTGTTACAATATATAATGGTAGACTAATGACAATGCGTCGGAGGTATAATTCTATGGAACTTATAGATTTAAGAAACAATATTGATGAAATCGACAGCAGTATACTTAAGCTTTTTGAGAAGCGTATGGCTGTATGCAGACAGGTTGCTCAATATAAAAAGGAAAATAATCTCCCGATTTTTCAGGGCGGACGTGAAAATGAAGTAATTGAGAGAATAAAAAGCAAAACAAGCGATGAAAACCTGAAAAACGGCACTGCTACTCTTTTTACTACAATTATGGATATAAGCAAGCATCTTCAGCAGCAGGAAATGCTTAAAGAAGCTGCTCAGCCGCCATTTCCTGCACATATCGAAGCAAAGCTTGACAGTGCTTCAAAAATCGCCTGTCAGGGTATTTCAGGCTCTAACTCCGAAACAGCGGCTGCAATGATTTTCGGCAGCGATAAGCCTTTTACCTTCTATCCTACATTTGAAGATGTATTTGAAGCAGTAGAAAACGGTGAGGCAGATTACGGTGTTATCCCTATCCATAACTCAACAGCAGGCTCTGTAACGCAGACATACGACCTTATGAGCAAGTATAATACATATATCGTGAAATCAGTATGCGTTGAAATAAATCATTGCATTGCAGTAAAACAGGATACGGATATTTCCGAGGTGTCAGAAATATATTCACACCCTCAGGCGCTTTCACAATGTTCTGATTATATCAGCAAAAAGGGTTTTACTCCGATTAATTACAGCAATACGGCTACTGCCGCAGAATATATAGCAAACAGCAGCGAAAAGCTTGCCGCAATATGCTCAGAGGAATGTGCAAAGCAATTCGGTCTGAAAATAGCAAAAACAAACGTTGCAAATGTTGCTTCAAATTTCACAAAATTCATCTGCATTTCAAAAAAATTCGAGCTTACAAAAGAAGCTGATACAATTTCTGTAATTCTTAAGCTTTCAAATACTCAGGGAAGCCTTTACAGACTGCTTACAAAATTCACAGTAAACGGACTTAACCTTGAAAAGCTTGAAAGCAGACCTATCAAAGACGGAAGCTTTGATGTTATGTTCTATCTCGACTTCAAAGGAAATATTTTCGATAAAAGCGTTGAAGCTCTTATCGCTGATTTATCTCAGAATCTTGAATTTTTCAAATTCCTCGGTGTACATTAATCTGAAAGGCGGAATTTTTAAATGGCACGACTTTACCCCTTATTCAGTTCAAGTAAGGGTAATTCCACATTTATCGGAAATGAAAAAGGCGGAATTCTGATCGATGCAGGCGTAAGCTTCAAGCGTCTTTCAGCCGCACTTGATGTAAATAATATACCTCTGACCGCCATTCAGGGAGTTTTTATTACTCACGGACACAGCGACCATATCAGCGGCTTGAAAATGCTCACAGCAAAAACAGGTTGCAGTGTTTACGGACAGAAAAAAACTCTGCGACAGCTTGTCGATTCGGATAAAATATCCCCCAACGCCTATATAGTTGAAGTCAGCGATAAAATCACCGTCTGCGGTATGGAAATAAGCTGTTTCAATACTCCTCACGATACAATACAAAGCTGCGGCTATAAAATACATACTCCCGACGATAAATACTGTGCTGTATGTACAGATCTCGGACATATAACAGAAGAAGTCGATAACGCTCTTACAGGCTGTAAAATGATTCTGCTTGAATCAAATTACGACGAAAATATGCTTCGTACAGGCAATTATCCATTCCATCTTAAAGAACGTATATTATCGTCTAACGGACATCTTTCAAATCCCGATTGCGCTGTACAGATAGGAAAGCTTATAAAAAGAGGTACTACTCATTTTCTTCTCGGACATCTCAGTCAGGATAACAACCGCCCTCAGATCGCCGATAAGACAACAACAGATTATCTTTCCGAATTTACAAGAGGAAAAGATTATCTTTTAGGCATCGCACCCGTAGAAACAAAGGGAGGAGCAGTGATTTTCTGATGAATATAAAGCTTATAGCAATAGGCAAGCTTAAAGAGGATTATCTGAGAAACGCTTGTGCTGAATATGTCAAACGGCTTTCACGCTATTGCAGTTTCGAACTTGTTGAGCTTGATGAATGCAGATTAAGCGATAATCCGAGTGACAAGGAAATAGCTTCTGCACTTGAAAAAGAAGCTGAAATGATAAAAAAACACGCAAAAGGATATATAATCCCTATGTGTATTGAGGGCAAACAGCTTTCAAGCACCGAGCTTTCCGAAAAGATATCCTCTGTCGGAATAAACGGACAAAGCACGATTACATTTATAATCGGAAGCAGCTTCGGACTTGCTGACAGCGTAAAATCAATGGCTGATTTAAAGCTTTCAATGTCAAAAATGACATTTCCTCATCAGCTTGCAAGAGTTATGCTCCTTGAACAGATTTACAGAGCATTCACGATTTCAGGCGGAAGCAAATATCATAAATAATCAAAGGGCAATATCGCACAAATCAGAGTTCATCTTTTTGTATGATATTGCCCAATTCTTTTTATAAAAAATGTTTGCATAAGACAAAAAAATATGATATAATTATTTATAAGCTGTGAACGATTTTTGTCAAATCATAACACAAATAATCAGAGATAAAGGGGAATTAATATGGCAAACAAAAAGAAAAGTGTGTCATCGGGTTATGCATGGGCAATGTTTTTTCTATGTATATTCTGTGTCCTGTGTGCCGTTTCTGTTGCGTTCACTTATAAAAACGGGCAGAACACCTATGACGCTAAACACAATAAAACAACTACAGCAAGCAGTCTGAGCAATGAAATAACAGTAATCAACTACAATGCTACATTAATGGTTTCAGGTCTTTCCGCTTCGGATAATCCCAATTATGCTGCGGAAATTGATTCTGCCTTCAAAAGAGTTGAATCCGTACTCAATGAATTTGAAGCTTCCGATTCTCTGACAAAAAAAGAAAATGAAGCTGTTGATAGCTTCAAATCCCGTGTTTCAATATATTACAAAAAAATCGGAAGCATTGCAGCTTCAATCTCTCCTTCCGATAAAAACGACGTTAAATCAGGCTATCTTCAGGAGCTTACTCCTCTTAAAGAAAGCGTAGAGCAGTCACTTTCAGCTCTCAACGATGCAAGCATTGCAAGCTGTGATGCAAAAGCAAAGAAAAACAACCTCATTTTCATCTGTACAGAAATTGTTATTGCTGTATTGTCTGTTGCAGGTCTTTTGGCAATTTTCATAGCACGAAAGAAAGCAAAGAGAACAATCGCTCATATTGCTAAGCGTGACGCTGAGCTTACCATGGCAACAGAACGTGCCGAGGCATCAAAGCAGGCTGTTCAGGACATTGCGTACAACAATATTCTTACCGAGCTTCCTAACAGATACCGTCTTGAATCAGAACTCGATACAAAGCTTGGAAAAATTCAGTTTGATATAGCTTTATTCGATATTGACGGCTTTAAGAAAATAAACGATACCTACGGCTATGAAACAGGCGACCAATGCCTTGCAAATATAGCTTTAATGCTTAAAAAGAATTACGGTCAGTATGCTGATATCTATAATATAAACGGCGATGAATTCTGTCTTGTTTTCAGAGGCTCTGCTTCAACAAGTCAGCCTCTTAATATTGCAAATCAGATTCGTCAGCAGCTTTGCATTCCGCTTCAATCCATAGGTGTAATTTCAAATACCACCTCTTCGGCATGCTACTGTCGCTGTTTCAAAGATGACAAGATATCTCCAAGCGCACTTCTTATGCGTCTTGAATCTGCTCTGCACGCAGCAAAGGAACAAGGCGGCAACTGCCTTATAAATCTTAACGACCAGCAGTAATATTTAGGAGCTTCCGAAAAAAATCGGAAGCTCTTTTTTATCATTATAATTTATTGATTTCAGTTCCCTGACGTGTTTCCTTGACTTCATAACCGAGAGCCGCAATTTTATCACGAATTTCATCAGCAAGTGCAAAATTCTTATCCTGACGAGCCGCTTTTCTCTGCTCAACAAGTTCAAGAACTTCCTGTGGAATATCTGCGGAAGTATTTTCAGCCTCTGCATTTTCAGCTGTTTTTATAAGGTCAAGACAAAGAACCTCATCAAATTTCTCAATAAGTGCAAGCTTTGTTGCTGAATTTGCCTTTGATTTCAGAACATCATAAATTGCAGTTATTGCAAGCGATGTATTAAGATCATTATCAAGAGCATCTGTAAATGATTTCATAAGGCGCTCATATTCAGCATTATCGATTTCACCGTTTTTATCGCTTAAAAGCGGTTTTATTTTTGCGATAAGCTTATTGAATGTTGTAACAGCATTATCAAGGTTTTCCCATGAGAATACAAGTGACTTTCTGTAATGTGAAAGCAAGCAGAAATATCTGTAAACTATCGGATTATAGCCTTTTTCTTCAAGGAGAGATACAGTCAGGAATTCGCCCTTTGATTTACTCATCTTTCCGCTGTTTGTATTGAGGTGAAGAACATGGAACCAGTAGTTGCACCATTCATGTCCAAGATAAGCCTCGCTCTGTGCAATTTCGTTTGTGTGGTGTGGGAAAGCATTATCGATACCGCCGCAATGGAGATCAAGATATTCTCCGAGGTGCTTCATACTGATGCATGAACATTCAATATGCCAACCTGGGTAGCCTATCCCCCACGGACTATCCCATTTAAGCTCCTGATCATCAAATTTTGACTTTGTAAACCAGAGCACGAAATCAGCCTTATTCTTCTTATTTCCGTCATCTTCTACGCCTTCTCTTACTCCGACAGCAAGATCTTCTTCCTTGAAATCATTGAAAACATAGTATTTATCAAGCTTTGAAGTATCGAAATAGATGTTTCCGCCAGCCTCGTATGCATAGCCTTTTTCAATAAGACTTTCAATTACTCTGATAAATTCATCAATACATGATGTTGCTGGCTCAACAACATCAGGAGTCTTTATATTGAGCTTTTTGCAGTCTGCAAAGAAAGCGTCTGTGTAAAACTGTGCAATTTCCATTACAGTTTTCTTTTCACGCTTAGCGCCCTTGAGCATCTTGTCATCGCCTGTATCGCCGTCGCTTGTGAGGTGACCTACATCGGTGATATTCATTACTCTTTTAACATCAAGACCTGTAAAGCGGAGATATTTTTCAAGTGTATCCTCCATAATATAGCTTCTGAGGTTGCCGATATGAGCATAGTGGTATACTGTCGGTCCGCATGTATACATGCTTACCTTTCCCGCTTCTCTTGGTATAAATTCCTCTTTTTTTCTTGTAAGTGAATTATATAACTGCATAATTAACTATCCTTTCATATTCAGAATATTGTCATTAAACCTTTATTTTTTCAGACGGTTAATATCCGCCCCTACAATAGTAACAAACATTAGGCTTCCGTATTTTTATTTTCAAGCTCTTCAAGCTTTTTGTGCAGACGTTCTATTTCAACATTCATTCTGCAAAGCTCCTGAGAAACAGGGTCAGGAATGTGAATCTGGTCAAGTTCCTGAGTAACCTTCTTTTCTTCAAGCTTTTCGCCTTTTCTGCGGACTACTCTTGCAGGCACTCCGACAGCTGTACAATCATCGGGAATTTCATTAAGAACAACAGCATTTGCGGCTATTTTCACGTTATCCCCTACCTTGAACGGTCCGAGAACCTTTGCTCCCGCACCTACAAGAACATTGTTGCCGAGAGTAGGATGACGCTTGCCCTTATCCTTACCCGTACCGCCAAGAGTTACCCCCTGATACAGCAGGCAGTTATCCCCGATTATCGTTGTTTCACCTATTACGACTCCCATACCGTGATCTATAAAAAGTCCTTTTCCGATTGTTGCACCGGGATGAATTTCTATTCCTGTACAAAATCTTGAAAACTGCGAGATTATTCTTGCGATAGTGAACATCTTATGACGATAAAACCAGTTTGATATACGATAGCTGTGAATTGCGTGTAGTCCCGAATAGGTAAGAAGTATCTCAAACGCACTTCTTGCGGCAGGGTCACGCTCTTTAATAACAGCTATATCCTCTTTAAGCTGTCTGAACATAATCAAAGCTCCTGTCTGGCATGTGGAACAACAAAAAAGCCTTCGGTGCAGATACAAATGCACCGAAGGCGTAATTACGCGGTTCCACTTCGATTTATAACTCAGAATTTCTGTAACGGGAAAAACCGTCGGAGAATACTTATAATGCGGATATGCACATTTCCTCTCCGAAGCTGACAGCCGCACTTCACATACCATGTTTATATCGTCACACCAACCCGATACTCTCTGAAAAACGCAGATAAGCTACTCTGACTGCTACGCCTTTAACCTATATTTATATTATATACTGTTTTTTCAATAATGTCAATCATATTTATCATATCGCTCCCCAAGCTAAACCTTATGTCAGATACTCTGCAAAAAGAAAACCGACTTGCCGCAATAACAAGTCGGTTTCTGATTACATAAACTTATCGAAAAGCTTTCCGATTTTGCCTGCTCCGATTTTAGCCTTTACGCCTTCAACGATAGGCTTGATTTTGTCATCGGGAAGATCTACTCCCACAACGCTTTCAACAGCCTTTACAGGGTTTTCCTTGAAATTCTTTTCGAATTCCTCATCGTTCTTTACCTTATCAACGATTTCTTCAATTTTTTCTTTGATGTCCATTTTTAACACTCCTTGTTTTTATTTTAACACACATAAGCTGTGTGCAAGCTTTGCTTTTGCAATGACGCTTTCCTCGCCTTCTTTTATATGCAGGATATATCGTCCGTTTGAACAGATAAAGCTTCCGTCATCAAGAACAACGTAATCAAGAACGCCTCTTTTGAGAATTTTTTCATTACCGCTTGAATCAACGCTCACAAGCACACGATTAAATGGGAGTATTCCTGCATTTTTCTCTCCCTTTGCGGCATTTTCACGTTCATTCTTTTCAGCCTCAATAAGTCTGCCCTCGAAATAAAGCTCCTTTTCGGATTTCTGCTTCATTTTCACATCGCCTTTTTGCTTATTTCCGCGAAGTGATTCTCCGCCGAATATAACGCTGAACGCATTAAGAAATCCTCCGATAGCCTTAATCAATCTTACAGGAAACAAAAGTATATCTTTCCATAAAGGCTCATTTTCTTTAACGACCTTATACGGCTGTGTTATGTAATAAAAATTACCGTCTTTATCATTGGAAGGCTTCAGATAATCAGTTTTTTCATCTGAATAAAGCTCGTCCATTGTGTTGTTTTTCATATCAATCGCCATAATTGAACGAGGAGAAACTGCTGCAACAATTCCGTTTTCGGCTCTTGCATAGCCTGCTGTTGAACAGAAAATACGCTCATCGGTTTCGGACCAGAAAGGATTTGCTTCATCCGTATCACCGTCAGTAATTTCGTTATAATTTCCTTTCATATCAACAACCGCAATATGTCCGTTCATAACTACTGCAAGCTTATCATTTTTATATGAAATTTCATCTATTTTTGTATTCATCTGTGTAAGGATATGTTCCTCAGAGGCTTCGGGCTTTTCGATTGATTTACGATAAATTCCGCCCATTCCTCCCAGATAAAGCGCATATATAAGCTCATCTCCGAATGATGCAACGCCTTTTATACTTGTCGGAACATTTTCGTTTTCGGAAGAATAATTAATGTTTCCCAAAAAAGCTGCACCTGTTCCACTGCTTTTCCATTCTTTATTTCTATTGATTTCTTTTACTGCATCTGTATATTTTTCGACTCTCTCACTTTTAAGCTCTTTCACTTTTCCGTTATCGCAAAAATAAATTTTATTCTCCGATATATACAATAGCTTCATTGCAACACCTCCGTATAAAGCTTTAAATATTATTCAAGCTCTATCGAGCTAATAATCTGCTTAATAACTTCTGTATCATCTTCTTTAAAAAGTAAATAATGGTATTTTGTTAAATCATTCTGATCAAATATATTCATTGTCCAGAAATCAAATTTTATCAGTTCATTCGCTTCACCATGCCCGATATACGCAAAGCTATTTTCTCCAGCCAGTTCCCACGTTTTTTCTGTTTTCCAGCTTTCTTCTTTTGAATCTGCAAGCTCAAGAAAAACGTCCATATCCCTGCCGCGAAGCTTTAAGCAGTCTTTGGCTTTCAGTTTATCTCTGATAAACCATAAAATATCACTGCTTGCATCATAAGGTGTCGGAAAAGTTTCGCCAATTGTTTCAAAAAAATGCTTGTAATCTGCTTCCTCATACTTATAATATTCCCAAGTGTCATAATCTTCGGAATATCCCTTCATAAGTTCATCGGTTTCAAGCGAATCGCTTTCCATAATTAAAAGAACGGATTTTTCATCGGAATTCTTAAAACTGCTTCCTGTATCTTTAAGCACATAGCTGTCAGGAACACTAAGTGTAATTCCTTTTACTGTATATGTTTTAAAATCATTGGGAACTTCAACTTTTTTGAATTCCGTAAAACCTCTGTCGATATTGTCGTATTTGACTTTAACTTTTATATATGTAAATAAACCGGGAAAAAATATAAATATAATAAGTAGTGCCGCAAGAATTATTCCAAGTATTATTCCGCCTATTTTTAAAGCTTTTTTCATATTATTTCTCCGTATTCGGTAAAAGGCGACTATAAAGCCGCCCATTACTGTAATTAGTTCTTCATTTCAAAGTTTTCACCGAGAATATCCTTGTTTGCTTCAAGAATAGGATTGATACATTCTGAAAGGAATTCATCAACCTGCTGTGAGCTTCTGCCTGTGTAGCTTTCAGGCTTGAGTACAGCGTCAAGCTCATCCTTAGTAATCATAAACATAGGGTCATCGAGAATAAGGTCGCAAAGATTGTTATCCTTGCCGTAAACCTTAACCTGTTCTCCTGCAATCATTGAATAGTCCATAATCTTATCGTGAAGCTCCTGACGGTTTCCGCCCTTCTTAACAGCATCCATCATGATATTTTCTGATGCCATAAATGGAAGCTCTGCCATAACTCTTCTGCGGATGATTTCAGGATATACTACAAGTCCGTCTGTTACATTCATCATAATATTGAGAATAGCATCTACACCGAGGAAAGCCTCAGCAACTGAAATTCTCTTGTTTGCAGAGTCATCGAGAGTTCTTTCAAACCACTGTGTACCTGCTGTAAATGCAGGGTTAAGGCTGTCAATCATTACATATCTTGCAATAGATGTGATTCTCTCGCAACGCATAGGATTTCTCTTATATGCCATTGCTGATGAGCCTATCTGCTTCTTTTCTCTTGGCTCTTCCATTTCCTTGAATGACTGGAGAAGTCGCATATCGTTTGAGAATTTACTGCAAGTCTGAGCAATTCCGCTTAATACTGAAAGAACCTGTGAATCAACTTTTCTTGAATATGTCTGTCCTGATACAGGAACAACTGAATCAAAGCCCATTTCTTCGGCAATCATTCTTTCAAGCTCTTTGATTTTATCTGTATCGCCTTCGAAAAGCTCCATAAATGAAGCCTGAGTACCTGTTGTACCCTTTGAGCCGAGAAGCTTTAATGTTGAGATTCTGTATTCAAGGTCTTCAAAATCCATAAGAAGCTCGTTAAGCCAGAGAGTTGCTCTCTTACCTACTGTTGTAAGCTGTGCAGGCTGGAGATGTGTATAAGCAAGACATGGCATTTCCTTATACTTATCAGCAAATGAAGCAAGATTGTTCATTACATTTATAAGCTTTCTGCGAACTACGTTGAGTGCATCACGCATAATGATAACATCTGTATTATCGCCTACATAGCATGATGTTGCACCGAGGTGAATGATACCTGCAGCATCAGGACAAGCCTGACCGTATGTGAAAACATGAGCCATAACATCGTGACGTGTAATCTTTTCACGCTCAGCAGCCATTTCATAATCTACATCATTGATGTGCTCTTCAAGCTGCTTTACCTGTGCTTCTGTTACAGGTAAGCCAAGCTTCATTTCTGCTCTTGCAAGAGCAATCCAGAGCTTTCTCCATGTTGTGAACTTCTTATCTGCTGAAAAGATATACTGCATTTCCTCGCTTGCATAACGAGTGCAGAATGGACTTTCATAGCTGTTTGTATTACTCATAATTACGAATCTCCTTAAAATTCATCATTTTTGCAGTTTTCTGCAAATTCCCTTACATTATATCATTTTTAATGTAATATGTCAATTAATGACATATTACTGAATTTGTAGAATAACTTTGATCTCGTTTTGAAAATGCGGGCGGATAATATCCGTCCCTACACAAAATAATCTGTGTAATGCGTCAATTAATGACATATTACTTATTATCCTTTATAACTTCCCAAGGACCAAGCTCTGAGCCTGCTTTTATTTCTGAATTATATGCCTGAACATTGTTGAGCTTTGCATTTTCGCCGATTGTGCAGTCCTCAATCACGCAGGAAGGTCCTATTTTACAGTTTGCACCGATTTTTGTATTGCCTCTGATAATTGTTCCCGAAAGAATTTCTGTTCCTGCTTCGATTTCTACACTTCTTTCAATTATTACTCCGTCAATGCAGTTGAATTCTATTCCGTTGTCAAGATGCTTTCCGATAACTGCCATTCTTGCTCTTGTGTTAAGGTCAAGAAGTCCCTTTCTGTCATTTGCACCAAGTATTACATCTGAATTATCAGACATATATGCTCCTGCTCTCTTGCCTTCGCTTACAGCAATTCCTACTGTATCTGTAAGATAATATTCACCCTGCACATTATTCTGTGTAAGCTTGCCGAGGAAATCAAGTAAATCAGCTGTTTTAAACCAGTATGCGCCTGAATTTACTTCCTTTATAAGACGCTGATTTTCATCTGCATCCTTTTCTTCAACAATTCCGCTTATTCCGCTTTCTGTTCTGATAATTCTGCCGTATCCCTTAGGCTGTTCAAGCTCGGCTGTAATTACTGTTACGGAATTTCCCTGCTGTTTATGTATTTCAAGAGCATTTTTTATTGTTTCACTGTCGATAAAAGGTGCATCACCGCATAAAACAAGAGTATTTCCGTCTGCATTTTCTTTAAGAAACGGCTCAGCCTGCATTACGGCATGACCTGTTCCAAGTCTTTCAGCCTGTAAAACGGTTTTATATCTTCCGCCGAGATATTCATCTATAATCTCGCCCATAAAGCCCTTTACAACACAAATTTCAGAAAATCCCGCACCCTCGCATGCTGAGATTACCCATTCAAGCATAGGCTCGCCAAGAACCCTGAACATAGGCTTCGGTATATCCGCCTTCATTCTTTTACCCTGTCCGCCTGCAAGTATTACTGCATTATCCATTATAAATTACCTCCGTTGAATTTTTCATTCATTATTATTATGACAAATTTTATCTCCGATTGCAACCCGATTTGACTATTTTTTTTATTTTTATGTAAAATTTGTATAATTTACCGTAAAAAAGAAAAAAATTTTTTTCGAAAAAAATATGGCATTTTTATCCGAATTATGTTATAATGGTATTAACTCCGATTATGTATGCTTGTTTTAGCATTGCATTTTATGCTTTCATAATCGGAAAGAAGTATAAAACTGGAGGTAATATACCAATGGCACATCAGTATTGTTATTTATTCTCTGAGGGTAACGCAGATATGCGTGAAATCCTCGGCGGTAAGGGTGCAAACCTTGCAGAAATGACCAACATGGGTCTTCCTGTTCCACAGGGCTTCACAATCTCAACAGAAGCTTGCACAGCTTACTACGATGACGGTCGTAAGATCAACGACGAAATTATGGCTCAGATTAACGAATATATCGTTAAGATGGAAGAAGTTACAGGCAAGAAGTTCGGCGACAAGACAAATCCACTTCTCGTTTCTGTACGTTCAGGTGCTCGTGCATCAATGCCTGGTATGATGGATACTATCCTCAACCTTGGTCTTAACGAAGACGTTGTAAATTACATGGCAGAAGCTTCAAATAACCCAAGATGGGCTTGGGACTGCTACAGAAGATTCATCCAGATGTATTCTGACGTAGTTATGGAAGTTGGTAAGAAGTACTTTGAAGAACTTATCGACGAAATGAAGGAAAAGAAGGGCGTTACTCAGGACGTTGACCTTACAGCTGACGACCTTAAGGAACTCGCTTCACAGTTCAAGGCTGAATACAAGGCTAAGATCGGTACAGACTTCCCAACAGATCCTAAGGAACAGCTCATGGGTGCTGTTCAGGCTGTTTTCCGTTCATGGGACAACCCAAGAGCTAACGTTTACCGTCGTGATAACGATATTCCATATTCATGGGGTACAGCTGTAAACGTTCAGATGATGGCTTTCGGTAACATGGGTGATGACTGTGGTACAGGTGTTGCATTTACTCGTGACCCTGCTACAGGTGAAA
>JAFWWU010000166.1 GCA_017523285.1 Ruminococcus sp.
TTCCTGCAGGTGATATCGGTGTAGGTGCTCGTGAAGTTGGTTACCTCTTCGGTCAGTACAAGAGACTCAGAAATGAGTTCACAGGCGTACTTACAGGTAAGGGTATTCAGTACGGCGGTTCACTTATCCGTCCTGAAGCTACAGGTTACGGTGCAGTTTATTATACAGTTAATATGCTTGATTACTTTGGTGACAGCATTAAGGGTAAGACATTTGCTATCTCAGGCTTCGGTAACGTTGCATGGGGTACAGTTAAGAAGGTAAATGAACTTGGCGGTAAGGTTGTTACAATTTCAGGTCCTGACGGATACATCTATGATCCAGACGGTATCAGCACACCTGAAAAGGTTGATTACCTCCTCGAAATGCGTGCATCATGCCGTAACAGAGTACAGGATTACGCTGATAAGTTTGGTGTTGAATTCTTCGCTGGTAAGAAGCCATGGGGAACAAAGGCAGACATCATTATGCCATGTGCTACACAGAACGAAGTTGACATGGAAGAAGCTAAGCAGATCGTTGCAAACGGCGTTAAGTACTATGTAGAAGTATCAAATATGCCAACAACAAACGAAGCTGTTGCATACCTCAAGGAAAATGGCGTTATCGTTGCTCCTTCAAAGGCTGTTAACGCAGGTGGTGTTGCTGTTTCAGGTCTTGAAATGTCACAGAACTCAATGAGATATTCATGGTCAGCTGAAGAAGTTGATGAAAAGCTCAAGGGCATCATGAAGAATATCTTTGAAGCTTCATTAAGTGCTGCTAAGGAATACGGCTTTGGTGATGACCTCGTTGCAGGTGCTAACATCGCTGGCTTCCTCAAGGTTGCTGAAGCTATGAAGGCTCAGGGCTGCGTATAATTACATATATGATAAATTACGGTTATCGCTGCAAGGTGACCACTCATACAGAAGTATTTAATATGTAACCGAAAGGTTGTGTAGGAAAATCCTACGCAGCCTTTCTTTTTTTGTCGTAAACCATACTGTCAGCAACAGCGGTTGCAACCGCAACATTGAAACGAAAATGAATATCAATCTGTTGTGTTCTGTGTCCGCTGGACTTGTCGGGGGCATATACGACAATCTTTTCAATGAATTCATGCATAATTTCAGGAGTAAGCTTAGGGATTTCGGAATACTTGCGGACTATTCCGATAACACAATTTCTTCAAGCACAACAGTACGGATAAAATGTGCGGAACAATCATCTTTGTATAACTTTAAGCGGAGTATGTGCGTTGACACAGCTCCGCTTTTTATGATAAAATTTTATTGTAACGCTCAAACGCAAACAAAACTTTAACATTTCTGTGTTATTATAAAGAAAAATCATCGGAGGTAAAGCGATGTTTAAGATATTAGTGGTTGAGGACGACCGTGAAATGAATAAAACTGTCTGTACTTTTCTTAATAACAGTGGCTACAAAGCAACAGGCTGTCTATCGGCAAACGAAGCCTATGACGCTATGTATGAAACTGTGTTTGACCTTATCGTTTCGGATATTATGATGCCCGAAATTGACGGCTTTGAGTTTGCAAAAACAGTACGCTCGCTGAATAACGAAATCCCGATTTTGTTTATGACAGCAAGAGACGATTTTGCCTCGAAACAGCGTGGCTACCGTGTGGGAATTGACGATTATATGGTGAAGCCTATCGACCTTGACGAGTTGTTTCTGCGTATCGGTGCGCTTCTCCGCCGTGCAAAAATTGCATCAAGCAGAAGGCTTGAAATAGGAAGCTTTGTTATGGACGCCGACGAACACACGGCTTATCTCGGTGACGAGGAGATACCTATGACGACAAGAGAATTTTCCATTCTCTACAAGCTCCTCTCATATCCGAAAAAGACTTTCACACGCACTCAGCTTATGGATGAATTCTGGGACGCTGATACAGAGTCAGGGCCTCGGACAGTTGACGTATATATGACTAAACTCCGCAGTAAGCTTTCAGAGTGTAAAGACTTTGAAATTGTAACAGTGCACGGACTTGGATACAAGGCGGTGCTGAAATGAAGAAACTGAATATAAGAAAGATTCTTCATGGCATTAACAACTGGTTTGTATTTTTTCTCCTTGCGGCATTTGTTGTAACTTGCTGTATGACGCTGTTTATATCGGTAATGGCTGATACTCTTGACCTGACTTTTACTGAAGAGAATATTTCAGCGGCAGCAAAGCTTACCTTCGGAAATGTGCTGCTTATAAGCCTGCTTTTCACGGTTATTGATGCAGTACGTCGCAGACTTATGGTTGAACGTCCCACAAAGCGTATTATTTCTGCGGGTGAAAAAATTACAAGTGGAGATTTTTCTGTGCGCATAGAGCCTTTCGGGGATAATTACGCATACGAAAGCTTCAACAGCATCATTGACTGCTTCAACAAAATGGCAGAGGAATTAGGAAGTGTTGAAACTTTACGCACTGACTTTATTGCCAATGTTTCCCACGAGCTTAAAACTCCGCTTGCTGTAATGCAGAACTACGGAACAATGCTTCAATCTCCTGATTTGCCCGATGAAAAGCGTATTGAATACGCAAAGGGAATTACTGATAATTCACGCAGACTTGCAAGCCTTATCACAAATATTTTAAAGCTCAACAAGCTGGAAAATCAGCAGATTTTTCCCGTATCGAAAAGATTTGATTTAAGCGAACAGCTTTGTCAGTCGCTATTGCAGTTTGAAGAAATCTGGGAACAGAAAGATATTGATATTGAAACGAACATTGAGGACGAAATCAACATCAATTCCGACCCGGAACTGCTTTCTCTTGTGTGGAACAACCTTCTCTCCAACGCCTTCAAGTTCACTGAAAACGGAGGTACTGTTTCAGTACAGTTTACTGCCGATAATGATTTTGCAACCATAAAAATCTCAGATACAGGCTGTGGAATTTCTCCCGAAACAAGTGCACACATCTTTGAAAAATTCTATCAGGGCGATACCTCTCATGCTATGCAGGGCAACGGACTGGGACTTGCCCTTGTAAAGCGTGTGGTTGATATTATGAACGGAGAAATTGCCGTTGTAAGCGAGGTCGGAAAAGGCAGTACATTTACCGTAAGGCTCAGAAGGAGTGACATAAATGGAATGGAAAAAACTGATTAAACTCTTGTATCCGCCTGTATGGATAATCGCCTTGCTTGTGACCATATGCACAGTGGCTCTTGTTTACACATTTATAAGCGGTTATGAAGCACACCCTGTCGCATATTTTACTTATGTGCTGTCATTTTACACATTAACCGCTGTTGTTATGAGATGTATTAAGGTAGTTCCAAAACATTACCGTACCGCAAAGGAAAAAGTTTATTCAAATCCCGTAGGCGAAAAGCTTATGACAGATATGAAATTTCGTACGCACGTCTCACTTTACGGCTCACTCGGAGTAAATCTTATTTATGTTGCACTGAATGCCTTATCAGGATTTTTATATCATACATCTTGGTTTTTTGTTCTTGCCTTTTACTACACGATTTTAGCAGTAATGCGCTTTCTGCTGGTACGCTTCGTAAACCGTGTAGGCATAGGTACAGACCGCTTCAAGGAGCTTCGTCGTTCACGTCTTTGCGGATATATTCTGCTGACAGTAAATCTTGCTCTGTCGGGTGCGGTGCTTATGATATTGTATCAGAACAAGGGTTATGAATATCACGGCATACTTATCTACGTTATGGCGGCGTACACCTTTTACATCACAACCCTCGCAATCATCAATCTTATAAAATACAGAAAGCTCGGAAGTCCCGTTATGTCAATGGCGAAAATCATCAATATGGCGGCGGCACTTGTTTCAATGCTGTCTTTGGAAACGGCAATGTTCTCACAGTTCGCAAAGGATATGTCAAACGAAAATAAGCAGATTTTTATTATGCTGACAGGTGCAGGCGTGAGCATAGTTATAGTAACAATGTCAGTTTACAGCATAGTAAAAAACTCGAAAGAAATAAAGAAAATTATGGAGAATGATACCTATGGAGAATAAGGAAACCTTCAGCTATACCTACTCTGCCAAAGAGCAGGAGGAGATAAAGAAAATCCGAGAAAAATATGTGCCTAAAGAGGCGGATAAAATGGAACAGCTCCGCCGTCTGGATGCAAGTGTAACGCAAAAGGGCACTGTAATTTCACTTGTTGTCGGAATTGTCGGTGCACTCATTCTCGGAACGGGAATGTCTATGTGTATGGTATGGACAGAGCTGTTTGTTTTGGGAATAATCGTGGGTATTGTCGGAATTGTAATGGTATCTGCCGCATATCCGCTTTACAGCTATGTAACAAAAAAAGAGCGTGAAAAAATCGCTCCCGAAATTATACGGCTTACAGATGAACTTATGAAATGAGAAAACCGTGCTGATTTGATTTTCAGCACGGTTGATTTTATTTCTTCGATATTTCAATGCGTTCATGTGCCTGAGCAATTCTTTTGTTTGCCGCCGCAATCTGCTCATCACGCTCAGCCTGCATCATAGCTTTGCGCTTATTTGGGTCGCCCATAGCTTTAGCTTCTTTCCACTGTGCCTTGGACTTCGCTTTAGCCGCAGCGAAGTTTGCTTTGTTAACCTCGTGCTGTGCCTTTGCACTTTCCTTCATATCCTCAAATGCTCCCTTGAAAAAATCTTTGACCTTGCTCATTTTCACTTCTCCTCATTCATAATTTTTTCGCTGAGTTCAAGAATTCTGTCAGCGTATTTTTCTTTTCTTGATGCAAGAATATTCTTATATATCGGGTATGTTGCAATAGCCATAAGCATACCGACAACGCCAATTATAATACCCAGAGGCATTGTGTTTGAAATGCCAAGCTGCTGACCGATGTCTGTCATAACAAGGCTCATTCCTGCACCCATAATAATTGCGGAAATGCTACCGAAAACATAACCGAATACATTTGCAGGGCGTTTTACTTCCGCGTCGAGTTCACGAAGCAGGTCAAGATTTTTCTCACTACTATTCTTTACCATATACTGTGTACGGATTTTCTGCACCATAAATTCTGTATCATTTCTGTTCATAATAAAGTCCTCCTGAATTTGTTGTTTTGGATTATGGCTTTATTATACAGGTGCTGTGTTTATGAGATGTTTTTGAAATGTTTGAGAATTGTTAAAATTGAAAATATTCAGAAAAAGACTCTGCTGTACCAATAAGATACAACAGAGCCTTTAGATTATCATAAAAAACAGGCGTATGCAATTTTCTTTGCATACGTCTGTTTTGATTCGTTTTTACATTAGCCACCGTTAAGTCAATAACCATTAGTATTTCTGAATACTTCTATATGGTCATCGCTCTTTATGGTGAGATTAATTTTATATTTAGAATATAAAACGGATTGCAAAAGTTATTTTCAAAAATATATCAAAGCAAACACCTAACAGACTGCGGTGGAGTTATCTACAACGATCTGGAAGTGAAAAAAATTCTTATATACAAAATATCAAGTAATATTTTTATAATTTTCATAGAACTCTTTGATCTTTTCAAAACTTTTCTGACTTAAATCGTGTTCAATTTTGCAGCTGTCTTCGTATGCGGTTGCCTCATCGACACCAAGAGCGATTAGTATTTTTGCGATAATCTGATGCCTTTCATAAACCATTGATGCAATATCTTTTCCTTTTGGGGTAAGGGTAATCATTCTGTCGTCGTCCATATTAATGTATCCGTCTTCACGAAGTCGCTTCATTGCAATAGAAATGCTTGCTTTTGTAAAATTCATTTCGTTGGCAATATCAATACTTCTTACAGCGGCGTTCTTTTGGGATAATACCAGAATTGTTTCAAGATAATTTTCAGCAGATTCTTTTATTTCCATAATTATTTACCTCATAACTCTTAAAGATAAAGATAGCCGTAGCATCTTTCTATAATTCTATCATAAAACGCTGTGTTTGTCAAAATTATGTTAAATTATAGCAAAATGGTGGTGCAATTGCAGATTATTCTTAGTGGATTCGTCGAAAATCAAGAGGAGATATTGACAAAACGAGTTAGTTGTGTTAAACTTTTATTGGAAGTTAGTTATAGCAAACTAACTTGTGCTAAAGCTAAGATAGTTTATCTATATTTTTACAGAAATTACAGGTGCTTATGATGACGTTACTTGAAGCAAGTGAAGGACAGGAATATACTATTAAGAATATCAGAACTGATGACGAAGAATTAAATTCGTTTTTGTTTTCTCTTGGTTGCTACAGTGGTGAAGCAATAACAGTTGTATCTCACAAAAAGAATAGCTGTGTCGTATCTATTAAAGATGCAAGATATAATATTGATAGCGGACTTGCAAATGCTATTGTTGTTTAAGTAAGTATTTTTTAATCGGCGTAGTATCGCCGATTGTTTTTGATGTTTAGTTAGCCTACACTAACACAACGTAGAGTATTAAAATATCCCTTAGGATTTTTATATATATATTTTTCAGGAGGAAGATACAAATGAGAATTGCTTTGACAGGCAACCCTAATTCAGGTAAAACTACCATGTTCAATGCTTTGACAGGCTCTAACGAGAAGGTCGGAAACTGGGCAGGTGTTACCGTAGATAAGAAAGAACATCAGATTAAGAAAAACTATTCGGGAGGCGAACAGATTACTGTCGTTGACCTTCCGGGAGCTTACTCAATGTCACCATTTACAAGCGAGGAGAGCATCACAAGTTCTTATGTAAAGAACGAAAAACCTGATGTTATAATCAATATCGTTGACGCAGATAATCTGAGCCGTAGCCTTTTCTTTACTACTCAACTTCTTGAGCTTGGTATTCCTGTTGTTGTAGCTCTGAATAAGAGCGATATCGGCAAGAAAAAAGGAAATACAATTGATACAGATGTACTTTCTACAAAACTTAACTGTCCCATAGTGCAAACAGTTTCTACTTCGTCAGATGGATTAGAGCCATTGATTGAAGCGGCTGTTGCACAGATTAATAAGAAACAAACTGCTCCTTATATACAGAGCAATATAGACCTTACCGATAAAAATGCAGTTACAGAGGCGGACAGAAAACGTTTTGAGTTTGTCAATAATATTGTAAAAGACGTTGAAAAACGCAAGGTTCTTACAAAGGATAAGAATATCGGTGATAAGATTGATAATGTTCTTACGAGTAAATGGCTTGGTATCCCGATTTTTGCCGTAGTGATGTTCCTTGTGTTTCAGATTTCTCAGGTTTGGGTTGGCACACCAATTGCAGACCTTCTTGTTGGTTGGCTTGAAAGCTTCCAAGGCTGGGTAGGTGACCTTCTTTCTGACGCAAATCCTCTTCTTTCTGCTATCCTTGTTGATGGTGTTATCGGTGGTGTGGTCGCTGTTGTAGGCTTCCTGCCTCTCGTTATGGTAATGTATTTCCTCATTGCCTTACTTGAGGACTGCGGATATATGTCCCGTGCAGCTGTTGTTCTTGATCCTATCTTCAAGAAGGTTGGACTTTCAGGTAAATCTGTAATTCCTTTTGTTATTACAATAGGCTGTGCTGTTCCGGGTATTATGGCAAGCCGTACTATCCGAAATGAACGTGAACGCAGAGCAACAGCAATGCTTGCACCCTTTATGCCTTGCGGTGCGAAGATACCTGTTATCGCTTTATTTGCAGGTGCATTTTTTGATGATGCAGGTTGGGTAAGCACTTTGATGTATCTCTCAGGTATTGTACTTATTTTCCTTGGCGCACTTCTTGTTAACAAGATTGCAGGATATAAAGCGAGAAAATCCTTCTTTATCATTGAGCTTCCTGAATACAAGGCTCCTTCTCTCTGGGGAGCATTCAAATCAATGTGCAGTCGTGGTTGGGCTTATATTGTAAAGGCGGCAACAATCATTCTTCTTTGCAATATGGCGGTTCAGCTTATGCAGACATTTACATGGAGCTTTGAAGTTGCGGAAACTGCTGACCAGTCTATTCTTGCTTCAATTGCTTCACCGTTTGCTTATATTCTCGTTCCTATTGTCGGAGTTCTTTCATGGCAGCTTGCGGCGGCAGCTGTTACAGGATTCATTGCAAAAGAAAATGTTGTTGGTACTCTTGCTGTTTGCTTTGTCGGACTTGAAAACCTCATTGATACTGAAGAACTGGCACTTATGGAAGGCGCTGGAACAGAAGTTGCAGGAATTATGGCTATCACAAAGGTTGCGGCACTCGCTTATCTAATGTTCAATCTCTATACTCCTCCTTGCTTTGCTGCAATTGGTGCTATGAATTCTGAAATGAAGAGTGCAAAGTGGCTCTGGGGCGGTATCGGACTTCAGCTTGGCGTTGGATATACGGTAGCTTACCTTGTTTATACAATCGGTACACTTATTACTTCTCCCGCTTCTCTTGATGTTGGTGCGGCTATTGGCGGTCTTGTTGCTGTAGTGGCTATGGCTGCAATTGTAATCAGTCTGATTGTTAAGAACAACAAGAAAATGAAAACAGAATACGCTCTCAATGGTGTAAAATAAAATATTTCAGACAGGATTTTGATTATGGAAAATATTATTGTTATATTAATATTGGTTTCTATTGTTGCAGGTATTATATGGTATCTTATTCGTGCAAAAAAGCGTGGAGAAACATGTATTGGTTGTCCTTACGCAAAACAATGCAACGGAAAATCCTGTAACTGTAATTCATAAGATAATTCGAATTCCAAACGGTAAATTCATTGCAATCAGGGTGTGCTATTACACCTTGATTGCTAAATATCATATCGAAATCGTAATTTAGGACAACATGGTGAAAAAATGAATATAGTTATAGTAGGTGGTCATGACTGTATGCACTGCCAATACAAGCAGATTTGTAAAAAGCATGGCTGTAAATGTAAGGTGTTTACGCATTGTCCTGCGAATTTTCAAAATCAAATAGGAAATCCTGAGTTGATAGTTATATTCACGAAAACAGTTGCACATAAAATGCTTGCAATAGCGTCAAAACAGGCTGAAAGAACGGGGGCAAAAATTCACTATGCAAATTCATCAAGTGCCAGTGCCTTACAAAATGTTTTAACACAGCATTTTCAGAAAGCATAATGCTCATATTTTTTTACACATCGGTTAGCGTAGGCTAACCAACGACGAGGAGGACTTTTATGTTAGAAGCATTGATTGCATATCATTGCGCTCCTGCACTTGCAGGAATAAAGCCCGCGAATATTGTTGCTTGTCAGAAATCACGTTTTAATAATTTGTATTCAGAGATTGATGCTCTTAATAATCAGCTGAATATAAAAGACATATATATTGAAACAGTTTGCGAATGTGAAAAACGAGTTCTTCTTATTGTATATCGTAAAAATATACTCGAAAGGCATTTGAAGTCAGATAGCAACGCAACATTCTTGTCTTACTACGGCTATCCGACTGACAGAAGCCTTGCAGATTATCTGAATATATTGAGAAAACGTCTTGATTGTGACAGTTTTCCGCATGAAATAGGTGTTTTTCTTGGCTATCCGCTTCATGATATATATGGCTTTATCAATCATCGTGATGAGGGATGTCTTTTGACGGGTGAATGGAAAGTATATCGCAACGTTGAAGAAGCTGAAAAGTTATTCGGTAGATTTAAGTCTTGCAGAAAAGCTCTTTTACAACATGTTACGGAGCGTGGAAAAACACTTGCACAGATTTTCTGTGAAGCATAAATGTAGTATTGTTGCAGATTGAATTTAAGGAGTTTCAGATGATTGATACGCAACTGCCTAAGAATATACAAAATGATAATTGTAAAATTAATTATGAATATCACGATTATGTTGAATGTATAACATCTGCACTTGATGCCCGTGACCCATATACGGGTAAACATTCCGAAAGAGTCAGCGATATAGCTTGTTTTATAAGCAAATATATGGGATTATCAGAAGATGAAATCCGTGAAATTCACATAGCCGGTCATCTTCACGATATCGGAAAAATCGGAATTCCCGATAGAGTTCTTCTCAAAGAAAGTAATCTTGACGATGAAGAGTGGGAGATGATGAAGAAGCACCCTCAGATAGGTGCTGATATTCTGTCAAAATCACCGCATTTTTTAAGACTTGCCGCTATAATAGTTCATCATCATGAAAGATGGGACGGAAATGGGTATCCTTTTGGTGCAAAAGGTGATGAGATCCCCATAGGAGCACGAATTATTGCTATATGTGATTCGATAGACGCAATGGCATCAAAACGAGCATACAGGGATGCATTGCCTCTTTCGGTTTGTAAACAAGAGATTGAAAAGAACAAAGGAATTATGTACGACCCGAAAATCGTTGAAATAACACTCAAAAACTGGGATGAACTGATATCTGTATCAAATTTAAAAAATCAAGAGCAGTATCGCAATTAAGCGATACTGCACTGTTTGTTTTTACATTAGCCACCATTTAGTCAATAACCATAGTATTTTTAATACTTCTATATGGTCATTGCATTCATTCCGATAACCGTTTTTTTATACTTGACGAATTATAGAATAAATGATATAATTTTATTGTATTTGATTTTTAAGGAGATTTTTAAATGAAAACAATAGGAATTATCGGTGCAATGCCGAGCGAATTAGTAGGTATAAGCGAGCTTCTCGGCAGTGCTGAAAAAATAAAGAAATCAGGATTTGAATTTACAGTATGTAATTATTGCGATAAAAAAATAGTATACGCATGCTGTGGAATTGCCAAGGTTAATGCCGCACTTTGCAGTCAGGCTATGATTTTTAATTTCGGAGTTGAAGCTATCATCAATACAGGTGTTGCAGGCGGAATGAATCCTGACGTAAAGGTTTGCGATATTGTTATTTCAAATGAGGTTCTTCCACACGACCTCGACCTTCACTTCCTTAACGATTATCCACCATACTGTGGAATATTCAAGTCAGATAAGAAGCTTATTGATACAGCAGTTGAAATCTGTAATGAAAATGATATAAACTGCTTTGTTCAGAGAATTGTATCAGGCGAGGCATTTATTTCAGATTCAGCTGTAAAGCAGGATATCGTAAACAGACTCAATCCTTATGCGGTTGATATGGAAAGCTCAGCTATCGGACACAGCTGTTATCTCAATGAAATCCCGTTTGTAAGTGTACGTTGTATTTCAGATAACGCAGATGACGAGGGTGCAATGTCATTTGATGAATTTGAAAAAATTGCAGCTGACAGAGTTGCAAAAATCGTTGTAAAAATGCTCGAAAGATTATAATGGAGGTATATTATGAAAAAAATAACAGCATTACTCAGCTCATTATTAATGGTATCAGCAATTACTCCTTTTTCAGTTTCTGCCGCTGATACACAGTCAACAGCAAGACTTTATTTTTCATCAGACAAAAATGTAATATCAACTGAAGAAGCAAAGGCAGGTATTAAAGTTCCTGTAAGTGTCTATGTTGATGATAAATCAAATGATATTCAGTCACTTACTGCAAAGTGGATTTGCAGTAGTGAATATGTAACATTAAAAGGGATTACTGACCCTACTCTTGAAACAGAAGCAAAACAGTATACAACAAGCCTTGGTGAAAGCTTTACAGCAGATTTTACACCATTCTGTTTCTCAAGTATTGTTGACGGAAAATTAAAAGCAAATGGTTCTGTATTTGTCGATGAAAGTGAGCTTGGCGATAACGGATATACTGAAAATGTCGTGAATAACAGACTTGCTATTACATATACTCAGAATTTAATGGATTCAGCAGGAAATGAAATCAAAAAATCATCATATCTCGGAGCAAAATCAGATGAATTTATGCTTACTTCATTTACAGCGGAGTTTGCACCCGGAACTCCTGCAGGATATTATAAAATCGAATTTATAGACGACGCAAAGAATGTTAATTCAAGCTATTTCAATTTCTATTCAGGTGACGGCAAAACAGTTCTCAGCGACCTTGTATTTACTGTAGGATTTATGCGTGGAGATGTAAACAACGATGGAGTAGTTGATGCTATTGACGCTTCTATGACTCTTGCCGAATATGCTTCTGTATCTGTCGGAAGTGGTAATAAGTTTACTGAAATACAGCAGCTTGCCGCAGACGTAAACATAGATAATGAGCTTAATGCATCTGATGCAAGTTCAATTCTTGCATATTATGCTCAGGTATCAACAGGAAGCACACCTTCATTTGATTAAGTGGTAAAAAATAAAGCTATTGAGTTTTTAATGCTCAATAGCTTTTTATTTGGATTTTTTCAGATAAACTGAACTTTTTCTTCTTTTTTTATTCTCATACATTACGTTGTCAGCAAGAGTTACAAGCTGGAAAAGCTCTGAGCCTTTCTCAGGCACACAAATGTGATGACCGATACTTGCGGCAATTTTGTAAGGGTATGATGATTCTTCATTGAAAGCTTCAATATTCTGCTCAATACGCATTGAAAGCTCTTTTGCTTGTTCTTCGGTGTATTCCGGAGCAAATATAAGAAATTCATCACCGCCGAAACGTGCATATACTTCATCATTTGTACAGGATTTACCAATTGCATCTGCAAGGGCACATATTGCCTTATCTCCGTCTTTATGTCCGTATGTATCGTTAATCATTTTCAGACCGTCCATATCGATGAACATAAGCATAACATTTTTCTGCTCAATCTGACATCTTTTGAATTGCGGAGTTGATTTCTGAGTAAAGCCTGTTCGGTTATAAATGTTTGAAAGAGTATCTATTGTATAAAGCTTGTTCTTTTTCTTAGCAACAGAATCAAGATAAAGCATTTTTCTTACGTTTTCAAGTGTGTTGCTTATGGTAATACTCCAGCTCTGGAACATATAACCATACATAGGGAAATCACTGTTCAGAATTACAATATATCCAAGACAGCGTTCTCTGAAATGAAGCGGAATAAAATAATAAAGTTTACTTTTGGAGGCTGTATTGAACATATCGGGGAGCATAATTCTTGAATCAAAATCAGGATACTTATCAATAAATTCTCCGTTAACATAAGCAAGAGGAACGGTAATTCTGTCTGTATATCCCATTGTAGTATAACTCAGACCACCATGCTCTGTGGTGAAGTCTTCTGAATTAAGATTATCAATCCAGTCAGAACAAAGACATAAATAGAATTCCTCGGCATATATCTCAGATACAAACATCTTTAAGGTGCGGATATATGATTTTAGGTCATCGCACTCAACAAGCTGAGATGACATTCTGTTGATAAGTGAGATTGAAGAAAATGCAGAATCAAGAAGCTTGTTATTTCTGTGCTTGAATTTGATAAGTGGGTCAGCTTGAGTCTGAGAGCAGCCACAGCTTGCGGCAAATCTCGGACGCATATCAAGAACTTTACTTTGCTTCTGCGGAATATTTTTAATGGTGTTGATAAGAACTCTGCACGCAAGCTTGCCTGAAATAATAAGCGGACGTCCTACTGTTGTGAGTTCAGGAGAATAGTTTCTTGCGTTATATGTATCATCAAATCCTGAAACAGCAACATCATCGGGCACAGAGTACCCCGCTTTATTAAGAGCTGATATAGCTGAAAGTGCCATAAGGTCATTCGCACATACAATAGCTTCAGGAAGCTCAGATGAGGTTTTCAGGAAATATTTTATAGCCTCAATACCGCTTTGTGAGCCGAAATCTCCATGATAAATATCATCATCATCAAGATAAATAGCATAACTTTCAAGAACTGACTTGAATGCTTTAAGACGAAGCTTGCTTTCAGGATTATTGCGTGGGCCTGAAATATATTTGAATTTTTTGAATCCATGATGACTGATAAAATGTTCAGCAATTTCACGCATAGCAGATTCGTTGTCAATACCTATATTGTAAAAGCCGTTTATATCATCATCAATGCTGACTGCAGGAATGCCTGCAGCTTTGATATTGCTTATTATTTTATTTGTAACAGGCGGCGAAGAAATAGTATTTGTAAGCAGAATTGCACCATCAAATTTTTTAAAGTCAGGGAGATTATATATATTGAATTCACCGAAATCATGATAGCTGTTGCGCATACTGCCGCCAAAAGCGATAAAATGTGATACGTTTATATTATTGTGTCTTAAAGCATATTCCTGAATTCCTGCAAGAATACTGTTCTGATATTCTTCGTGTAATCCTGTAACAATGACAGCAATATTATAAAACTTCATTCAATCGCCTCCTTATTTTTCTGGCAAGCATACGCTTACCATTTTATTATACTATAGTTTTTTATAAATTTCAATGCTTTATTTGATTTTTTTTAATAAAATGAAAAAATAAGTATATTTATTCTGTTATAACAGCAAAATAGATTTAAATAACACGATTTTGCACCATCTATAAATTGATAATAAATGTTAATAATAAATGTTGCGCTAAGAAACGAAAAAACTTCCTTAAAACAGGATAAAATTATAATACTTGCTAAAAATATCGACGATTATTGACAAATTTCAAAAAGATGATATACTTAATATAGGTGCGTGCGATATAATCAGGTTTATCGGAGGTAGTGATAATGAATATATGGCATAATATGAGTCCGAAAAGGATAAACAATACTGATTTTGTTGCAGTTGTTGAAATAGCAAAGGGCAGTAAAATCAAATATGAGCTTGATAAAGAAACAGGTCTTATTGAAATGGACAGAATTCTCCATACTTCAACTCATTATCCTGCAAATTACGGCTTTATTCCAAGAACATTTGCTGATGATGGTGACCCGCTTGATGTTCTTATATTGTGTTCACAGACGTTATATCCTATGACTCTTGTAAGATGTTATCCTATCGGTGTTATCCGTATGATTGATAATGACAGACGTGATGATAAGATTATTGCAATACCTTTTAACGACCCGAATTACAATACTTATACAAATATCGATGAGCTTCCAAAGCACATTTTCGATGAAATGATTCATTTTTTCAAGGTGTACAAGCAGCTTGAAAATAAAACGACTGCGGTAGATGAAATTGAAAATGCCGAAAGTGCAAGACAGATTATAGCGGGAGATATAGATAATTATATCGAACATTTCTGTAAGTAAAAAAGCCATAGCGGCTTTAAGCAGATGTACTGATTTGAGAATTCCGATTTGTACATCATATAATGATAAAAGCGAAAGGTGATTAAAACTATGACAGCAGCCAGCGAAATTTTATTCAATCAATCTTCAAGTGTTGCTCCTGTTGGATTGATTGCAACAGAAAGCGCAACTGAACTCGGACGTAAAATTGATGATTACCTTGTTCAATGGGCAAGAAGCGGAGGATATGATATCGATACATTTGCTATCGAAGCACAGTGTCCAAGATTTTCTTCAGGCGACGGAAAAGGTCTTATCAAGTCAACAGTCAGAGGTAAGGACCTCTTCATTCTTATTGATGTAGGTAACTACAACTGCAAGTATCAGATGTTTTCACAGGAAAACTCAATGTCACCTGACGATCACTATCAGGATTTAAAGAGAATTATTCAGGCTGCAAGCGGTAAGGCACACAGAATTAATGTTATTATGCCTACATTATACGGTGGCAGACAGCACAGAAGAAACTACAGAGAGTCACTTGACTGTGCATGTGCACTTCAGGAACTTGAAGCAATGGGTGTATCAAATATTATTACATTTGACGCACACGACCCAAGAGTACAGAATGCTGTTCCGCTTATGGGCTTTGATAATGTTATGCCAACATATCAGGTTTTAAAGGCGCTTCTTAAGGATATAAAGGATATCAATCTTTCAAAGGAATCATTTATGATTGTAAGCCCTGATGAAGGTGCGCTTAACAGAAATATGTATTATGCTTCTGTTCTTGGCGTTGAGCTTGGTATGTTCTATAAAAGACGTGATTATTCAACAATTGTAAATGGCAGAAATCCAATTGTTGCTCACGAATACCTCGGTAACTCAGTAGAGGGCAAGGATATATTTATTGCCGATGATATTATTTCTTCAGGCGAATCAATGCTTGACCTTGCTTATGCTCTCAAGGAAAAGAAGGCAGGCAGAATTTTCGCTTATGCTACATACACAATCTTTACAAACGGGCTTGAAAAGTTCGACAAAGCTTATGAAGAAGGCTATATCGATGGTGTATTCGGTACAAATCTTACATACAGAACACCTGAGCTTCTCAGCAGACCTTGGTTCCACGAAGTTGATGTATCAAAGTATATTGCATACTTTATTGCTTCAATCAATCATGATGTTTCAATCAGTACTGTTATTGACCCACATGAAAAGATTAAGCAGCTCCTTGCTAAGTATAATAAGTAATTGAATGAATACGAAGCTGCGTAGCATTTACGCAGCTTTTTTCTGATTAAAAATTAACCGCTGCTTTGTTAAAGAGCAGCGGTTTTTGATTTATAATAATATAAGCATGCAAGGGGATTATACATTGAATCTGAATAAAACGATATCTCCGTCCTGCATTACATATTCCTTGCCTTCAAGACGTACAAGACCTTTTTCCTTTGCGGCAGCCATTGTTCCGCATTCCATAAGGTCGTCAAATGAGATGACTTCCGCACGGATGAAGCCCTTTTCAAAGTCTGTATGGATTTTTCCGGCTGCCTGTGGAGCTTTAGTGCCTCTTTTGATTGTCCATGCACGAACCTCAGGCTTGCCTGCTGTAAGATATGAAATAAGTCCGAGGAGTGAATAGCCCTCTTTGATAATTCTGTTAAGTCCTGAAACTTCAAGACCGAGATCGCTCAGGAACATTTCCTTATCCTCAGGCGACATATCTGAAATTTCAGCTTCTATCTGAGCACAGATAGGAAGTACAGCTGAATGTTCTTCTTCAGCAATAGCCTTTACAATAAGATAATTCTTGTTGCTTTCGATATTATTCTTGAAATCATCCTCGCAGAGATTTGCCGCATAGATTACAGGCTTAGCTGAAAGGAGTGGAGTCTGCTTTATAATTTCCTTTTCATCATCGGTAAAGTCAAAGCTTCTTGCTGATTTTCCGTTTTCAAGGTGAGCTTTAAGTCTTTCGAGGAAATCAATAGTTGCAAGGAGTGATTTATCACCCTTTGCGGCTTTTTTAGTTCTGTCAATCTGACGCTCAATAATCTCAATGTCAGAGAAAATAAGTTCAAGATTAATAGTTTCAATGTCACGGCTTGGGTTAATCTCACCATCAACGTGAATAACGTCGATATTTTCAAAGCATCTTACAACGTGAACGATAGCGTCAACCTCTCTGATATCGCCAAGGAACTTATTTCCAAGACCTTCACCCTTTGAAGCACCCTTAACAAGACCAGCAATATCTACAAATTCAAGAGTAGCGGGAGTGAACTTATCAGGCTCATACATTTTTGCAAGTGCATCAAGACGTTCATCAGGAACAGAAACTATACCGATGTTCTTTTCAATTGTACAGAACGGATAGTTCGCAGATTCAGCGCCTGCATTTGTAAGTGCGTTAAAAAGTGTACTTTTTCCTACGTTAGGGAGTCCAACCATACCAAGTTTCATTAATAAAAAACCTCTCTTTTATGATAATAAATAATTAGTTATAACAGGGAAATATCGCACAGTGTATGTACGATATTTCCTTTATTCTGATTTTATGAATGATTAATATGCTTTCCGTTGACTATTGATTCGATATTGCAGTCGTGAAGTGAAACATCACCGTTTTTAGAACCGATATCAAGAGGAAATGCGGCATAAATCTGACTTGAAAGGGTAGTATCTGTGAGGATTGTGTTGCCGCTTCCAGTATAATCACCGATTCCGACTGCTTCATCACCCTCGCTGTCAATTTTAATATCGGAATCTGACAATTTAACATTCATATCTCCGTCGTATGTTCCGATACATGAGTGACGAGCAGAACGCATTTTAATATTGATTTTTGAATCTGAAACAGCTATATCACCTGTACCTTTTTCGAGTACACCGATGCCGACAGCATGTGCACCCGAACAGGATATATCAATATTTGATTCAAGTGAAATATCGGCTGAGTTGAAAAAGCTTCCAACACCTACGGCTTTAATTCCTGACATGAATATGTCAAGGCGACATGGGTCAATCATTTTTATAATGGAATTTCCGTTGAAGCTTCCGACTGCAAGTCCGTTTTTAGAGTGCATATCTACCTTGATATAACCTGAAATCAGCTTGATTTCAGAATCATCGGTATTATATCCGCCGCCGATACATACTGTATCCTCGTTATTACTCATAATTTCAAGCGAACCTGTCATATTAATGAATATATCACCATACGAATGTTCAAAATCATTACCAATACCGATACCGACAGTAGCAAAGCTGTCAATGAGAAGATCACCGCTTCCCTTGATTTCAAGCTGAGAGCCCTGCGGTACATAGATACCTGAATAACTAAGTTTATTCTTTTTAAGAACATTAAGCTCAAGACGTGAATATTCACCGAGGATAATTGAAGGTCTGTTATTTCCGCTGAGAATATTGATATTCTTTATTGTAAGTTCACAGCTGCTGTTGTCAGGAATAAGAATATTCATCTTAACCTGTTTACTTGCATCACTTACAAGTGTGAGCTTGCTCTGATGAACAGTAATATCTGTATATTTTTCAAGAGCAAGTTTGAGAAGATCAAGCTCTGTTTCGTTACGGGCGTTGTAAATCTTCTTAGTACCTTCACTGCGGTTTTCGAGATTTGTACTGATAATTTCATCAACAACATCAGATGAAATCTTATCAAGGAACAGCGGCTTAGGCTTTGAAGTATAATAGCCTTGAATAAGGTCAACACCCATTCTGATAACAGTTTTCATTTCTGCAAGAGTTTCAACGCCCTCAGCAAGCGACATAAGATGATTTGCGTGACAGAAATCAACAATTGATGCAAATAACTGCTGTTTTTTAAGGTCGTTCTGAATATCACATATAAGTGAACGGTCAATTTTAATGTATTCAGGAGCATAATGCAAAAGATTTGCACTATTTGAATAACCTGCACCGTAATCATCAATAGCAAGTCTTGCACCTGAGAATTTACAACGCTTCTTTATGATTTCAATACTTTCATCGTTAAGCTGAGAACGTTCATTGATTTCAACAACGATTTTTTCAAAAAGTTCTCCGTATGTAAGATAAAGCTCGTTGAATTCTTCATCTGTAAGCAGATTATCAGCAAGACAGTTGATAAAAAGCTTTCTGTTTGAGAAAAAATGCTGATTTTCGCTTAAAAGCTTCATAGTATTGAAAAATGTTGATTTTTCAATAGAATAAAGGTTATTCTGTTCATCTGCAATTCTGAGAATCTGAAGCGGAGACATATCAATATCATCAGCATTTATACGCATAAGTGCTTCATAGCCGAAAATATCACCTGTCTTAGCGTCAACAATCGGCTGTAAATGATATGTAAACAGATTATCTGAAATAAGCCTGTTTAATATCTGAGCATTCTTATATGAATCCTTTTCACGCAGATAATTGCTTTCATTGAACCAGTTTATAACGCTTCTTCTGTTAGCAGTAGCCTCATAGAGAGCAAATTCCGAATAGTTTACAAGAGTATTGAATTCAATAGCCTGTTCGGGATATGAACAGCATCCGATTGAAAGGTTAAGTGTTGTCTTATCGGAAATATCAATAACCTCGCCGAAATCGTCAGTAGGAATACATTTCTGAACAGCTTCATCCATACTGTTGAGAATATTGTTTACTGTCATTCGGTCGTAATTCATAAACAGAACACAGATTTCATAATCTGATTTTGTTCCGAGGGTAATTTTATCTGATTCAAAGCTTTTAAGTACCTCTGTAATTGATGTAATACAATGATTTGTATTTTCAACTGTAAGGAATGTGCTGAGCTTATCGATTCCATTTATGCGGATTGTAGCAAGACAGCATTTTTTTATAGAGGGGAGAATTTCCTTCATATTTCTTGTAAAGAAAGAATATGTGGGAAGTCTTGTTATCGGATTGTAGTCGATAATATTCTTATTTGACTGATTATCCTTTATCTGTCTTGTGTAATCCTGAACAAATCCGAGCCAGACATCACTGCTTTCAAAAATATTCATTTTGATATAGTAAGTCTGATTTTCGGTTGTATACATATATATGTGTTTTTGTCCTTCGACAGGATTTTTGGAGATTTTATCAAGAAGATTGAAA
>JAFWWU010000167.1 GCA_017523285.1 Ruminococcus sp.
AAGCGGTGTATCACAGCCATTCGGCGGATTTATACTGCTTGGTCTGATGTGCGGTATTTACCGTAAAATCAGAGCGTCCGTAACAGATGAAAAGAATGATACTGAGGTGAAATAATTGTTTCTTGTAAGTGAGCTGATTGCTCTTCTTTGTGTTAATTTGATTTTTACTCAGGCACTGGGAACAAGCACATTACTTGTTGCAGTGAGAAATAAAACCAATTTTGTCCCAATTGCGGTAAGCATTACCGTTTTTACGACTCTTGGAACAATGGCGGCTTATTTTATCGACAAAATTATTCCGCTTGAGAGCGATTACTGGCTGCTTATATGCTATATTGCTGTTATTGCATTTATTTATATATTATCCCTTATTGTGCTTAATCTGATAAGCACGGAAATATTTGAAAAATGCAAGCTTTATATACATCTTTCAGCCTTTAACTGTGCTGTGCTTGGCTCTGTCTTTACAGTGCATAATAAATCTCTCGGATATGATGATTTCGGATTCGGTGATTATGCCTTTTTCGGCTTTCAGTCGGGAATAGGCTTTGTTCTTGCGGCAATTATAATTATGGCGGCATATAAAAATCTGAATTCGTCAAAAGTGCCAGCATCATTCAGGGGATTTCCTGCTATGCTGGTATATATAGGAATAATCTCAATGGCTGTCTACGCTTTGAAATAAAACATATCATCAGGATATGTTTACGGAATTTTTCTGGCATAATTAAAAGCATAACGCTTTTATAATATGCCTTTGTCCAGATAATCAGGAGAAGATTTTAATGAAAGATAAAAATAAAGGAAGGAAAATCTACAAAACAAAAGAGACAAATACCTATCAGAAAAGCGTTTCATCAAAAATATTTTCAGCAGGTCTTACAGTGCTTTTTCTTGGCGGCGTTGTATTTATCGGATACAGCAGCGCAGATCAGCTTATGCATCTGAAAAAGAAAAAGGGTGACAGCGAAAAGTTTTCTTCAATTGTGATGGAATACAGTTCTGATGATTCAAGCGAGCTTGACGTCGGAGTTATTAATAATCCCGAAGCAACAGCAATGGAATTCCGCTGTGTCGGTCTGACAGCAGACGACCTCAAAAGTGAGCTTGCGCTTGAAACGGCAGTAAACAGAATTACTGCCAATACTGAGGCAGAATATATTATGGTTCCGCTTAAAACATCGGGCGGAAATGTAAATTACAATACAACAAATAAAAGAGCACAGCTTTCGGGGGCTGTAACAAGTCAGCTCGGACTCAATGAAATATGTTTTGCAATCCGTACAGCAGGATACAAGCCTGTTGCAAATATAAGCCTTCTGAGCGATAATGTCTATCCTCAGACATATCCCGAATCAAGCTATAAAACTGTTGATGACGGCTCAAGATGGATTGATAACAGCGTTGAAAATGGTGGAAAACCATGGATTTCGCCTTATACTGAAGAATGTAAGAAGTATATTTCGCTGCTTGTGAATGAGATTTCTTCGGCAGATTTTGAATATATCGTATGCTCTGATATTGTATTCCCCGAATTCAGGGAGGGTGACCTTGAACTGCTTGATGATGCTCTTTCTGACCCTGAAAGATATCTTGTTCTTACATCACTTATGAATACGGTTTATTCTGATGCTATGAAGAAAAGCTGTCCCGCTATGCTTGAAGTTTCTGCTGTGGATATCGCAGAGGGCAGGGCAGAGGTGCTTCAGCCGATGCTTCTTTCTATCAGCACTCTTATTGTGGATATTAACACAGATGAGCTTGCCGCAGGTGTAGAGGTTGACGGTATGCCGTATGATTTTATCGGCGCACCTGATGAAAAGGTTAAAAAAATCCTTGCGCTTATATGTGATAAAATTGATGGCTTCAATGTAGTTATAAGAGTATCGGGAAAAGGCGTTGAAGCAGGCGACGAGTTGAAAATCAAAGAGGCGATAAACGGATATGGTTTCAAATCATATTCGGTCGGATAAAATAAAAGGTGTAACCTTGAAAGGAAATGAGGTTTAACTATGGCAGACAAATTTACAGTATCATTACAGAAAGTAATTGATGAATTCAAGCTTGAAACTATTTACATCCACAAGAATGCGGAAGAAATTCTTATCGATGAAAACGATGTAAATCGTCCCGGCTTACAGCTTATGGGATTCTATGAATATTTTAATCCCGAAAGAATTCAGATTATAGGCAAAATGGAGTTTGCGTATCTTTCGACAATTGATGAAAAAACACGTTATGAAAGATTAGAGCTTTTATTTGCTCAGAAGCTTCCTGCTCTCATAATTACAAGAGAGCTTCCGTATTTTGATGAAATGCTTGAGCTTTCAAAAAAATATGAAGTTCCGCTTCTCAGAAGCAAGGAAAGCACATCAAACTTTATGTCGGGACTTATTGCTTTTCTTAATCTTAATCTTGCGCCAAGAATTACAAGACACGGTGTTCTTATTGAAATATATGGTGAAGGTGTATTCATTACAGGTGAAAGCGGCGTAGGTAAGAGCGAAACTGCTATTGAGCTTGTAAAGAGAGGACATCGACTTGTTGCCGATGATGCTGTTGAAATCAGAAAGGTTTCAAATATAAGTCTTGTCGGAAGTTCACCTGATAATATCCGTCACTTCCTTGAACTCAGAGGTATCGGAATTATCAATGCACGTCGTCTTTTCGGTATGGGTGCTGTAAAGATTACAGAAAAGATTGACCTTGTTGTTGAAATGGAACTCTGGAATCCTGAAAAGGTATACGACAGAATGGGCGTTGATACTCAGTTTATGTCTATACTCGGAGTTAAGGTTCCGTCACTTACAATTCCTGTAAAGCCGGGACGTAACCTTGCTGTTATTCTTGAGGTTGCGGCTATGAATAACCGTCAGAAGAAGATGGGCTACAATGCGGCTCAGGAGCTTCTTGACCGTCTTGGTATGGAATCAGACGCAAAGGAAACAGTAAAGAATTACGATAATTTCTGATAAATCAAATATTTGTCAATACCCACAGTAAAAAGTCAGGGGGAAGCTATGTCATATATCAATGAGCTTGAAAAGCTCTGTGAAGAACTGGAATGTAAATTTATTCCTGATTGCAGTCTTAAAGAGTATAACACCTTTAAGCTCGGCGGAGGCTGCAGAGCACTTGTAAGCGTAAACAGCACAGCAAGCGTATCTGCTCTTGTGAAGTTTCTGAAAAAGAATGATGTTAAATTTACAGTAATAGGCAGGGGAAGCAATATACTTGTACCCGATGAAGGCTATGACGGGGTGGTATTATTCTTCGGTCACGATTTTGCATATACCGTTCTCAGAGGAAATATGATAGAATGTGAAGCAGGTGCGCTTCTTGCCTATGCCTGCGTTTTTGCTCAGCAGAATGGTCTTGCGGGAATGGAAAAGCTTTTCGGTATTCCGGGCACAGTAGGCGGAGCAGTTTACATGAACGCAGGTGCTTACGGAACTGAAATGGCTGATGTAGCATGTTCTGCCGAATATGTTGACGGCGACGGTGAAATTCATCGTGTTGATTTCAAGAAAGATGATTTTTCATACAGAAAAAGTATGTTTACAGGAACAGATAATATTATCACATCTGTTACAATCAGACTTGAACAGGGCGACAGCGATGAAATACGTCAGAGAATGAGTGAATGTATGGCTCAGAGATCGGCAAAACAGCCTCTTGAATATCCGAGTGCAGGCAGTACGTTCAAGCGTCCCAAAGGCAGCTATGCTTCATTGCTTATTGACGAATGCGGACTTAAGGGAATGACCTGCGGTGGTGCTATGGTAAGCGAAAAGCACAGCGGATTTGTTATAAATAAAGGATTTGCAACCTGCAATGACGTTTTAGAGCTTTGCGATAAGGTTAAACAAATAGTACAGGAAAAAACAGGCTATGTGCTTGAAATGGAACCTGTAATTCTGAATTAAGGAGTGAAATATTGTGCGTCTGCTGATTGTAACAGGAATGTCAGGCTCAGGAAAGTCATCGGCGATGAATGTAATGGAGGATATCGGGTATTATTGTATTGATAATCTTCCGCCACAGCTTATCCCTGACTTTGTTGATGTATGCAGGGATTCCGAAAAGCGTTTCAATAAAATCGCCGTAGCCGTAGATATACGTCTTGGCAATATGTTTACAGAGATAATCAACGCATGGCAGGCACTCAAAAATTTTGACTATCTTGATGTAAAGATACTTTTTCTCGGAGCAGATGATGAAGTGCTTGTCAAGCGATATAAGGAAACAAGAAGAAAGCATCCGCTTGATGACAAATTTAACGGAAATCTGCATGAAGCTATTGAATATGAGAGAAATAAGCTTATTCCGCTGAGAGCTATTGCGGATTATTACATTGATTCATCCGAGTTTACGGCAAATCAGCTTAAAGAAGAAATTAAATCGCTGTTTCTCAATAAAATCAGCGATTCTCTCACGATAAAGGTTATGTCATTCGGATTTAAATACGGAGCGTCAACAGAATCAGACCTGATGTTTGATGTGAGATGTCTGCCTAATCCGTATTATATAGAAGACCTGAAATACCGTACAGGCTGTGAGGAATGTGTAAGAGAATATGTAATGAGCTTTAATCAGTCAAGAGAGCTTTTTGAAAGGCTTGATAATCTTCTTGATTTTCTCATTCCGCTTTACATAAGCGAGGGCAAAAGTCAGCTTGTTGTAGCGTTCGGCTGTACAGGAGGGAAACATCGCTCTGTTACGTTTGCCGAACTTATGGCGGCTCGTATTGCTGAAAAGGGATATTATGTACAGAAATATCACAGGGATATAAAAAAGGGAATATAAGGCAAATTCCGTAAGAACTATTATGAAATCTCCATAAAGCCGCTGAGGAGCTTTTATGCAAAGCAAGGCGGCTGAATGGAGGTTTTTTTATGTCATTTTCCAATGATGTAAGGCAGGAAATATGTTCTTCCGTAAACGATAAGGATAAACGTTTTGCATGCCTTTACGGAATGATTTTATTCAGTAAAAATCTGAGCGATAAATGCATAACTCTCAATACTGAAAATGAAATAACGGCAAAGCTTTTTCCTGAGCTTGTTCACAGAGTTTTCAGCGGTAAAATAGAAGTTAAAATTCAAAAAAGCAATTCGCATTATACCTGCATTATCGAAGGCGAAGAACAGGTAAGACAGGTATATAAAAGATATTCGCTCAATCCGCTTGAAAGAAATATAAATAACGATATAATTGTAACAAACAGCCTCGGAGTATTTGCGGCAGGTATTTTCTTGGCCTGCGGAAGTGTAAACGATCCGCAAAAGGAATATCATCTTGAATTTACAGCTCCGTGCGAGAGCCTTGCACAGAAGCTTAAACAGCTTCTTCTTGATATAGGTGTAAAGGCGAATGTATTTCTCAGAAAGAATATGTATGTCGTTTATATCAAGGGGAGTGAATCTATTGAAGATACTCTTACCTTTATGGGTGCACAGCAATGTACAATTGAGCTTATGAATGTCAAAATCTTCAAGGACGTAAGAAACAGGGCAAACAGACTTGCAAACTGCGACAATGCCAACATAGACAAGGTTATAAATGCGGCAATAAAACAGGTTGAAGATATAAAAGTCATTGATTCGTCAATAGGGCTTGATAATCTTTCCGAAGAGCTCAGAGAGGTTGCTTTGTTAAGACTTGAAAATACTGAAATGAGCTTACAGGAGATAGGTAATTCGATTAAAAATCCGATAAGCCGTTCGGGAGTAAATCACAGATTTAAAAAGCTTGCAAAAATAGCTGATGAAATCCGCGGAGAAATAAAAAATGATAAAGAGTGATTTTGTAAATCTTCACGTCCACAGCGAATACAGTCTGCTTGACGGTGCGTGCAGAATAAAAAAGCTGGTACAGCGTGTTAAGGAGCTTGGACAGACTGCCGTTGCCGTTACGGACCATGGCAATATGTTCGGTGCGATAGAATTTTATACGGAAGCAAAAAAAGAGGGAATAAAACCAATTATCGGCTGTGAGGTCTACGTTGCACAGCGTACACGTTTTGATAAAGAGCCTCAGCTTGATTCAAAGCCCTATCATCTTGTGCTTTTGTGTGAAAACAATAAAGGATACAGTAATCTTGTAAAGCTTGTTTCTCTTGCGGGAACAGAAGGATTTTACAATAAGCCGAGAGTCGATTTTGAGCTTCTTGAAAAATACAGCGAGGGGCTTATATGCCTTTCGGCTTGTCTTGCAGGAGAAATTCCACGAAGACTTGTTGAGGGAAATTACAGCGCCGCAGTTGAAGCGGCAGAGCGTTATCGCAGAATATTCGGTAAGGATAATTTTTTCATTGAGGTACAGAATCATTCAATTCCTGATGAAATGAAAATTCTTCCTAAGCTTTATCAGCTTTCGGAAGAGCTTGGTATTCCTCTTGCGGCAACGAATGACTGTCATTATATTTCGGCAGATGATGCGAAAATGCAGAATGTACTTCTTTGCATACAGATAAATAAAACCATCGACGAGCCGAATGGTATGGGATTTGAGGGTAACAGCTTTTATGTGAAATCAGCCGATGAAATGGCAGAGATGTTTCCTGAATCCGCTGTGAAGAATACTGTATTGATTGCGGAAAGATGTAACGTTGAATTTGAATTCGGAAAAATAAAGCTTCCGAAATATGTTGCAGAGGGTGTTGATGATAACGAAGAATATTTCCGTACTCTATGCATAAACGGAATGAACAGACGTTACGGCGAAAATCTGACGCAGGAAATAAAATCCCGTATGGAATATGAGCTTGATGTCATATCAGAAATGGGATATGTTGATTATTTTTTGATTGTATGGGATTTTATAGAATACGCAAGAAAAAATAAAATTCCTGTCGGGCCAGGAAGAGGCTCGGGTGCAGGAAGTCTTTGTGCTTATTGTATCGGCATAACCAATATAGACCCTATAAGATATAATCTGCTGTTTGAGCGTTTTCTCAATCCCGAAAGAGTAAGTATGCCTGACTTTGATATAGATTTCTGTATTGAGGGCAGACAGGCTGTAAAGGATTATGTTGTAAGACGCTATGGAGAGGAATACGTTTCTGAAATAATTGCTTTCGATACAATGAAGGCAAGGGCGGCAATCCGTGATGTCGGCAGAGTAATGGGAATTTCATATCAGCTTTGTGATAAAACAGCTAAGCTTATTGACCCTAAAAAATCGCTTGCAGAGGCTATGGAGGATTCTGAGGAGCTTAAATATCTGTACAACTCCGATAAAAGCGTTCACGAGCTTATAGATATGGCGGCAGAGATTGAGGGAATGCCCCGTCACACTACAACTCATGCGGCAGGAGTGGTTATATCTTCTGTTCCTATAAGTGATATTGTGCCGCTTACCCGTAATGATGATACTGTTGTCACACAATATACAATGGTCGGACTTGAAGCACTCGGACTGCTCAAGATGGATTTTCTCGGACTTAGAAATCTTACTGTAATAAGAGATTGTATACGTCAGATACAGCTTAAAGAGCCTGATTTCAGCATAGACAAAATAAATCTTCTTGATGAAAATGTATATAAGATGCTTTCGGCAGGAGATACGCTTGGTGTATTTCAATTTGAAAGTGATGGAATGACACAGCGTCTTATTGAGCTTCAGCCTGAAAAAATAGAGGATCTTATTGCAGTTCTTTCATTATATCGTCCGGGACCTATGAAGTCAATTCCGCTTTATATTGCAAATAAGAAAAATCCATCGCAGATAAAATACAAGCACGAAATACTTAAAGATATACTAAGTGAAACCTATGGCTGTATGGTGTATCAGGAACAGGTCATGGAAATATGCAGAAAAATGGCAGGTTATTCATACGGCAGGGCGGATATAGTGCGAAGAGCAATGGCGAAGAAAAAGCATGATGTTATGCTGAAAGAGCGTGAAAGCTTTGTAAGCGGCTCTGTCGACAACGGAGTGAGTGTTGAAATTGCAAATGAAGTTTTTGATGAAATGGTAAGCTTTGCTTCGTATGCTTTCAATAAATCACATGCGGCGGCTTATTCCTATCTTGCATTTCAGACGGCTTATCTTAAATCCTATTATTTTGAGGAGTATATGTCATCGCTTATGTCGAGCGTAATGGCTAACACAGGGAAGCTTCTTGAATATATATCTGAATGCAGACTTAAAGGAATAAACGTAATAAAGCCCGATGTGAATAAGAGTGTGGCAGGCTTTTCGTGCTGTGAAGGAAGTATTTATTTCGGCTTGCAGGCTATCAAGAACTGCGGCAGAGGACTTGTTGAAAAGATAGTGTCCGAAAGAGAGCAGAATGGTAAATATAAAGATATATATGACTTTATTGAGCGTATAGATTGCCGTGAGCTTAATAAACGTGCTCTTGAATATCTTATAAAGGCTGGTGCACTTGACTGCTTCGGACTTAACAGGCGACAGCTTACAGATAATTTCGAGGAAATACTTTCATCAATGAATACTTCCGATACAAATGTTGAGGGACAGCTTAATTTCCTTGATGATACAGATACTTCCTCATACAGACCGAGAATTCCTTATGAGCCTGAATATCCGTTTTCGTATATTCTGAATATGGAAAAGGAGGCTACGGGAATGTATCTTTCGGGAAATCCTCTTAATGAGCATATTTATATAAAAAAGCTTATGAGATGTCCCGAAATAAGAAAAATTACATCAGATGAAAGTGCATATAAAGACGGAGAGAAGGTATCTGTTTTATGCTCTGTGCAGAGTGTTAAAGTGCATGTGACAAAAAAAGGTGCAAAAATGGCTTTTGTAACGGCAGAGGATGAAACAGGCGAGCTTGATATAGTAGTTTTTCCTGATTTATATGCTGTAATGGCTTCAAAACTGAAAAATGATGAGGTTTTATTTGTTAAAGGGAAGATATCGTTCAAGGATAGTGCTGTAACGCTCATTAGCGAGAGTATTCACGACGCAGGTGAGATTACACAGCTTTTCTCTGCAATGCGTCTGTGCTTTAAAATAAGCAGTAATATGAGCAATGTAATGAATGATATTATAAAATTATCCGAAAAATACAACGGAGATACTCCTGTTTGCTTTTATGTTGAGGATTTACGCAGATATATTGCGCCCAAGACAAAGCTTTCTGTATCGGTAAATGCTGAATATTACGAACAACTCACAGAGATTATACAAGCGGATAAAATTGGACTTATATTGTAAAAACACTTGACAAAACAATGTGGTTGTTATATAATCTAAGTAATAAATAGCGGTAAATCCAAATCATATTGTATATTAAAAGGAGCGAATTATGAAAGCGTTAAAGAAAGTTGCTTTGCATTTTATCAGTTTAATTGTTTTTATTTTGGGATTTTTCTTATATTATCTGATATTAATGTATATTCTGAATGATGGTTGGCTTAATATTCGTGTTGATTACAAATATCCATATGCTACATTATTCCTGCTGCAAATTGTGTTGTTAATTATAACTATATTGATAACACTTGCTATAATAAGAATTACAAGCAGTGAGAAAAATAAGATTATAGGGTGCCTTACATTATTTATTGGATTATTTATTATATTATCCGACAGGAAGATTAACCCGAATAGTATTTTTGATTTGGCAATAAGTGATTTTTCAGATTATGAAAAACCTGTTCCTTTAGCATTTATAAGTAAGTATTTTTGTCATTTATTTTATTTCTCTTTAATACTATCAGAATATATTATTATTAATATAATCCGTAAAATCCGTAACAAATACAAACATAAAAAGGTTCAAGCAACAAGTAAACAAAGAAGAATAATTACTGTAACTCTAATGAGCGTGATGATTGTATGTTTCATATGGAATCTGATATTTTTATTAGCTTATAATAAT
>JAFWWU010000168.1 GCA_017523285.1 Ruminococcus sp.
TGAAAAACTCATCTTAATGTCATTGACCTGTAGAACAGGCACAGCATCAATTCCTTGTGCTGCAATCTTCTCAACGTCATCCACTTCGCAATAGTCAATATTGGCAGCGTCTAACTTCTCTTTTAAAACATTGCATTTCGGACAATGTGTAGTATATAAAATGTTCATTTTATTAACATTCTCCTTTCAACAAAATTGCGATTTCACCACATTATAAATTTCTTCCCAATTGTAAACACGCAACATTCCGTTCTTTTCTGCATCATAACTACGATTATGAGGTGCATCCATAAGAATTTTTATATATTTTCCACCCTCAAGGTTATGCACTCCATCATCAATCAAAATATCACCGTTTACTAATTGCTTGTTTGAAGTAATGATTACATTCTTCCAAGAAATAAACGGGAAGTGTTTTTCTAAAACATTTTCAATTTTACTCTTTATATCTGTATAATGTGATGTTGTAACAATATAAATATTGTGTCCATCATCAATGAGCCTTTTTATGTACTCAACGCTTCCCGGAAGAGGTTGCACCTTACTCCAAAAATTAGGATTATGTAATGGAGCGTATATCTCTGTTTTTGTTAAAGATGGAAATACTTTAGTCATATCCCAAACAAAAACCTCATCATATTTAACATCCGTTCCATAAGCCTTGTTTAATTCGTTAACCCAACATTCTAATAAATTTTCAATTGTATCATCCATATCAATCAGAATGGTAAGCTTTTTCTTATTCATTTTCTTCACCTTTGATGTAATGAGGCATATCATCCAGCTCCCACATACCAAGCTCTTGATAGTGCATAATTGCGAAAATATTCCAAGCCGCTGCTGCAAGATGGTCTTCGTCTGTCATACCCATTACATACTTATCCAAATGTCTTTTAGCTGAATCTACACATCTTGAAAAAGGTATTCCCTTTTCCCAATTACGATCTGCATACTTTTGAGCACCAAGTTCATACCACTCTGCTAATCTACGAACAGCAAAAGGTGAGATTAAATCATATCTTCCCTTGCCTATTGATGGTTCTCTGATGGCTTTGTTTTCACCGTATGAAATACGCTCTCCGCCGTCATTAATCTTATTTTTTAAATCTTCCATCTGTGTTCTCCTTATATGTATTTAATTTATCCACTTAATTGTTGTGTCACCTGCATACCCCTTTGTCCATACAAACCAAGCGTAACATTTAGCAGATGACATTCTCTTTGGACTACCATCTTTATTGTAAATTGTGTTACCCTCTTTGTCTTTTGCTGTAAAATCACCATTCATACCGCAAAGAACTCGATTAACACAAACATATACCGTCTCAGGTGGTGTAGCAATAAAAAGTTCTCTTCTTGAATCACTTTCTAAAAACTGAATAGGAAGAAATAAAGCTAATTTATTACCATCGTCCAATAACTTCAAAGAATGTTCAACCCATTCTTTCGCATATTTATATGGCGGATTTGTAACGATGTTTGGTGCGAGAGCTTTATCGCATTCAAAGAAATCAACTCCACCGACACCGTAACCTCTATCAATCAAATCTGTGTCAACAACATCGTATCCAAGCTCCTTAAACCTTTTGGATAAATGTCCTTCACCGCAACAATTTTCCCAAATACCACCTTCAAACTTTTCTACACTACATATTAAATCAGCCGCTAATGGCTCAGTTGCATAATAGTCGTGCTCTGCTCTTTCGTGGTCTGTATGATTGCTCGCTCCTAATGTAGCAAACGTAGTTTTCTTGTTGCCTGTCCAATCTTGTTCTTTTCTCATGCGCTCTCACCAACCTCATCTATGAAGATAAACTCTTGTGAATAAGGCAATGTGCGAGCCCAAGAAATAAAATTTGACAAATTAACATCATCTATGCCCGACCACTCGTTAAGTTTATGAAAACGTCTTTGACCTTTGCTACACATAGCAAGTAAATTTTCATAATTCATTGTTACTGTTCTGGTCTGCAACCAACTTTCTGGCAACCATCGAATTAACTCTTTCCAGTAATACTTTGCCTGTGCCTTACAATGCTTTCTCTCTGCTTCTGATAAGTGTTCAAGTTTTGATTTTTCAACATAAGTCAAATAATATTTTCTCAACTCTTCTAATCCATCAATTAATTTATGAACACCGTCATTATTAAGAGAAAATTCTGGCTGATAGTCATCAATTTCAAAACAATCAATTGTTATAGGATTGCTTGTGATTTTGTGCATCGTGCTTGTTGAATTGGCAACTGTACCAACCTTATATGTATCAAATTCTTTCCACCAATATAGTGGAGCTGTAATATCAACAGAAACAAATATCTGCCTCATAAATTTTCTATGTTCGCTACCTGCACGGATAAGTGTTTGTGCAAGCCTTAAATCATTTTCACCAATGAAAAATCCGTATTCTCCACACATAATAGCTGGCTCGTGGTTTTCATTTGCAATATCTTTTGTCCATCCGCTGTCGCTCTTATCCCAACTATTTTTTGGATTTCTCATACCTCTAAGTGCGTGTTCAAATCCCCACACTTCTGTATTTTCAAATTTCACCGTAAACCTCCAGCAATGCTTTTTGCGGTGCAAAATCCTTAAAAAGCTCAATCTCTTTAAATAACCTTGCCCGTATAGCATCTTCCTTTAATTCAAACCTTCCGATAAATAATTTTTTACAGTTATATGTAATACTTGCCGTCCATTTATTTCTTTGTTTATCATAATGAACTCCCGTAATACCCGATTTGTTTGTAGAGAGCAAACCTCTATTTCGCATATTTTCAGAACGCTTACAGGTTCTTAGATTGGATTTTCGATTGTCTGCTCTATTCTTGTTGATGTGGTCAACAAACTCATTTGGTTTTGCATTTATAACAATCCTATGAAACCTTGCAAAACATAGCTTTCCGGCATAAAAATAGTTATGTGTTAAATAACCATCTTTGTCCTTATACCACACTCTGCTCTCTACAATATCAAGGTCGTCTAAATCAAAGTAAAACGGTGTATTTTGGACATAAATAATGCCATAGTTATCGAATAGTTCTATCGTATTATCGTTGTGCAAAAGCATCATCCCTTTTGCTTTTTATTTCCCAAAGATACTTCGCAGAATTTAACAATATCAGCAATTCTTTCTTCAGGAGATTTCTTTGTGTTTGTTGCTTTATCGTGAATTACTTTGCATATTGCTCTTCCAGCTTGCAACATTCCATCGTTAAAGCTTTTTTGAAAACCTTCTTCAAAAGTTTTCTTGAGCATTTTTTCATCTTGCTTATTCATAATTAACCTCTGCTTAATACTCTTTCAAATTCATCAATATCGACTTCTTCTGGCTCAACATCAACTATTGCCTTAACAAAACAATTTTCAGACCAATTACTACTCACATAAGTTAATGTATCCTTGAAATCAAAAGGCTCGTACTTATTCATAAATGGGGTTAGTATGTCTTCCCATCTTGTATCAGTATTTCGTGTCCAATATATTTTGCCAGTATCAACAAGTTTGTCAAAGAAATCTTCTCTCATTTATTCTACCTCTGTAATTGGATTGATTTTACACATTGGCAAAATCATATCCAATGTTTTATCAAAACAATCGCAACAAAGATTTAGGGAAACTTTGCTTCCGTCGTGGATTGAGCCATATCCAACATTTCGTTCAAGAGAAAAATCTTCTTGAGTGTCCCAAAAATCAAAATCCTTGCCGCACATATTGCATTTTTTCAAAACCTTTACCTCCGAATTCTCAAACAAGCTTTTATCTTGTTTAATATTTTTGAGATTTTTGAAGGCTTTTCCCGTTCAATTACTTGCCACAAATCTCCTACTGATTCATCCACCAAAGCCTCTGCTTTGATGTCAATAACCACTCTTGGCAACTTCAATACGCTATCCTTGCCGATTGGCTGATAAACGGTATATGTATTATCCGCATTTTTAATAAATTTGGCAGTTTCAAGATTTAAGTTCAGCACTAATATCACTCCTATTCATAAATGTGTGAATAGGCTGTTAGAGTAAAGTATGAGCCGTCTTTATCATAATTTGTACACAATATAATATCGTCTTTTTTAATAGGATCGTTATTATATATTTTGTTAAATACTGTAAAACGGCTTTCTACTCCACTGCCTATTGACTGTGTTATAATGCTATAACCAAATTGAACGCCATCTCTTTTTCTTTTTAGAGGATAAACCTCTTTTACAAAAAGTTTTCTGCGGTCATTATCTTTGCCGGACACATATCCTGTATAACCCATAATATCCGAAAAATTTTTGACCTTTAATATATCGCTTAAATCTGGCATATTTGTATCTTTCAGCATTTGCTCACATTCTCGCATTATTGCAACAACATCCAAAAGAATATAACTTTTTGATTCAGCTCCACTCTTTGTTTTGTCATTTGCATATTTTTTTACAATGCTATCAATTGGTGTATCTGCAATACTTTCTTTTTTAATCTGTTTTGCAGAACCTTTTTTAAACATTTCAAATATATCGCATATTCTTAAAAGTTCTCTTTGATTTCCAAACTCCGTAAAATAATCAATCTTAATCAAGATATCAATTTGTCTGGAATTTGCTGATGTTTTGCTATAAATATCGCTTAATAAATCAATAAAATATGTATATTTTTTGCTCTTTGACAGTTTATAAATTTCATCTGCAATGGATTCGCTCATAAATTTAACAGATGTTAAACCTTTTGCAATTATGTTTTGTTCCTTGTCAAAGAAATAATCTCCCTTTGAATATCCAAATTTGGGAGATGTTATTTTTACCCCAACCTTTTTTGCATACTTAACTATTGCCGCCGTTTTCTCTGCGTTATCTTTAAAAATGTTTAAAGCGGCAGTAATAAACTCAATAGGATGATAGTAACGCAAATATCCACAAATATAACCAATTAGACTGTAGGCATCACTATGATTCCAAGAAAATGCATAATCACTCGCATCCAAAATGCCCTGTTTAATTGGTGGGAAAATTTCTTCAAGCTTCTCTGTTAGTACGTTAAATGTAACATTTGAAAAATCAAGAAATCTATCGTGAATTTCTCCGATGAATTGCTCTGTGCCTTTTTTCTTGGCAATTCCTCGTCTTACCGTATCACTTTCGGCATCTGAGTAACCACAGAAATTTTTACAGAAACGCATAATATCTTCCTGCATTGTAATGCGTCCAAAGGTCATAGCCAACGCATCGTCTAACTCTTTAAAACCTGTAACATTCACATTACCATTGGCAATATCATCACGGAAACTTGCACATCCGGGGCGAATTAATCCGTTGCCAAAAGATAGCCACTTAATATACGAGAAATCTTTATTGACCTCTTTAGCTTTTGCTATAGTGGAGTCCGACATAAACTTTTTTAAGTATGCTTGCGCTGAGTTTGACTCCCATTGGAAAATCAGTGTCGTATCGTCACGAATACTCTTCCACACCGCCTCGTCATCCAAATCAACATTATCAGGATCGAGTCTATCAATACCAAGAATTTTACAGGTCTCATTGATAACGCCTATATTATCTAACCCCAGAATATCCAGCTTAACATACATCAGGTCGTCAAGCTCTTTCATATTTATCATTGATACAGGATAGTCTGATGTTGAAATACTGCAAAGACCAACCGTTTCATCTATTGGCAAATCACTAATTAATACGCCACTTGGATGAGTTCCTATAGATACAATTGTTCCATCAACGATGTCCACATAAGTGAAAACCTCTGGGTATTCCTTACGCCATTTTTCATCAATTTCCCACTTCTTTTTATCATTTAAGAAAACTGCATTACTAAGTTGTTGTGCTTCATTGAGTGATACATTTAAAGCCCTGCAAACATCCTTAATGGCACCTTTCATCGCTATAGTATTGAATGTAATAATTTCTGCCGACCTAATCTCTGGTAGGTTCATTTTATCTCTTAATAAAAACTGTTTTACTGTGTCTCTGTCTTTACCAGAATAGTCCGTATCAATATCAGCATTGGTGACACGAGAGGGGTTCATAAAACGGAAAAAGTTAAGGTCGAATTTCAAACTATCCATCTTTGTAATACCTAAAATGTAAGCTATCATACTGCCTGAGACAGAACCTCTACCATATCCGCATTGAATACCATTTGCCGCTTCCCATTCACGAAGATACGTTTGTAATAACATAAAGTCGATTGATTGGGTTTTTTCATAAACCTCAAACTCTTCTTCAATTACTTTGTTGATACGTTCTTCCGAATAACGTTCTTTAATATATGGATTTTTTTCTTTTGCTTCCATAACTTTTTGTCTAAAAGTTTCCTTTGGATTGTCGTATATATGCGGATATTTTGTGTTGGTATCAAGTGTAAACTCTTCAACCATATCAGCAAGACGATTTGTGTTGTCTATCGCTTGCATATAATCCTCTTTGGGTAGTGAATTCTGAATTTTATATGCTTCAACTATTTCTTGAAAGCTGTGGAACTTTAAATCCCACTTATCTTCACCTTCAAAATAAATGTTTTTTGAGCGTTGCAAGATACTCCTTCCCTTTTCGTGTACCTCGTTCAATACGTGAGTGTCAGTACCGGCAATGAGTGGAATACCATATTCTTCCGATAAACCTTTAAGATATTGATTATATTTAACTTGTTTTTCATCAATGTGATGTCCAACTTCAAAGAAACATCTCTCTTTGTTTTTGGACATAAAATTCAAAAACCTCGTCTTGGTTTTTTCCTCAGCTTTATGTAAAACTCCGCCAATACAGGCAGTAGTGAAAATAATATTATTGCTTGTATTAAAAAGCTCCTCAAAAGAAATTCGAGGAACATAATAAAAATGATTGTCTTTTCTGTTAAAAGAGTTGGATACAAGCTTATTAAGCTCCTTAAACCCTTCGTAATTTCGTGCAATTAAAACGCAGTGGTAATTGTCTCTTATTTTTTCATCAAGTGTTTCAGTTAAATAAACTTCTGCTGCGTGAATGTATTTCATACCAGCCGCTTCTATTGCTTGCTTTTTATGATACCATTCAAATACCGAGCCGTGTTCTGAAAAAGCTAATGCTTTCATTCCACATTCTTTTGCAGCCTCAATATATTCCTTAAACTTTGTAACTGAATCTATGTTTGTTACACCATTAGACAAATCACTATGTAAATGATAAATAACGTAATTACTCAATTTATTGACCTCCTCCTCTCGTATAATTTCTTCCAAACCTCAAAACCTGCATCAACTGGAGCCATTTTAGGCGATAGGAGATTGTCAAAATTCTTTACCCATTCAATTCTTACATATCTTTTCAATCTCTGTATATTATCATCATCTCTTATATTCACATCTTCATCCAAAGCAAAAACCACTCTAATGCCAAGTTTTATTAAAAAGATAAGCTGTTGTGGGTTTAAGTGAGATGTTAAAATTGCACATGAATTCTTAATTCCCCATTCGTCTGCAAGCATAACTGACTTACAGCCTTCAAAAATTATTATCTCTTTCTTTTCCAGTATGGCTTGCACATTATCTGAAAACCCATATAAGGTATCCAGATAACCAAGCGGTTTGAAATATGTGTACTTTCTTATTTCTTTTTCTTTAAAATCTTTGTCTAAAGTACGTCCACATACATTGATGATATCCCCCGAATAATTTTTAATAGGAAAAACTATTCTGTTTGAAAAAGAGTCATAATGAACACCAAACTTCCTCATCGTTTCCAAGCTAATACCTTCATTGACCCACGCCTGTAGTTTATCAGTATTAAACTCATATCTCTCCATATAGTTAGTTGGTAGTATCACACTTTTCGATTCTTTTTCGGCAGGTGATTTCTTTTTAAACCTCTTTGCAATTTTTGTGCTTTCGAGCCGACCGACAACCTGCCCAGAACTCTCTGTAATATTGGCATATTTCTTTAAAATATTTAATGCCTCTATAAAACCGCAGTCGTTATACCTTTGAATAAAAGATATCAGGTTGCCGCCCGCACCCGAACTAAAATCATAAAATTTCTGCTTGTCCGTATTAACTGAAAACGATGGGGTCTTTTCGTCTTTGAATGGAGATAGTGCCCACCACTATCCATTTTTCTCTTCAAAATCACAGTATTGAGATATATATTCTAAAATATCAACCTGTTCTAAAATATCATCAACTTCCATAAAAGACCTCCGGTTTAATATGGGGTAATTGGTATATGTTGTTTTGCTTCCTCGTAACTTATTACATTACCGTTAAAAAACAAATCTATGTATTCGTCTGGTGACATCTGAGCACCATTTCTATTAAGGCATATACGAAGTTTTTTATTACCACATTCAACTCCGTCTGCTTCGACCTCTTCAGGTGTTTTATCTTGTATAAGTGCTATGGTTGACGCATTTCGACCAATCTTTGCACTGTCTGCAACCTTTCCTGAAGCAGTTGCCTGTGCTGCTCCTATACCAGCAATATTCATATCACCGCAAATCTGATTTTTTACCATATCGACAAACCTTCCCAATTCTTGGTAAGAGTCGAATGCGTCTCCTTCGCCTTTACCTTTAAAGTAATCAACGATTAAAACATCTAAACCCTGTGTATGTTTTACTTTCTTTACTGCGGTGTATATGCTTTGAGCATCAAACATTGGCATATATAAATGGGTGAATTTTTTTGTTTTCAGCCAACCAATTGCCTGTTCAATCCTCACCTTTTCTTCTTGGGTATATCTGCCCGCTTTTAGCCGATTAAATTCAATGCCTGTCAAATGAGCTATCAATCGACAAGTAAACATACGTGAGTTTAATTCACTGTCAATGTAGAGAACTGCTACATCTCGTTTTAATAAATCAACCGCACAGTTCAAAAGCATCATACTTTTGCCTTGTTTTGCTTCCGCAGCAAAGATAAATAGCTCACCACGTTCAATTGTTGCATATGTATTTAAGGTATCAAATTTAAAAGGTATTCCAGCCATTCCGCTGTCCTGTCTGGCTTCAATCTCACCCCACAGAGAATCAACCACATCTTTATATTGCGGAACTTCAGTAGTTGTAGAAAATTCCATCATAACATCATCAAGTGCTGAATAAATTTTTTGTTCAATATCACTTTCTGAACTGTTAAAACATAGTCGCTCACATTCTACAAGTTTGTTATATGTATCTCTTCTAAAAGCCGCATCCAGTACATTTGCGACCAGAAGTTTATATTCTTCAACAGACTCTCTCGCAATAACCTTTGCGACGTCTATAAGGTCATTTAGTGCCTGAATTGTAATTGTTTCTGTTTGCTTTTTCGTAGCTTCTTTCATATTCAAAATATTTGTAATGTTGTAAGAGTCTACCTTTTCAATTCCTCGTTTTGCAAGCTCGCAAACAGCATAATATATATAGGCGTTTTGAGTGTCTGAAAAATGATTTGGTTTTAATTGTTCTGAGTAAAATGTGAATTCTGGCTTCATAACAATAGATGCTATAATTCCAGCTTCACTTTCAATGTTTTTAATGTCGCATACATTCAATTAAGCATCACCTCCGATACTTTTTGCTTTATCTCCAAACATTTGGTAGTATTCACATTGATTGCATACGTCACATAAATACTTGCATTTAAACCATTCAACATTAGGATTCCACTCCGTTTCATTAGAAATGTCACTTATTGTTTTGAGCGCCCATTCTTTAGTTCTTTCATATTCATCCATATCGAATGGTTCATTAATAACCTTTTGTGTTCTAAAACAATTGAATTCCAATTCTTTGGGCAAAACACCGTATTTTTGTTCTATTGCCATTGAGTATATATAAAGTTGTCGCAGATATTTATCAAGCTCTTTATCGGATTTGGTTGGCTTAGCTTTGCCTGTTCTTTCTTTTAAATCTCTTGATTTATTATCGGTTATAACAACTCCACCACGCTCCGAAATTTTGTCAATAAATCCTATAAAGTTTTTATCGTCCAAATTAAACAAAACCTCTTCTTCAACACCTATAATCTCCTCTTCTGGAAATTCTATGTTTTTCAAATAATCTATTCCTTGTTTGAAGTAATTTTGAAAAATTGAATATGTAGGAGCTTTGCCGACTACATTTTCTCGGAAATGTAAAAGATAGTAGCCGACAAGCTCGTCCTTTTTTAACTCGCCAGTAAGATATTTTTGAATGATAAGGTGCATAAAAGAGCCGTAATCAGCGAAAAACTTTCTCTCTTGCCCTTTTAGCTTTTTTATGTATTTTAATAGAAATCCATAATGGCAATCTTCAAATGTAGTGATACGAGAGTAGCTCCAAAGCATATTATCAATGATGTGAGAATAGTTCATTATTGCTACCTCTTATCCGTTAATTAGAACGGTAAATCATCCTCGTCAGATACACCATCAATTGGATTATCGTCTAATGCACCTGTCTTTATAGGTTTTGTATCATTATTCTGTCCAGTAGAGCCATTTGCCATTTCAAAGTCAAAAACCTTGTAATTCACGTATTCTCTACCCTTGTTACTATCAAACCAAGTTGTTACATCAACATCGCCAAGCTTGATTCTTTCCTTTGTTTTTAACTTCTCAGCTTTTGCTTTTGCATTACCGATAAAAGTACAATATCCTGAGAAATCCTGTTCGTAATTACCCTCTTTATTCTTTCTGCTTATGGATAAACGTACTGACATCGTATTTCCTCTGCCTTCTTTAACTTCCCATACGGAAGCATAAGCACCAGTTCTAAATCCCATATGTATTATTTCTCCTTGTCAATAGAAAATTTTTCTGTAATCTCTTTTAGAAGATTTCCAGCAACAACCGGGTCTTCTATGTCGTAATAATTTGCACTTGCCTTACCGTTCTTACTCTTAGCATACTTCTTAACAACAGTAGCAACAGTTGCCTTATCGTCGGGTTTTACTTCAAGATAATTAACAACTAACTCATGAACCTGTTCAATAATCTGCGTAGCTATTTCTCTGTTTTCAGAGTTTTCAGCACGCTTTTGTTCATTTCTCCAGTTATCAGGATCGTCATCCGATGTAGCAACATTAAAATACTTGAGCATAAAATATCTTGAAGCATAAGAAAGTCCTGAACCAAAAGCTTGGCTTGCATCAGATTGCTGACCTACCATAGCCCACGGTACGATAACTCTGTCTTCAGGTTTATCATTGTTGACCCAATGCCACTCCATATCGCAATGAACAAGAATTTCATTTACTTTATCTTCATAAATCTTTCCATCCCTCGTGGACTTTGTTTTTGTGTAGCTGTATGGTTCTACCTGAGTTGTACCACCAACAATATTGGGCACAAGAGAAACACCAAGCTTATCCATTAATCCTGTTATCTTTGAAAGAATGACGTCTTCGGTTACATACTTATAACCATATCCATCTTTATTCTTCTGTAAAATTTCAACAGGCTTACGGATTTTTGCGAGTTTTTGATAAATATTAAGTTCTTCAGCCATATAGCCCTCCATTTATTATTCTTTATAATTGTATTGAACGGAAAAAATTTTTTACTTCATCAAAACAACATTGTCTAAAAAGGTATAATATGTCTTTCCGTCAATTTTGACTTGTATTGCATCGGAATCCGAATAATCCTTCCAAGATTCAACCTTTCCTGATACAGTTGAACCATCTGGCATTGCAATAATTGCACTGTCAAACGAATATGTAGTATCAATTATCTGTTGATTGCATCCTGATAAAAATAACACAGCAATCAATGCTATAACTGATAACAATAAACATACTATCTTCTTGCTCATTTTACTTAACCTCATTTCCTTTTTCCGCTTCGAGAAGATATGTCGCTTCCATATCAGCCAAGTGCAGCATTGCTGCCAATGGACACATCTCATAAGCTTTACTCATAGAAAAATCTCCGCCCTTCACGGCTGCATCGAATCCACCCATATGGTGCCTTATTGCAAGCAATTCATCAACGGATAACTCTTTCAAAAACCATTGAATTATAATGCAACTTTTCTCACCGTGACCAATCGGAAACCTTTCGTCAACTTCATAAACCTCTTTTTTATACCACTGACCCGTTTCTTCATCTTTAACGTTTCTTGTACCAACTTTGTAATAATTGGCTTTGCATAGATCGTGAAACAATGAACAAATCGCTATAGTTTCTTCACTGATATTTAATTCTGGATATTTCTTAGCCATTCGCAATAAACATTCATACACATTCAATGAGTGAAAAACCAACCCACCGGCATATGAACCATGAAATCTCGTGCTTGCTGGAGCAATAAAGAAATCGCTTTTCTCAAGCCAATCTATAAGTTCATTAATGCCTTCTCTTTTTATTTTTTCTTTGCAAATACTCAAGAATTTATCTTTTAATGCTTGTATATCCACTTTCAGCATCCTCCTTTCATTCAAAGATATCTATGTAAACCCTTTCGGGATAATTGTTTTAATAGCACATAATATAATTTCAACGCTAATTTTTGATGCCATCTTAAATTTTCATAATCATTTAAGGTTGGTTGTTGTGTATATGATGTGCTATGTTCTGGTTCTGAACACTTGTGACAAACCATTCTGCCTTCAGGTATGATTTTGCCACAACAGACGCAAGTATCGACGTTTTCCATCTCTCAATCACCTCTAACTATGTAATGATAGATTCTTTGAAACACCGTGAAAAAGAACGGATAAATCGCTACTTTTCCCTAATGTTCAAATCGAAAATCAAATTTAATGAACCGGAGATTTCCAGTTTTCATTTCTCAAATCAAAGGCATTGCCACATTGTATAATGTCAGGAAAGTTACTGTGTGCTATTTCGATAGCATATTTATCAATTTCATAGGCGTAATATTTTATATTCGTAAACCCCATTTTGTCCAAGCAATATCTGCCTGTACCAATGCCATCATACATAGACAAAACAATAATTTCTTCATCTTTAGGTATGCCTTTTAAAACCTCATTTAAAATATGTATAATAATCTCAGCAGTCCAACCATTTCCTAAAGCTTTACGAGCTTGATTAATGGAAACTGCTCTGCAATAATTTGATGGTAAGGTTTGTAGTCTACAACTCTCTGCAACGGAAAGTTTTCTTATGGAATAAAACCCGTCTGTCAAATTCAAATCAATATATTTATCTTTAATTTTTATTTGACCATTTTTAACTTCGTAATCGCAATCTATATAACGTCCAACCTCTTCTGGCGGATGTTCTATATATTTTATTGGGATTGCATACAAACCTGTTTTCGCACCTAACCCTCCACCAGCAGCTATCTGTGTTACGCTTTTACCATATGCGGAATAAATTCTTTCCCCTTGTCCACCTTTTCCTATCTTTCCAAGCAAGAGCGGTTTATTACAATATTCATTACTTAATAAAATATTGTTTTTATACACATCTTTTGCGAAAGGAGGAATGTGTGATGATAAAGCTATTATTGGGAGGTTCTCCCTGTACTTACTGGAGTATTGCACAGAAGAACAACCGTGAAATTGAAGCAAGCGGACAAGGTTGGGAGCTATTTAAAAACTATCTTATAGCAAAAGAAAAATTCCAGCCCGATTACTTTCTTTATGAAAATAACAAGTCCGCATCGCCTCAAATTAAAGAACAAATATGCCGAGAATTAGGCACTAATTTAATGTATATAAACAGCTCACTCGTTTCCGCCCAGAACAGACAGAGGTTTTACTGTTTTAATTGGGAAGTTGAGCAGCCGGTTGATAGGAATTTAGTATTGAAAGATATTTTAGACGCCGATGATAAAAACAATATTTGAGACTTTTACCAAAGCTTGATAACTTTGTCGTAAAGTACAGTGTGTTTCTCATCCACATCTTGGTCAACGTGGTAATGACCACAATACCAATGATTAAATTTTACATCTTCATCAATACATCTGAAGAAGTTTGTCAATTTATCGTGACTAAAGTGCTCCGATATTCTATCCTGTGTATTATCACTTGCACAATGAGTAAAAATATATTCTACTTCATTGTCATTCTTTTTCAAGTTTGATAGAGCTTCTGCATACTCCTCTTCGGATGGCATTTCTCTATCCCACCACGTCATACCTTCAATTCGATATTCTTTGTCGTGAGACTCAGCTCCGCCCATAGTGAATATCTTATGCCCGTCAATTGTATATACTTGTCCACGCATAAGATGGATAATAGAGTCGGAAATCATATGTACCTTTCCGCCATTCCACTCTACTACCGGTAATTCATCAAGAGCTTCGTGATTCTCGTGATTACCGTCTATATACAAAGTTGTCCAGTTCTTACTGTTAAACCATTTCTGTATATAGGCGTCGTGGGAATCCATATCCCACACAGCAGCACAGTCACCGCAGATTAAAACATAATCGTTTTTGGTTAATGCTTTACTGTTAAATCTTTTTGAAGTTAATTTGTATATGTCATAATCTCCGTGAGTATCGCCACATACATATAAACTCATAATCGCTACCTCCTAAAATCAATATAAAACAAGGATTTTATTATTTCTTTTTCAACGAATTAATGATTTCAGGCAGAGCTTCACATACTATAAATACACATACAACAACTGTAATACAAATTAATTCCATTTAGATTGCCTCCTTGCCAAGCAAGCCCTCAAAATTCGATACAATCTTGGAGTTTTCATCTCTCAGTTTATCAAGGGTGTTTTGCTCGTTCTCAATAGCCTTCAGTCTTTGTACATTGGCTGCTTTTTCTTCATCAATTCTTTGGTTTGTATCCTTTAAAGAGTTGATAAGGGTATGTATAACGCCAATAGCCTGACTTGATTGCTCCTGTAATGTTTCGAGTACACTCTTCTGAGCCATCTTTTTAAATAGCTGAACCATAGTTATATATCCTTTCTATTAAATATTAGCAATTATTCTCTCAAACTCTTCTATGTTAACAATAGGGGGTTCTTTTTCTTTGCTACGCCTAAGAACCCACTTTGTTACATTTAAAATTTTCTTGTGAGACCAATCGCTATGTTTTGTTTTAATGCTAAAATAAATTGTCAAAAAATGATTATTCATCGTGCTTTAACAAGAATAAAGGATCGACGGCTTTAAAGCTCTGCTTACCGTCTTTACTTCTAAAAACCAAACCTTCTCTCAAAGTTTCGTGAAGTTGGCTCTGACCGTGAGCATAATCAAGAACCTCATTGACTGTATCTGGTAACACATAATCTGTTGCAATAATAGGAACAAATTTCAAACCGTGTTGATTACAAATACTCTGAGCGGTTAAAGAATTCATCCTGCCTGTTGGATAGATTAAATTAAATATGTATAAATCAGGCTCAGTAACCTTATACTTATTGCCTTGTACATTGGATGCAATGCATTCACCTTGTAATGCAATCCAATCTCTATCACCAATCATATTCTTTAATGCGTTTTCAATTTGATATTTATCTGAAACACGCCAATATGATGAGTTATCTTTTGCTCCCAGCCTAAGATTTCTCGAACAAACTATGTATTCAAACTTATCTTTTATTAATGGAATCCTTGATTTGTGACGTACCAAACAGAATGTTCCGCTTTGACCATCAATCTTTTCTGTAACAATCCATTCCCTTTTGTCGTTTAGTATAAATGGCATATTTTGAATTCGTGTTTCATCTGTCTTACTAATGAAGTCAGGAAAACCTTTCTTTTGTTTTTTAGGTAACACAAGCTTTCTAAACCATTTAAACCTCATCAGAAATTTAGGGTACTTCTTAGCTTTGGTAGATACTTCGCTTCCCTCTGTTTCCTTATCCATTGTCTTTTCATATTGTTTAATCCCGATTATTTCTGTAACATCATCTTCGAGTTTGTACTCTCCCTCTGGCAAAATCGAGAGAGGAAAACAAATACCCTGAGAAATCACACCTGCCATTTTCATCGTTTTAATTCTGTAATTATTTTTGCTTAAAAACTCAAATTCAGGCTTCGCAGGCAAAACAGAATCGATTTCAACGTAAACGCATTTGTCTCCAATTTTAAACTCATCCTTTTTAACAATTACGCTCCAACCATCGACCATAGCCAAAACTATCCTGTCTTTACCTTCTATCGGAATGATATCCGAGATAGCCTTAATGCTTGCCAATTTTCTCATTTAATCATTTCCTTCCTTTGATAGTATTTCATCGAGTGTTACAGGTTCGTAATCCCAATACATACATCCAACGTTATATATGCGATTTTGAAAACCTGCATCATTTAATGTTTTTGCTATTTTTCTCTCTTCTACTGCCTCAGCCGTAGTGTGAGAATGACCGTGCAAATGAACTGTGCCATAATAATGTCCGTTGTACATTGGCATAAAATAATGGCTTAATATACATCTTTGCTTATTACCATTTTCAAGAGTAACCACTATGTCATCGTAGTCTTTTATCCCGGCTAAACATTTCTTTGCCTTTGCATTATGTAAAAATTTATCGTGATTACCTTTGATTAGAATTATTTGACCATTTAATTGATTTAAAATATCTGGAGCATCATTATTACGAGTTGACCAAATTAAATCGCCTAAAACATACACAAGGTCTCCCGGTGATACTTTTTTATTCCATCTACGAATTAATTCTGCATCCATCTCCTCTACTGATGTAAAGGGTCTATTATCAAATCTTAGGACATTTGAATGTCCGAAGTGTAGGTCACTTGTAAAAAACACTTTTTGCTTTTGCATACTTTCACCTCTTAATGTGCTTCTCTATCGCACTCATGCAACATCATAATGTCATCATAAAACTGCTCGCCCAACAACTTCTTATAACGTTTCTTTGTTTTTTCGAGAACCCAAAAATACGGAGCCATATGCCACTGTATATATGCGGCTCTTGATAAAACTTCTAAAGTATTTGAAACGCCACCCTGTTCAAACAAACTCATATATGCTGAAACGTGATGATGTTCATAATAATGTGCGACTCCATCTTTAAACGATTGTGTGTAAACCTTACCAATATCGTGTAATAATGCAGCCTCTTTTAAACTATCTACAAAAGTTGAACCACACATTATCTTATAGCAGTCATACATATGTTCACCGAGCGAAAGGCTGTGATGTGGATTCTTTTGGTCAAAGTCATATAACAATGAAGTTTTGTTAATCAAACCTTCAATATTATTTCCTGCACAATATTCGTCTGGATAACATAATTGAATATCATTCCAACCCTCATACCAATATGGTGTATAAAAAGCTCTGACCATTTTCCATATTACTTCTTTATCAACGACCCTGCTTCTCTGCTTTTGTCTATTGATACACTCTCTTATGGGTGTAGCCATTACAACAGCTATTGCTTTAAATTCAAATTTGCTTCTTAATTGTTCGAGCAACACTTTACGTCTTTTATAGTTAATGTTTGTTGCGTCATAGATTACAGACTTTCCTTGTCCTAATGCTGTAATCGTTCTTTTATACATTTCCTCGAAAACTTTAGTATTGTCAGTTTGGTCAGAAGCGTCACCAAACAATTCTTCTCTTATAGCATCCGAGGATAAAAGAATCGCATTATGTATCTTTGCAAGCTCCTTTGCTTTTTCTGTTTTTCCCGAACCCGGAAGACCGACCATTTGAATAAACTTTAATTCCACTTCTTACACCTCCAGTTCCATCAAAAACGACTTTTTCAACACGTTTATAAGAACATTGTTCATCAATTCCTCGACCTCGCCGTTAATAGCCAATGGCGTTTTGTTCATATACTCATTTTTCATTTCAATTGTTTCATCAAGCTTTTCTTTGGCTATTTTTCTTGCTTCGACTAACGAATGACAACCACGTTTCACATCAATCAAATATTCAGGTATTTCTGATTTTAAACACGCTTCATAAGTTTCGCCAGAAATGTATCTGCGTGTGAATTCGTGCATTCTTAATATGTGATGAAGTTGCTTTGGATCGTAACCATACTTCTGAATTTTTTCTACCAAAGTTGGATACGGATGTTCAAGGGCTTTATACTTCTCCATACTCATTCCAGCCATACAGTTGACAAATGCATAATTGTTATATCTTGCAATCAATTCTGCGTTATCAAGCATTGGCTGATATAAGGATTTGAAAGCTTCATTTATAAGGTTGTACTTTGTAAACAAAATTTCTACAAAATTAACATTCTGCTTTTTGAAGCACTCAAACATCAATCGAATATCTTTTAAGTCAATGTGTTCATTGGATGGAAGTATGAGTGTAGTACTTACAGGTTTCTTGTTAAGACAAAAATCTTCAAACGAAGGTAACACAATACATTTGGTGTCTATATCGCTTCCTTCATACTCCAATCCGTAGTTTTGAGAGCCTTGCAAGAATACACCTAACACCTTATATCCCAAACCCTCGACATATTGGAAATCTTCTTTTAACTGTTTATGTATCATACAACTACTCCTCTCGTAGTTCGCCTTTCAGATAAAGCGATTGTTTGTATCGCCTACATTCTCTTGTGGCTCTTGTTCTTTCTTCTTTGCTGCGTTGGAATTCTTTCCAGTTTTCTTTTCGGTATTGTTTAGCCCTTTCTGCACTTTCTGGATTTACAATAAGCAA
>JAFWWU010000169.1 GCA_017523285.1 Ruminococcus sp.
CTCCCACAACAGTACAGTTCCTTTTGTTTTTTCGAACAAAGTTTTCTTCGGACTGATACGCTCTGCCCCTCCAAGCTGTCTTCGCATATTTTGTTCCCCCGAGTATCTCTCCTGTATGGGATTCAATTTTCAAGCTGCTGTGTAGTGTCCGGACACTTTTACAATGTTCAGTATACATCACGGTTTGACATTCGTCAATAGATGTAGTATAATAAATCTACTAAGTTCTATCTATCCTCTATTAATTGTAAACTTTTTGTGAATTTTAAGGAGCAGTCTATGTTTGAAATAGAAGCGCATTACTATAACAGGAGGATTTATTTATCTGACGGAAGAGTATTTCCTCTTGGAGAAATACTTCTCAGGTACTTTTCATCACCTTTTCCAAACCTCAAACAACTTTATGAGGTGTGCAGGAAAGCTAAATCAAATCTGCAGGTTGATCCTGATATAACATCTTACGACATCGGAGAGCGTGCAGAGCTATATGAATCTGTTTACGAACAGCTGTTTGATATTGCTGAAAAATTGCCACCATACGACAAGAAACATTTCAGACGTGGAGTACTGCAGAATCTTTTTAATTACTATGAACCAATATTTGATTTTGAACAACCACGTACCACAGATGATGATGATAATTATGATGACGACGAATATGTTGATTTCGAAGCACCACTTCCGACAGATGGATATATAACTGAGAAACTGTATCTGCTTAAACCCCTTAAAGAATTTCATATCGAGGAGAAGTATGCTTTTTATAGCCCTATCAGTCATCAGCAGTATATTGAGTTTGTCGGACGTGTTGAACGTATTACACAGGAGTTTCTGGACTTTGCTTCTGATTTGATGCGTATAAGACGTACCCTTATTCCTTTTGCAGATGAATTATGCAATCACAATAATTATCCGTCTGATGAAAAGGTGAGGGAATGCTTTTTGAAATATTCACAGATATTAAGTGTTTCAGATAAATACAAGAATTTAATCTCAAATGGAAGTATATCTGTAGGACATACAGTCATTGAAACAGAAAAAGCACCGATACTCTGCGAAACTTACCGTTTCACATCGCTCGGTGCTTATCTGTATTTTGAATTATTCAAGTGCATTGAAGAAAAGTATATACCTGTTAAATGCAGTAACTGTGGTCGTTGGTTTATTATGAAACACACTACCTTTTCCCACTTTTGCACAAGAGCTGTCAGCAGTAATCCATTAAGAACCTGTCGTGATGTCGGTTTTCGTAAAAGCTACGCTGAGAAAATCAAGTCCGATCCTGTATGGCTTATCTACACCCGTGCGTACAAGCAGCATTACGCTCGTTTCATGAAGAAAACTATGAGCAAAACTGAATTTGCACAATGGGCGGAGTATGCTCTTGATCTGAGACAAAAGGCTCTTGACGGCGAAATTGCTCTTGAGGAATATACGGAGTTGATAAGGAAATGAAATAGGTGCGTAACGAATTGAGACGCTACGCACCTGTTTTCAAGGATATTTTTGCAGTTTTACTTCAACAGCCAATCCAAAACATTCAGTTTCTTAATTCCGTTATAATCTGCTGTACCAAACACCTCATCAAGGGTAAGCAGATATTTAGGATAGTTATCTCCGACCTTTTTAAATGGTGCAAGCTCCCGATTCAGAACATTTTCATCAAGAGTAGTTGCTGCAACCTGATAATATGAAATATCATCTCCGTTTACTGCAACAAAATCAATTTCGCCGTCATCAAGGTGACCTACATATACATCATAACCTCTGCGTTTCAGTTCAAGAAAAACTATATTTTCAAGGATATGCCCGATGTCACTCTCACTGCTTTTTACAAGCATATTTCTGAGTCCTATATCTACAGTATAATATTTGCTGTTGGTTTTAAGAAACATCTTGCCTTTAAGATTGTATCGCTGTGCTTCATAAAGCATAAGGCTGTCAGTAAGTCCACGAAGATACTTGTCGATTGTTTTCTGGTCTGCACCTTTCCCCTGAGATTTCAGCGTATTTGCAATTTTGGTCGCAGACACAATATTGCCGATATTATGCAGAAGAAACTTCGTCACATTTTCAAGTGTCGAAACATCAGACACTTTAAGTCTTGCGACTATATCCTTAAGCAAAACAGAATTATAGATATCACGCAGATAATCTCTTACATCATTTTTACTGCGTTTATATTTCAGTAAATATGGAAATGAACCTTGTTCTATATACAGATTGAACTTCTGTGCGTTGCTCATATTTTCAGCTTCTTCAAGTCCCGAACAAAACTCTTTGAAGGATAATGGCAGCATTTTGAGTTCTACATATCTGCCTGTAAGAACAGTAGCAAGCTCACCTGACATAAAATAAGCATTAGAGCCTGTAATATAAACATCACAGTTATCCTTTAGAAACAAGCTGTCAACAACTTTCTCGAATTGATTAACGTGCTGTATTTCATCAAGGAAGATATAGTTCATTTTGTCTGCTGTAAGCCGTTCTTTGATGTACGAATATAATGCGTGATAGTCGGAAAGATGTTCGAACTCTATATCTTCAAAATTTATACTGATAATTTGTTTTTTCTCTGTCCCATTTTCTATAAGCCAGTCCTTGTAAATATCAAACAGCGTAGATTTGCCGCAGCGTCTTACTCCTGAAACAACTTTAATAATCTGCTTTTCTTTCCAGTTTTTCAGCCACTCAAGATATACGGTTCTTTCAATACGATTCTGCATACAAAAACCTCCCTTTCAGTTCTATTATATACATTATACTCCTAAAAATTCACAACGTCAAGTTTTTTAGGAATATACTCCTGAAATCTGAGCGTAATTATTCAAAGTTTACTAAAGAGATAACAACAGGTGCGTAACAAGTCGAGATGTTACGCACCTGTTGTTTTTTGGCTATACCATTAATTTTGTAAGAACTCCATTATCCATCATTTCAGAAGAACAGGTAACAGAAATCATTGACAAGGCGAAATGCGGTTTGTTAGCAAATAAGTAGCAAACACACCTATCATATTCCGTTGTTGTCAAAACGGGAATTGTCCCACGCTCCTCTCTTGTCTTGACCAGGTCATTATTTGTTGCCTGATAGATGAATCCATCGTTCTTGAATCGCTCGAACATATTGCGATAATCTTCACGATAAACATCAAGAGAGGCACTCATATCACAGTTGTTGATTGCTTCAATTGCAGCCTCCATATTCTTGTAGCTGACCGGCTGCGCTGTCATGGGGACTATCGGATCGGCGTCGGTATTGTCCGTAATATCCAACTTATCATGTTTCAGAACCTGTAAGAAGTCTATGAGTGCATCTTCCGACTCATAAGTCCTGACTTTGCAGTAATGGGTATCGTCGATCACATAAAAGGCACACAGATCAGATTGCTTGTCATCGCTGAAATCTACAATACCGAACTTTTCATCAACAAGCTTGATGTTCTTGATATTCATTCGCTGATGTTCAAGATAATCCCACAGATTTGATGCAGGATAAGCAGGATCGGTGAAGTAGTAATAAACCTGATAGTATTTTTCTTTATAGGCTACATGATAGAGGATACCGGTGTCCTCATAGTCCATATATGGCATCAAAACGATCGCTGCATTCGGTTGCTCTTCACGGAGTGTAATAGCATTTCCGTCATTATCACTACCAGTGAAAGTATAGATATATCCGTCCTCATTGAAACGCTCAAACATTTTACACAGGCTGTCACGATATAACTCATGATAATTATTCAGATCATAATTGTTCAGAAGCTCAACGACTTCATCGGTATGATTCAGACCAATGTGCTGTGTTGTCGGAGAGGTTGGCCGGACTAATTCACCGTAAATCAAGGCACGCTTCATCAGCGCCAGATCAAATACATCTAATCTGTCGTCGCCGCAGAAGTCTGCCGCCTTCCAGTTTGCAAGATGTGTATCAGGAACAGCTAACAACCATTTCTGGAGCAGTACCGCATCGGTAACACCGAAAGAGCCATCACCGTTTACATCGCCTTTTATGCTTTCTGATGATGCGGTATTATTTTTTGATAGCTCCAATTGATCATTATATACTGTTACCTTAAAAGAGTCCTTTGCATCACCGTACAAAACATAAATATGATAAGTACCAGCTTTAGTATTGTCAAATCCAGATGTATCTATTTTGATCGGAACATTACTATTAAGAAGTTCCTGATAGTCTTCGTCCATAATGCAGCTAATGAGTTCACCAATTTGGTAACTGCCATTTAGTCTTAGACCTGTCAGATCAAGCTCCTCACCAATTACATAAGCTGTCTTGTCGGGTTCTTCACTGATGCCTATCCCAAAGACAGGACTATCAAGTTCTGACTGTACAGTATGGTCAATTGTAGTTTCTGCGGCACTGGTCAATGCCATACCCGGAACAGAAATTGTACTCATCCAGCATAACATAGCGGTCAAAGTTGCGATAATCTGCTTTTTTTTCATATAATCACCCCATTCTTTAAGATTAAAGCGGTATTTGTTCAAAGCTTAACGCACTTAAAAATTCAATCATCTCCTCCTCAGATACGACAGTATTCACTGCGAAATAATGCTCTTTATCAATAAAAGCTCCTGCATATGTCTGCCCATTATCAGCGAAGAACAAGCTCACATTTGTATCTGAAATATTGATTTCTTTATCACATCTGCGCCCCATACGGTATTGCAGATAATCTGCGATACCATTTGTTTGAGCGATCAGATCATGATTTGCATAGTAGAATGTAATGTGGTAGTTAACATCCTTATATCTTACAAAACACCCAACGCCAACATCTTCATATTTAGCGTATGGGAATAGTGAAATTCCTCTGTCTTCGATAAGAGAAACCGTATCAGTGTTGTTAACCTGATAAAGAAAACTATCGCTTTTGATCCTTTCAAACATATAACGATAGGATTCTTGCTCATGTTCTGGATAAGAAGATACATCGCTTGCATTGACTGCACCTATGGCATCGTTTATATCAGTAAAACGAATAGGCTGTGCCGGTGGTCCTACAGGCAGGATAGGCTCAGTTGTTTCCGTTACAATTGGGGGTTCATGATCGCTAACAACAGAGGTCTGTGTTTCCGTTGGGATTTGCACCGGAGAGGTGGTTTGCAGCTCGGTAACAGGCTGTGTATTTGTGACAGGCTTAGTCGTTACAGGGACTTGTGTTTCTGTTGACTTGTCAGTAGCCGGTTCCGTTTTGATGTTTGATTGTGTCTCTGAAACAACAGTAGTAACTGTTTGCTGTTGATGAGCTTCTGTTGAAGCTGTTCGATCTGATTCTGAACTTTGAACAGGAGAGGTTGCAGTTGCAGGTTCAGTTATATTTTCTGTCTGAATCGTTGTGTTGTTGTTTGTTACTGCTGTAGTAGTATCTGGAGCTTCTATAGTTGATTCTTCAATTATATTAGGTTGTACAGGGATATGTGGGAGATTTTTAAAGTAATCCAAATATCCAACACCCAACACAATCGTTAAACAGAAACAGGCTAATACAGGAACTGTACGCCTAATTGTGCGGATACGCTTCTTCTTTTTTTTCTGATACTCGTCATATTTGGAGAGAACACTTTGATACATTTCGTCATAATTCTTCATATTCAAAGCCCCTCCTTTCCAGCTCTTTTTTTAATGCTTTCTTGGAGTTGAATAACAAATCCTTTATCTGCCTTTCACTTTTTTTCATAATCAAGGCTGCTTCTTCTTTGGTAAAACCTTCAAAATAGAACAGATACAAAATTTGTCGATATTCCAGTTTTAAACTGTGTAAAGCCTGATGAACTAAACGCTTTTGTTCACTTTTTATGTAGTCACTTTCGACGTTTTTTTCATCAGCAAGATATTCCTGTGATTCCAACGGAACGACACTGAGCTTTGAGAGTTTTCGGAGGTGTTTTGCGGTTATATTTCGTCCGATTGCATATAGCCATGTTTTAAACGAGCTTTTCCCCGAGAACTTCGGACGTTTTATCATCAACTCCACAAATGTACTTTCCGCCATATCTTCTGCTGTATGAATATTCTGAACACAACTATTTAAATATAGTATCAAACCTGTTTGGTAGGTACAGATGATTTCATACAGTCCCTCATTGTCGCCCGCAAGGAAACGGCGGTAGCTACTTTCACCGTTATCCATGTGGGGATTCCTCCTCTCAGGGGCTATTATCTTACCCTTTCACTTATTAGTACCATTTTTTTTGAAAATGGCGAAGTAATTTTTGGAAAAATCTGCTGCTTCGTCAAGTTTGTTAGGTCTGCACAAATATTATAGCATAAAGTTAGTCATAATGCAACGCAATCGAATTTGGTACTGCTAATTGTTGGGGTTACTTAATTTTTCTTTGACATTAGCAAAAGTAAAATAAACCAGACTTACAATAATATGCATATAATATAGAGCATACTATCTGAAAAATTCATATTTATAAAAAGAAACCTCGGAACGACGTATTTCCGAGGTTTTATTTGGAGCTTGTGACAGGATTCGAACCTGCGACCATGAGCTGTCTATAAAGCGACGTTTCATTCGTTTTAAAAAACAGGGAATTCACCCCGATTCTACGCCGCTTTCTCCGATTCTGCGGCGTGTTCCAGTTTGCCGATGAAGCGGTAGTAAATCTCCACCTGCTGAAATACTCTGCCGTCCTCAGCCACTTCCTTGTGGTGCACCACGATTTTGTCAATCAGCTCATTCAGAATGGCGGCATCCAATTGGTCAATCACAGTGTACTTTTTAATGAGATTCACGAACTTGGATCGGTTATAATAAATTGGACAGAAAACATTTAGCCATGATATAATAGAAATAAAAAAAGGTAAGGTGGTAAAAATGTCAGGAAAAACAAGGAATTATACAGACGAATTTAAAAGGCAGATAGTAATGCTTGTAAAA
>JAFWWU010000170.1 GCA_017523285.1 Ruminococcus sp.
GAACGCCCTTTAAGGGGCGGCAAAAGCGGCAATGGCAATAGGCTTGAACAAAGTGAAAGCCAGCGTCTTTAGGCGCTGGCCGGTAACAAAAGGCTTTTAGCCTTTGTGCAAACCACCCGTTTGACGGGTGGTTATGATTTTTATTGATTTATCTTGAAAACATATATCTGATATGTTATAATTAAATGTTGTTAAATTAAGGAAGGGTATTTATGTATAAAAAGATAATAACAGCTGTTTCGATTAATATAGACGAAACAGCAAATATGCAGCAGAAAATCATAACCTTGAAAAGTACTTCAACTGTAACGCTCGGTGACGTTGACGGGAATTTATCAATAGATGCGGCAGATGCAAGCAGTATTCTTGCTGCTTATGCAAGAGAAGCAAAAAATAAGTGAAAAGCTGTCATTTTCTTTCGGATTATGACAGCTTACTTTTTTCTGAAAAATTTTTTCAGAAATGCACAAAAAAGGAATGTAAAATTGTGTTATTGACAAAGGGCACTTCGAAGACCTTAATTAATATAGGGATGTGAAAAAATAATGAATGATACAACGACAACTGCATTGTATGCTTTTCGAAAATTCGGAAAACTTGTTTTGAAAACAGCATACTGTTATGTAGGAAATTACAATGAAGCAGAAGATATAGCACAGGATGTATTTTTAACGCTTCATGAGAAAAATCAGAGCTTTAATGATGATGAGCATCTTAAAGCATGGCTTATAAGAGTAACGATTAACAGGGGGAAGAATTATTCAACAAGCTGGAAGCAAAAGGGCAGAGTAGATATGGAAGAGCTGCCCGAACAGGCGGCAGAGGATAATTCGGAAAAAAGCAGAGAGCTTAAAGAAATGGTTTTCTCGCTTCCGCCTAAATATTCAACAGTCCTGTATCTTTATTATTATGAGGGATATACAATCAAAGAAATATCATCGCTTTTAAAGAAAAGTGAAAATACAGTCGGTTCTCTGCTAAGAAGAGGAAGAGAAAAATTAAAACTGGAATTGGAGGAGAATGCATAATGACACACAAGGATTTTAACAATGTTTTTGAAAATCTCGATTATACTCCTGAATTTAAACAAAAAATGGAGGAAAAGCTTTCAGCTAAGGCAGGATTTATACATAGTACAAATGAAAACGCAGATTATGTAAGCGGTGTTGAAAGAGTAGAGGACAACAGAATTATATATAAAATCGTAACAGTAGCTGCAAGTATTGCAGTTATTGCAGGCGGAGTAGGGCTTGCCGCAAGAATAGGCAAAACACCGATAGTTGATAATCCGATGCCACCTGCCGCAACAAATGCGACATATATAACAGATACTACAGATACAACAACAGAAACAACAACTGAAGCTATAATAACAGATGAAAACGATTTTATCTATAAGGATAAATACAATTATCCTCTTACAGATTTACAGAGCAAGGATGATGCAGAGCTTCTTGAAATAGGAAATGCATATTATGAAGCCGCTTTACAGAGATTTATTATTCAGTACGGAGCAGCTACATCACTTTTTACTTTAGAACAGCCAGCGGAAAATGAAATGCTTCCTGATTCATTTGAAGACTTTTTTAACTATCATATAGTAAATGATGAGAATATCAATTCAGTTGAAGATATTAAAAATATGTATTATTCTGTATTTGATTCAGAGTGGGAATTTAATAAAGATGATAGATTTACTGAATACAATGATACTCTTTATTATCATATATCACCTGCACCATCAATTCTTTGTAATATATTTTATAATGGTTGGGATATTAAGCTTGATAGCGTAAATGATAATGAAATAAAATATACAATTATAGCATTGTTTAATGACGGAATAGAATATGATAAAACAGCAAGTACGGTTGAATTGCCGTTTACACTTATAAATGTAAATGGTGAGTGGAAGGTTTCAGACTTTACTCTTGCTATTTCATCCGGACCTGATGAAACGCCTCCGACTTATACTCCGATTGAGCTTATAGATGAAGAAAATATGACAGATGAAGAGCTTGCTGAAACGCTTAAAAAAGTGATTTGCAATGCTGATAAATACACATATTATTCTGTAACACCTTATCAGTATTCAGGGGAGGTTTATTATCAGCAATATCAATCAGATTCCGAAGCAATAGGCAAGGCATTTATAGAATACGCAGTAGAAAAAGGATGGTGTTTTCCTGCTGACAGAAACTGGTGGCTCAATCCTGATAACAAGTCAAAACAGACGCTTTATGATGAAATCTATATGCGTTTTACAGAAGATTACAAAACTAATTTTGAAAATCTTGTAATTGAAAAAAATGGAAAAGCATATTATGAAGAAGTTGCTTATGGTGACGCTACTGCTTTTATTGTTGATTATAATAATATAGGTGATGTTAAAATCAAAAGCAGAAACAATGAAAGAATTATTGCGGATGTATATTTTGATTATTCAAGCTATGTTATAAGAGGTTGTTTGGGGCAGTTATCAGAATTGGGAATTGATGAGAATTACAAATATATGTATCCGCAGGAAGTAGAATTAATAAAAACCGTACATGGCTGGAGAATAAATAAATATATACCATATGCACAGCTCAGAGATGAAGCGTTGGGAAATTGTGAAATTCTGAACGAAGCAAGAATGTTATCAAATCCGATGTATAAATTTGTTGGCACATGGCGACAAAGAGCATTTCCTGATAAGGACTACGAAGTAGTTGTAAATTCCGCTGAAAAATTACCTGACGGACGAGTATACGCTGATATTGAGCTGAAAAATTTTGAAAAATTTGATGATTTCAGAACACAAATTGATTATAATGAAGATGTTTTTGGTTCATTTTATATTACAGGAAAAAATGGTGAAGAATATCATTGTAATTTTAATTTACGAGATGACGGAACAATTTATTTCTGTTTAATGGAAGAAAATGAATTAGAGAGTCATGCTGTTATGATCTTTACATTTGATGAAAAAATAGCATAACACAATATTAATATGTTTAAATGAGTCTGATGAAAATCAGGCTCATTTTTTATGTCATAATTGAAACTGTACAAGCATAGAATGTACAAAGAGAAGTCAAAGAGGTGGAAGTAGATGAGCAGAAAAAATCCATTTGAAGTAATATGTCGGTATATTCCGATGCCATTCAGAGATTACATAGACAAGCTTAACGAAAACGAACGTGAAAAAATAAGCGAAATACGGTTCAGAGTTAATCGCCCTGTAACTGTAACCAAAGACGGCAAACAATTATTTATAACGCAAAGCGGCAAGCTAAGCAGTAATGCTTCATTCGGAATTGTTATCAGCTATGAAGCTTTAAATCAGATTTTAAATGCTATATGCAGTTTTTCAATTCATAGCTATAATCGTGAGCTTTCAAACGGATTTATAACAATCGAGGGCGGAATAAGAGCAGGTATTGCTGGAAGTATCGGGGATTATGATACTTCAAATATCAAACATATAACTTCTGTAAATTTCAGAATACCGAGAGAAATAAAAGGATGCAGTGATTATATTTTCAATAAATATATGTCAGACAAGCCTAAAAGTATGCTTATATGCGGAGGAGTTGCTTCTGGGAAAACTACATTGCTTCGTGATTTATGCAGAAATCTCGGAAACAGATACACAGTAAGTCTTATTGATGAACGAAGTGAGCTTGCTGGCTGCTGTAACGGAATCCCCGAAAACGATATCGGAGTTTTTACAGATGTATATGACGGGATTGACAGAGAAAGAGGAATTATTTCATCAATTCGTTCACTTTCCCCTGAAATAATCGTATGTGATGAAATAGGCGGCATGGCTGATTGTGAAGCAATAATGCATGGATTCGGATGCGGAGTAAAATTTGCCGCTTCTGCTCATGCTTATAATTCAGATGAGCTTATGAAGCGACAATGCATTTCAAAGCTTATTGAACAATCGGTGTTTGATTATATAGTGTTTCTTGAGGGAAGCGGTAATGCAGGCAGTATAAAGGAAATAAGGAGCTTATGCAATGATTAGATATCTTGGAATAATATTTGTAATATCGGCTTGTACGGGAATCGGAATCAATGCTTCAAATAAGCTTAAAAGCTACCGAAATTCATGCCGCAGACTTATTGAAGCTGTAAACAGTATATCGGTTATGATACGATATAAGCAGATGACATTTTATGAAATTGCAGGCGAACTCAAATCACAGTCAGAGCTATCGCAGATGAAATTTATACAAGGGCTTCCGACTGTATACAGCGGAAAAAACACCTTTTCTCAGGAATGGGGAAGCTCGGTACGTTATGATTCTGAAATCGGAGATGAAGAAAAAGAGCTTTTACTCTGTTTTGCGTCAAAGCTTGGTACAAGCGATACAAGCGGTCAGCTTTCTTCGCTTGAGCTGTTGAGTGAACAACTGAAAAGAATAGAAACAAGACGTAATGATGAATATTCACGCAAGGGGAAGCTTTATCGTTCTGTCGGGCTTCTTGCAGGAATAATGATTGGAATTGTTGTAATATAGAGGAGATAAAATGAATATTGATCTGATTTTTAAAATTGCGGGAACAGGGATAATTGTAGCGGTGCTTAATCTTGTACTGAAAAGAGCTGAGCGTGAGGAGCAGGCAATGATGACTACTCTTGCGGGGCTTATAGTTGTACTTGTTATAATTGTTGAAGAAATCGGAAATCTTTTCGATACAGTCAAGACGGTATTCGGATTATGGTAGACAGCTGTTTTGAAGTAATATCTTTTTGTATGGCAGGAGCTGTAATGGCAGTTCTGCTGAAACAATACTGCAAGGAGCAGTCAATGTTTATATCACTTGGAGTATGCGCTCTTGTTGCGGTAGGTTTTTTTACCATGATAACTCCTGTCATATCAAAAATAACGGATATATTTGAATCGGCAGGACTAAGCGAGAATTATCCTGAACTTATATTCAAATCTGCGGCTATATGCTTTATAACAGAAATAGCGTGTGGAATCTGCCGTGACTGCGGAGAAAGTGCGATAGCATCAGCCGCAGAACTTTGGGGGAGAGGTGCAATTATAGTAATTTCACTCCCCGTTCTTGAAGCATTACTTGAAATCGTCACGTCATTTTTATAGTTGCGAGAGGTAGTTCAAATGAAAAGAATTGTAACAATATTTTTTTCTGTTTTTATTGTATTTATGTTCATTTCCTCTTCGGCTGAAATAGTATATGCCGAGGAAATTGAAGAAGGTATATCCCAGACAGATGAAATAACACAGCAGATTGATGATATGCTTGCTGATTTTGATATAAATTTCAGTATGGATGATGTAGATGAATTATCGGTAGAAAGCCTTTCCGAAGCTATGAAAGAGTCTGTTATATCAAGGATGACAGCTCCTTTTAAACTGCTTGGCATACTGATACTCATTACTGTATTTTCCGCATTTATACAGAACATAAATAATTCAGCTTTGTCATCAGACGGAAGCAGTAGTATTTTCAGACTTGTATACGTTGTGTCAGCCGTTACAATTATAAGTGAACCGCTTATGACAAGCTTTGAAAATGCTTCTGAATCTATGAAAAACGGCGGAGAGTTTATGCTTCTTTTTATTCCTGTATTTGCGGCAGTATCGGCTTTTTCGGGAGGAATAACAACAATCGGAGCGTATAATGCAATAACAATAGCAGCTTCACAGCTTATGGTACAGATTTCACAGAATTTCTTTATGCCGATTTTATGCATGACGTGTGCGGCTGCAATAATAAACAGCGTATATTCAAGCGATACAATTGATTCCATGATAAAATCGGTACATAAGATTATAATATGGATTTTTACTCTTATAACAACTTTGCTGACAGGATTTTTAACCTTAAAAGCGACTGTTTCGTCAGTAACAGATACCTTTGCGACAAAAGGTGCGAAATTTATGATTTCGGGATTTGTTCCCGTAATAGGCAGTGCTGTTTCAGATGCATACTCCACAGTAAAGGGGAGTCTTTCTGTAGTAAAATGCACCGCAGGAATGGCAGGTGTAACAGCAATAGCAGTATTACTGCTTCCGCCGCTTGCAGAGCTTTTTGCATATCGTATTGTAATAATGCTTGGGAATGCCGCAGCAGATATTTTCTCGGTAAAACCTCTTTCGAAGCTATTGCAGAGTTTAGGCACAGGAATTTCAATTGCTGTAAGTATTATGATTTCATTTTCATTGCTTTTCATTATATGTACGGCAATAATAATGAAAACAAGTACGGGAGGGTAGAAAATGGATAAGCTGAGTGAGTTTGTAAAAACAGGTTGTTTTGCCGCTATAGCTTTTTTTATAATTGAAAATCTTATTTCTGTTACAAGAATAAAAGGACAGATGAAATTTCTGCTTTCACTGATATTCATAACACTTACAGCGTCATTTTTCAGCGGAGTTGATTATAAATCAATAAGCTTTGAGCAGAATTTATGGGATAATGAATCTTATGCGGCTTCTGCTGAAATGTGTAATGCTTTACTGGAAAACAGATTTCGGATAATTTAAGTGAGGTTATAGGGGATGAACTTAATAATGCAGGCATAAAAAACAGCAGATTGGATTTTGAAATTAATATTTCTCAGACAAACTGCATAGATATTAGTAAGGTAATTATCAATACAATGCAATATACCGATGCAGAGAATATTCTTCGTAGTCGGCTCGGTGAGGAGGTTGAAATAATAAATGAAGCTGAATGTGGGTGAACTGATAAAAAAAGTAACATCTGAAAAAAGCGGAACAAGAATTCTTGTTGCAATCGGTACAGCAGGTCTGTGCATTATAATGCTTTCATCTGTTTTTACGGGGAGTTCAGATGATAAAAAAGTAAAGGATGAGGGGAAAAAAGACAGCATATCATTTTGTATTGAAACCGAAAAAAAGCTTGAAAAGTTTATATGTGCTCTTGAGGGCGTTTCCGAGGCAGAAGTATTGATAACACTTGGTTCTGATGAAGAGCTTGTATTTGCGAAAGAGGGGAGAACAATTATTACAGATGAAAAAAAGGAGGAGGAAAAGCAATATGTAATGGTAGGGGCGAACAGCGGGAAATCTGCACTTGTTGAAACAGTGCGGACACCCGAGATAAACGGTATAGCTGTAGCATACAGCGGAAACAACTCCGCCGCAGTCAGAGAAGCTATCTATAAAAGTGTTTCGACTGCGCTTAATATTCCCACAAGCAGAATTTATGTAACATTATTGAAATAAGGAGAGAAAAACAATGAGAAAACCATCATTTATTATCGGAAAGAAACAGATTATCATGAGCTGTCTTACACTTATGCTTGGTGTGGCTGTCTACATAAACTATGTAACTGCTCCGTCACCGCTTAAAAGCGAAAAAAAGGATAATACAAAGCAGGTTACAGATAATACTTCCTACGGAGAAACAAAACTTGTAAACGGTGAGCTTACTGCATCAGATTCAACAGATTATTTTGCACAGGCAAGACTTGACAAGATGAACAACAGAGATGAAGCTGTACAGACATTGCAATCAATTATCGGCGGCGGAGATATAACAGAGGATGAAATGGTAACAAATGCTCTTGCGGCTGTTGAAGTTTCAAAGCTTATTGAATGTGAGGGAAATATTGAATCTCTTATAAAAGCACAGGGATTTGAGGATTGTGTTGCATATCTTGACGGTGAAAGTGCAAAGATTGTAGTAAAGACAGACGGACTTGACAAAGCAAAAGCGGCGGCTATAAAAGAGGTAATTCTTGGTGAAACAGAAATTTCTGCAGAAAATATCAGAATTTTTGAAGTAAAGTAGTTGAACAATTCAAAATTATTTGGTATAATATATTTGTACGATTTTATTCAGATTATTATTTATATATTTTAACATAATATTTTCTGAACGGAGGTTAAAATAATGGATAAAAAAAATACATCTGCAAAAGGCGTTCTTAAGGTATCTGAAGATGTTATAATAACTGTTGCAGGACTTGCCGCATCTGATGTAAAGGGTGTGGCAGGTCTTAAAGGCGGCAAAGGGTTAATGAGCAGAAAAAGCAATGCTATAAAGATAAACCTCATTGGTGATGTTATTGCTGTAAATGTTGCAATAATCGTTAAAAGCGGTGAAAAGGCTGCCGCAGTAGCTGCAAAGGTACAGAATGCAGTTAAAGAAAATATTCAGATGATGACAGGCGTTACTGTTGCAAGAGTCAATGTATTTGTTGACGGTGTGGAATTCTAAACATAAAAGGGAGATTTAAAATGACAAGACGTGAAGTTAGAGATTGTGCTTTTAAAATTGTTTTTGAACAGCTTCTGCGTAATGACGATGTAGAAGAGCTTTTTGAAATTGCCGACGAGGTTGACGAAATAACTGTTGACGATCAGGTAAGAGGGCTTGTTCTCGGTGTAGTTGAACACGCTGAAGAGCTTGATGCAATAATCGGAAAATACAGTAAATCAAGAGCAGTTTCAAGAATATCAAAGCTTAATCTTGCGATATTAAGACTTGCTCTTTACGAGGCTATATATGAGGAGAATACTCCTGTAAATGCTGCGATCAGCGAAGCTATAAAGCTTTCACAGACATATACTTATCAGGAGGATACTTCATTTATCAACGGTGTTCTCGGAGCTTTCTCAAGAGATGCCGAAAACAGCAAAGCGGAGGAACCTGCAAATGCCTGATTATATCGGCATAGATACAAGTAATTATACAACCTCTGTTGCATTATACAGAAGTGAAGAAAATAGAATATATCAGGCAAAAAGATTATTGCCCGTTAAAGCGGGACAGCTTGGTCTAAGGCAGAGTGACGCTGTTTTTCATCACACAAAACAGCTGCCCGAAATGATAGAGGAGTTATCTGAAACGGTAGGGAGTATCAATCCTGTATGTATTACAGCTTCCGCTAAACCAAGAAACGCAGAAGGCTCATATATGCCTTGCTTTTTGTGCGGAGAGGGCTTTGCAAGGTCATATTCTGCATTGAATAAAATATCTCTGCATACAACCTCACATCAGGTAGGACATATTCTTGCCGCATTATATTCGGTTGATTCGCTTTCACTTTGCAATGAAAGCTTTATTGCCTTTCATGTAAGCGGTGGAACTACCGATTGCCTGTTATGTACCCCCGATAAAGATAATATTCTGAATATTGAAACGATTTCTTCCTCGCTTGACCTTAAAGCAGGACAGGCTGTTGACAGAATAGGACTTATGCTCGGTCTTGAGTTTCCATGCGGTGCCGAGCTCGAAAAGCTTGCTTACAATTCCCAAAAGAGCTTTAAAATAAAGCCTGTTATCAAAGATGGTAACTGTTGTCTTTCAGGGCTTGAAAATCAATGCAGAAAAATGCTTGAACAGAATTGCTCAAAAGAGGATATAGCCGCATACTGCCTTGAATATATTACAGCGGCTATACTTTCAATGACGGAATATGCGATACAGAAATATGGCAGACTTCCTCTTGTATTTGCGGGAGGAGTAATGTCTGATAAAATTATAAAAAATAAAATAACCGCCGTTTATGGTGATGCAAAATTTGCAGAGCCTTCTTTCTCATGCGACAATGCGTCGGGAGTTGCAATTTTCGGTTATTTGAAACAGGTGAAAATCAATGGCTGTACTGACTGTTGCTCAGATTAACAGATATATCGGCTTTAAAATTAAAGAGGACAGGAATTTACAGGGAATAATGGTAAAGGGTGAAATTTCGAATTTCACTAACCATTACAGAAGCGGACATCTCTATTTTACGCTTAAAGACGGAGAAGCCGCAATAAAGGCTGTTATGTTCGCCACAGCCGCTTCAAGACTGAAATTCAGGGTTGAGGAAGGAATGTCTGTTATAGTTTCTGCAAGTGTAGCTGTTTATGAGCGTGATGGAGTATATCAGCTTTACGTTACGGATATTCAGCCTGATGGTGCGGGGGCAGTTTTCATTGCAATTGAACAGCTTAAAGAAAAGCTTTCAAAGCTTGGAATATTTGATACCGCACATAAACGACAGCTTCCGTTATTTCCGAAAAAAATTGGCGTTGTAACCTCAAAAAGCGGAGCTGCTTTAAGAGATATTATAAATGTACTTTCAAGAAGATATCCTATCGGAGAGCTTTATACAGTAAATGCTCTTGTACAGGGAGAAAATGCTCCTGATTCGATATGCAGAGGAATACTTGCGGCTGAAAATGCAGGCTGTGATGTTGTGATTGTAGGACGTGGCGGAGGTTCAATTGAAGACCTTAATGCTTTTAATACCGAAAAGGTTGCCTATGCAATTTATAACTGTAAGGTTCCTGTGATTTCTGCTGTCGGTCATGAAACTGATTTTACTATCGCTGACCTTGCCGCAGACCTTCGTGCGCCTACTCCGTCAGCGGCGGCAGAGCTTGCCGCACCTTCGACTGAACAGCTTATCGAAAGAATTGAAATGCTTGAAAAAAGGCTTGAAAACTCTGTAAATAAACTGTTTGACAGTAAAACAGAACAGCTTATAGGCTTAAACGGCAGACTTATTAAATTTTCTCCCGAAAACAGGCTTAAAATCAACGAACAGAAGCTTACTCTGCTTGAAAACAGATTAAGAAATGCCGTTTTATCAAAGCTTAACAGATGTGAAGCAAAGCTTCAGGAAAAAATGACAGCTCTTGACGGATTAAGTCCCGTTAAGGTTCTTGCGAGAGGGTATTCTCTTGTATATAAAGAAGATAAGCTTATAAATGACGCATCACAGGCTGAAAAGGGCGATAGAATTTCAATAAGACTCGGCAAGGGAATAATCAATGCCGAGGTTACAGACATTATAACGGAGGATTAAGATGTCATTTGAAGAAAATATGAAAAAACTCAGCGATATTGTTACAGAGCTTGAAAAAGGCGATATTTCACTTGAAAAAGCAGTTGAGCTTTACGGAAACGGAGTAAAGCTTTCCGCTGAATGTAAAAAACAGCTTCAGGAAGCTCAGCTTAAAATTACAGATGCAGAATAAATCAGATATATTCAGATTTATACTGATATGATATTAAGATTGGAGTTTATTATGAATTTTACAGATAAGCTTAATGAATATATAAAACTGACCGAAGATAATCTGAAAGGTTATAATTCCAATACACCGCAGACAGAGTATTTCAAGGTATTGATTGACGCTATGAATTATTCACTTGAGGCAGGCGGAAAAAGAATTCGTCCTGTTCTTGTATATGAATTCTGCAAGGCGTGCGGCGGAAAAATTGAGGCTTCATATGCTCCTGCCGCAGCAATTGAAATGATACATACCTTTTCTCTGATTCACGATGATTTACCTGCTATGGATAATGATGATTTCAGAAGAGGAAAGCCATCATGTCACAAGGCGTTTGATGAAGCAACTGCAATTTTAGCAGGAGATGCTCTTTCAGTTCTGCCTTTTGAAATTATTTCCGATGATAGTTTGCTTTCTGCTGAAAAAAAGGTGAAGATAATTTCACATCTTGCTAAATGTGTAGGCAGAGAGGGTATGATAGGCGGACAGGTTATAGATATGGAAAACGAGAAGAAATCTGATGTAACCGAAGAAAATCTCCGTCTTATGTATAAGGGCAAAACTTGTGCGCTTATTGAGGCTTCATGCGTTATGGGCTGTATCTGTGCAGGCGCAGATGATGAGCATATAAAATATGCCGCTGAATTTGCAAACAAGCTCGGACTTGCATTTCAGATTATAGATGATATTCTTGATGTAATCGGAACACAGGAAGAGCTCGGTAAGCCTGTCGGCAGTGACGCAGAAGAGAATAAAACGACCTTTGTAACTCTTTACGGAGTTGATAAGGCAAAGGAAATTGCAGCTGAAATTACAGCGGAAGCACTTGAAATACTTGAAAAGTTCGATAACAATGAATTTCTTGTTGAGCTTACAAATATGCTTCTTGTCAGAAACAATTAAAAGGAGTGCAGTTTACTGCGTTTAGAATATGAAGGAAGTAGCAAATGAAAAGAATGTAAGACTGAGTGACCTTAATCTTCCGCAGGATCTTAAAAAGCTTTCAATTTCTCAATGTAATCATCTTTGCAAGGAAATAAGACAGATTCTGATTTCAACCGTTTCAAAAACTGGAGGTCACCTTTCTTCAAATCTCGGAACAATTGAACTTACAATGGCTATTCATCGTAATTTCAATTCGCCTGAGGACAAAATTATATGGGACGTAGGTCATCAGACATATACGCATAAGATATTAACAGGCAGACTTGATAAATTCTCAACTCTAAGACAGGAAAACGGGATTTCTGGTTTTCCTAAGCCTGAGGAATCGGTACATGACAGCTTTATAAGCGGTCACAGCAGTACATCTATTTCAGTTGCCTGTGGTGTAGCTGAGGCAATGCGTGTACAGAATAAGAATAATTATACGGTTGCAGTTATAGGCGACGGTGCAATGACAGGCGGAATGGCTTATGAAGGCCTTAACAACGGAGGAAAATCAAAGAGCGAAAATCTCATAGTTTTCCTCAACGATAACGCAATGTCAATTTCAAAAAACGTCGGAGCACTTGCAAAGTATCTGAGTTCAATCAGAGGAACCGAAAAGTATCTAACAACAAAAAGAGCAATTGAAAAAACTCTTACACATATTCCTGTTGTAGGTATGCCCGTTGCAAAGGGAATTAAAAATTCAAAAGACGCTGTAAAGGGAAGAATTTTACAGCAGAGTACAATTTTTGAAGATATGGGATTTGTATATCTCGGCCCTGTTGATGGTCATAACCTTACAGAGCTTGAACAGGTTATTAATACTGCAAAAAGCTATGAAGTTCCTGTATTCATACACGTTATGACAGTAAAGGGCAAGGGATATCTTCCTGCTGAGAAGAATCCAGGAGAATATCACGGAATATCCAAATTCGATGTTATGTCAGGCAATCCCGAAGTATCTGTTAATGAATGTTATTCAACTGTATTTGGTAAAGAGCTTGTAAAAATAGCTCATAAGGATGAAAGAATCTGTGCAATTACAGCCGCAATGAAATACGGTACTGGCTTACAGTTTTTCAGCAGTGAAATTCCTGAAAGATTTTTCGATGTCGGAATTGCCGAACAGCATGCCGTAACATTTGCATCAGGACTTGCTTCAATGGGGCTTGTGCCTGTTTTTGCGGTATATTCCTCATTTATCCAGAGAGCGTTTGACCAGCTTATTCACGATGTGGCAATTGCAAAAACTCATGTTGTACTCGGAATAGACAGGGCAGGAATTGTCGGAGAGGATGGAGAAACACATCAGGGTATGTTTGATGTATCAATGCTTACATCTATTCCGAATACTGTTATATATTCTCCGTCATGCTATGAGGAAGTAAGAATGTGTCTGCGTTCTGCTATATACGATGAAAAAGGACTTGTTGCCATAAGATATCCACGAGGAAATGATAAATCAGAATTCGATAAATTACATCTTAATACAGAATACAGATTTTTCAGAAAAGAAAATGCAGATACTCTGCTTATAAGCTACGGACGCATTTTTGATGATGTATACAGTGCAGCAGATAAACTTTCGGATGAGGGAATAAAATGCGATATATTGAAGCTTACAAAGATTTTCCCGATAAATGAACAGATTATTCCAGAAGCTAAGAAGTATAAGAGAATTATCTTCTTTGAAGAAGGCTATAAGTTCGGAGGAATTTCTGAAATATTCGGAGATATTCTTATTGAAAGCGGATACATCGGTGATTATTCAAGAGTTGCTTCCGAGGGCTTTATCAGACAGGCGTCAGCACAATCCTGCTTGAAGAAAATCGGGCTAGATGTTAAAACTATGATTGAGTATGTGAAAAAAAGGAGCATAGGTGATGCCAAGGCTTGATTCAGAGCTTATAACAAGAAATATCGCTACAAGCCGTGAACGTGCAAAGGAGCTTATAAAAGGCGGATTTATCACTGTGAACGGAAAAACAGCCTCAAAGCCTGCAATGAATGTTGAAGAAACTGATGACATAATTTCATCGGCAGAAACTTTCAGATATGTAGGCAGAGGCGGTTTGAAGCTTGAAAAAGCAGTAAAAGAGTTCAATCTCTCACTTAATGGTAAAGTATGCGTTGACATAGGTGCTTCAACGGGTGGATTTACAGATTGTATGCTTCAGAATGGTGCAGAATATATCTATGCGGTAGATGTCGGACATGATCAGCTTGATGAAAAGTTAAGAAATGATAATAGAGTATTCAATGCTGAAAATACCGATATCAGAAATATAAATACTGATTTTTTTCAGCATGAAATAGATTTTATTTCAATAGATGTTTCGTTTATTTCGGTTACGAAAGTATTGCCAAAAGCGTTTGAAATTCTGAAAAACGGCGGAGAAGCATCTGTGCTTATCAAGCCTCAGTTTGAAGCAGGCAAAGCCTCAATCGGTAAAAAAGGCATAGTAAAGGATAAAAAAGCTCATCTTAGAGTGCTGAAAGAGATATATGATTTTGTAATTCTGCTTGGGTTTAATCCTCTCGGATTATCAGGCTCAGGAATAAAGGGCGGAAGCGGAAATACTGAATATCTTATTTATCTGAAAAAGGAAACTCCTGTCGGTAATAGTTTTGATTTTAAGAAAATAGTTGATTCTGCCTTTGCAGAAACGGATGAAAGGAAATAACAATGAATATTGCTTTATATCCGAATTTTACAAAGAAAAATGCTTTAAGCTGTGCAAAAGAGGTATGCCGTATATTTTCAGAGCTTGGAATAAATGTCTTTGTTGATGAAGAATATGCACAGGCATTTTCAGAGCTTAAAAATGTAAGCTTTCTTGATATAAAAACAGCGGCAAGTATGTCTGAAGCTGTAATTGCAATCGGCGGTGACGGAACTCTTCTTCGCTGTGCAAAACAGCTTATCGGCTGTGATACAAAGCTTCTCGGAATTAATACGGGCAGGCTCGGTTTTACTGCCTCACTTGAAGATAATCAGCTTGAAAAGCTTGCATTTCTCAAAAACGGACAGTATACCGTTTCTGAAAGAATGCTTCTTAACTGCTGTATAGAGGAAAACGGAGAAAAAAAAGAGCTTATTGCTTTAAATGATATATGTGTCAGCGAACAGTTTTCAAAAATATGTGATTTTGCGGTTTATTCTGAGAATTATCTCATTGGAAATTATCGTGCAGACGGAGTTCTTTTCAGCACTCCGACAGGCTCAACAGCCTATGCACTATCAGCAGGCGGACCAGTAATTGAGCCTGATCTTGAATGTATAGAAATGACACTTATCTGTCCTCATTCGCTTTTTTCAAGACCAATGCTTTTTTCCGCAGACAGACGTTTACAAGTAGTAAATACCTGCCCGACAGACAGAGAATCAAATGTATATATAAGCGTTGATGGAGAGCATCCGCTTACCTTGTCAAGAGGGCAGAAGCTTGAAATATACAAAAGTAATTATAAAATCAAAATAATAGACCTGCTTGAAAATTCGTTTCATAAATCGCTTGGAAATAAGCTTATGCAGTCAATAAAATAAACGAGGTTAATAATGAAGGAACACAGACTTGAAGTTATACTTGATTTGATTTCTGAATTTGATATAGACCGTCAGGAAGATTTGCTCAGGCTTCTTAATGAACGTGGTTTTAATGTAACACAGGCAACGGTTTCAAGAGATATAAAGAGCCTGAAGCTTATAAAGCATCAGGATGAAAACGGCGTATATAAGTATATGAAGCCTACTATAAATACTCCTGATACAAAGCTTTTCACAGATGCGATAGTAGGAACTGATTATGCGATGAATACTGTTGTTCTCAAATGCAGAACAGGTATGGCACAGGCTGTATGTGCGTCGCTTGATTCTATGAATTATCCTGATATTGTCGGAACTCTTGCAGGTGATGATACTATTTTTATATTAATGCGAAGCGAAAACGATGCCAGAGCATTTTCAAAAAAGCTTGCAAAAGAGCTTGAATTGTAATTCTTAATTTTACTCCTGAATTAAGGCGGTGATTATCATTTTAAAAGAAATTTACATAGAAAATCTTGCAGTTATTAAGAAAGCTATAATTCCGCTTGAAAACGGACTCAATGTATTTACGGGTGAAACAGGTGCGGGAAAATCTATTCTTATAAATGGAATAAATGCAGTTCTCGGACAGAGAATAACAAAGGATATTGTACGTTCAGGATGTGAAAAGGCAGTTATCACAGCATTTTTCACAGAGCTTGAACCGCATATAATTTTAAAGCTTGATGAGCTTGGCATATCACACGATAATGATGAAATAACCGTTACAAGAGAAATTTCAGCTGACGGAGGCAGTCTTGCACGAATCAACGGCAGAACAGCATCCGTTTCATTGCTTAAAGAAATAGGAGCGCTTCTCATTAATATACATGGACAGCATGATAATCAGGTTTTGCTTGACAGCGAAAAGCATATAGATATTCTTGATTTGTTTGGCAGCAATGAAAATCTTATGTCAGATTACAGAGAAAGCTTTCGTATTCTCCAGCAGACAGCACGAAAACTTGGTGAAATAAAAAAGAGCGAAAGTGCAAAATCAGAGCGTATTCGCTCACTCAATGAGATAATTGAAGAAATAGGCGAGCTTGAACTTGAAGAGAATGAAGATATAGTGCTTGAAAAAGAATTTGAAATTGCTAACAATGCCGAGAAGATAATTTCAGCACTAAATAGCTGTACAGCAATTCTTTCAGGAGAAAACAGCGTATGCGAGCTTATTTCTGAGGCAGAAGGTGAAATTACATTTTTATCTGATGATGAGCCGTATAATCAGCTTTATGAAAGACTTGCGGCGGCAGAAATTGAAATATCAGATATTTCCTCAGAGCTTGCAAGACATTGCGAGAAAATCGAGCTTAATGCCGAGCGCCTTGATTATCTCAGACAGCGTATCAATGCAATAAACAAGCTTAAACGCAAGTATTTCTGCGATTGCAATGAGCTTGTAAAGATGTATAATAATGCGCTTGAAGAACTTAAAACGCTTGATATTTCCTCTGAGGAAATTAAAAAGCTCGCAGAAAAGCGTGATGAACTTCTTAAAGAAGTTACAGAAAAGGCAAAGCTTTTATCGGAATTCAGAAAGAAAACAGGCGAGGAATTTGTGAAAAGCGTTACAAATGAGCTTGAATTCCTTAATATGCCGAATGTTGTCTTAGAAGTAAAGCAGGAACATGGTAAGCTTACTTTGAATGGAATGGACAGCATAGAATTCCTTATTTCTGCAAATAAGGGCGAACAGCCTAAGCCTATAAGCAAAATTGCATCGGGCGGTGAGCTGTCAAGAATAATGCTTGCACTTAAAAGTGTAATTGCCGATAAGGACAGCATACCTACGATGATATTTGATGAAATAGATACGGGTGTAAGCGGTAAGGCGGCACAGAAAATAGGAATAAAGCTAAGTGAAATCGGCGAAGTCAGACAGGTAATATGCGTAACTCATTTATCTCAGATTGCGGCAATGGCTGATAATCATCTTATGATTGAAAAGAAATCTGATGCCGAGCGTACATCAACATCGGTATATAAGCTTGATTATAAAGGCAGAGTTGCTGAAATTGCAAGAATTATGGGCGGAGAAAATCCGACTGACCTTATGCTTAAAACTGCCGAGGAATTATTAAAAGCTTCATCATAATCATTGCAAAGGAAACAAATATAAAATGAAAATATATTCGACAAGACACGGTGAAACTCAGTGGAACCTTGAAAACAGAATTGTCGGCATAACTGATTTGCCGCTGACTGACAGAGGCATCGAACAGGCTGCCGCACTTGCTGAAAAGGTTAAGAATATTAGAGATATTGATATTATTATATCCTCTCCTATGAAAAGAGCAAGACAGACAGCTCAGTTTGCAGCAGACGCACTCGGGCTTTCTGTAATTACAGATGAACGTCTGCGTGAATGGGATTATGGTTCTTTTGAAGGTCTTGACAGATATGCCGATGGTTTTTATGAGAATAAACGTCAGTTCGGTATGAAAATGAAAGACGGCGGAGAATCTCTTTTACAGCTTGCACACAGAGTTTATTCCGTACTTGATGAAATAATAGAAAAATACAGTGATAAAAACGTTCTTATAGTAAGCCATGGCGGAGTATGCAGAGTTATACACACTTATTTTAATGATATGACTACTGATGAATATAGCTCATGGTTTATGGAAAATTGTCAGCTTATAGAATATAATATTGATTGAACATATAAATCCAATATGAACAGGAGGGTAATTTATGCAGATAGGAGTAGATTATTCACTCGCAGATTTCAATGAAAAAAGCTGGGAGAAGGACGCCGCAAAAATGGCACAGACTGGTGTTAAGACAGTAAGACTTGTAGATATATCGTGGAGTATGCTTGAGCCTGCCGATAATAATTTTGATTTTGACTGGCTTGACAGGCTTATTTCAATATTTGCACAGAATAAAATTTCCGTTATTTTCTGTTCACCAACGTCACATCCGCCGTTATGGCTATATCAGAAGTCTCCATTTGTTGTAAAAGTTGATAAAAACGGAAGCATAAGACCAATCGGTGAAAAGGGCAACAGATGTATAAATTCTGATACTTTTCTTGATTATGCGGGAAGACTTATCGAAGCTCTTGCGGCAAGATATGCTTCAAATCCCAATATAGCCGCATGGCAGATAGATGATGAAATGGAAGCTGATATATGCACCTGCGAGAATTGCCTTGAAGCGTTCAAAGCGTGGCTTTCGGAAAAATACGAAACAATTGAAAATATCAACAAAGCGTTCGGTAATCCATTTATTTACAACGACTGGAATCAGATTGCACCGCCTAATAGTGTAAGCAATCCCGTACTTGAGCTTGAATATAAGCGTTTTACCTGTAATTCAGTAAGAAACTTTATCAGAATGCAGATAAATAATATCAGAAAATTCAATGATAAAGCTTATGTCACAACGAATACATTTATAGGCGAAAATGCTCCAGATTATTATAAAATGAATGATTTGTTCAGCATTTCTCTCTTTGATAATAATCCTGTATCAGAGTCAGATTCTCAGGCGTTTTATCTTGATCTTATGCGTGGACTTAAATCAAAAAGATTCTGGGTAGCAAATCAGAATAATGCCGATAAAAACAGTGTTGCTGTCAATATGCAGCCTGATATGATTAAAGGATTTGCTCTTCAGGCACTTGCGCATGGTGCTGATACTGTTATAAATTATCTCTGGAGAGCTCCTGTAAGCGGCAAGAATATGTTTTCACAGGGCATTTTTGACCATTCGAAAATCCAGTCAAGACGTTATGACGAATTTTTGGATTTATGTAATACAGCTTCAAAGCTTTCATGTATTTACAAGACAAAGTATATTTCAAAAATTGCAATTCTGTATTCGGATGAAAGTAAATTTGCATTGAATAATCAGCCGCAGTCACAGAATTTTGATTATATAAAGCATCTTAAGCTTTACTATAAGGCATTTTCAAAGCTCGGAGCAAATATTGATATTATCGGGCAGGACTGCGATTTATCGGAATATAAAATAGTTATCGCTCCGTCATTATTTGTAAATAGCAATACAGCAACTGAAAATATATATCGTTTTGTATCAAATGGAGGTACTCTTATTCTTACATGTCGAAGCGGAGTGAAAAATCAGAATAATCTCTGTATCAATGAAAGCCTCCCGACAGATTTCAAGGAGCTTGCAGGTATTGAAATTCCTGAATATTCATCGCTTTCTGATGAGAAAATCACAATAACTGATAAAAAGGGCAGAGAGTATTCATGCAGTCAGTGGATTGATAATATAAAGCTTTCAGGAGCGGAATCCTATGCTGATTACACATCGGGACTTTATAATGCTTCACCTGCTGTTACCGTAAATAAATACTGCAACGGTTTTGTTTATTACATAGGAGCTGTTATTGATTCTGCATTATGTTATGAGCTTGCAAATAAGCTTATGAAAAGCTGCGAGGTGCCAAGACTTAAAGGAATGCCTGAGGGGATTGAGATTACAACCCGTACAAACGGCATGGAGGACTATATCTTTTTCTTCAATAGTTCCGATAAAAATGCTTCAATCAGTCTTCCGAAGCCTATGATGAGCGTTGTTGACGGAGTTGAAAAAGATTCCATAAATCTTAAACCATATACCATTGAAATTGTAAGAAGATAAATTTTTTATTGAATATTAAAAAAAATTCTTGCAATTGGAAAAAAATGGTGTTATAATGTAAGTGGACTGCAGTGCGGTTACTCTTAATTAAGGAGGTTTTTTAACAATGGCGTTAAAAAATCAGTATCTTATTGACTTACTTGAAAGAGTAAAAAAAAGAAATCAGGGCGAGCCTGAATTTATTCAGACTGTAACAGAGGTTCTTGAAACTCTTGAACCTGTTGCTGAAAAAAGACAGGATTACATCGACGCAGGTGTTTTTGAGAGAATCGTTGAGCCTGAAAGACAGATTATTTTCCGTGTTCCATGGGTAGACGATAACGGTAAAACTCAGGTTAACAGAGGTTTCAGAGTTCAGTTTAACTCTGCAATCGGTCCATACAAGGGCGGTCTCAGATTCCACCCATCCGTATACCTCGGAATTATCAAGTTCCTCGGTTTCGAGCAGACATTCAAGAACAGCCTTACATCACTCCCAATGGGCGGCGGTAAAGGTGGTTCAGACTTCGATCCACAGGGTAAGTCAGATGCAGAAGTTATGCGTTTCTGCCAGAGCTTTATGACAGAGCTTTCAAGACACATCGGTCCTGACCTCGACGTTCCTGCAGGTGATATCGGTGTAGGTGCTCGTGAAGTTGGTTACCTCTTCGGTCA
>JAFWWU010000171.1 GCA_017523285.1 Ruminococcus sp.
TGCCAACACTGACAACAATGCCTGCTATGCCCGTAACCACAGCACCAATTTTTGAAGTCAATGTAATAAATGCAAGTATTAATCTTGCACCTGCATATTATGACCCTGCGCTTCATTATGAAAAAACATATAATTCCAAAGTGATAAACAAATATTTCGGTATTGATATTATAGATGCAGTTAATACATTGCCTTATAGCCTGGGCATAAGTTATGTCGGAAACGATGAATTCTGCTTCACTTATCAGAACGACGGAACACTTATAAAAGATGAAGTTTATTATAATTTCAACGGAAAAAATAATTCGGATATTTTTGTAGCTATAAGCAGGCTTTACTCCCCTACAGGATGTATCAGGTATGATACCGATACATTGAATCCGACTTATATTCAGATTCCGAATTCACCTGATACAATAGAAGCTTATGTCTATGCACATACAGAAATAAACAGCTTTTCTGATTACAAGTTCTATGACATTTTCTTTGATTATAACGGAAACTACTACAGAATTTCAGCTAACAATGTGTTAGCGAAAAATCTAAAAGCTCTTATTTTGGAAATAGTATCTTAAAATTAAGATATTAAATCATCATAAACAATTCAAATTTGTAAGGAGGTATTTTTATGAAAAAAAGAGTATTATCAATTTTATCAGCGGCAATTCTTGCCGTAACAGCATCAAGCCCTGTAAATGTGTCGGCTCTTAAACAAGAAGAAATAGCAACAGGAAGATTAGATAACTATATTGAAAGCCTTGGCGAGAATACTCTCACCATTTCCAAGCAAACAGATTCAGCAAATAACACAAATGCAATAGTAATTACAGATGATTACAAGGCTTACAACCTCAATGAAATGCCATCATATACAGTCGTTACATTTGATGAAAACTCAGAAATTCCCGTAGAAGAAATAAATGCAAAAATCTCTCCTAATAAACTTGCAGAAACAGAAGAAACAAATAAATACACAACAACTTCTATAACTAATGTCTATAACGTATTAAAGGAATACGACTGTGTTAAATCAATAGATAAAAAATATATAGTTACAATATGTCGGGATGATTTATGGGCTTCAGAAGGTATATATATAAATTCTTATTCTCCTGATTTCAGTACAGAAAAAATCGTAGAAGAATTCAACGAATTTGAACTTGTATATCAGCCAGAAAGGAATCAAGGATTAAAATACTTTTTTGCATTTTCAACACCGCTTGCATACAGCACTTGCTCGCAAGATTTCTATGCCGGATTTGAAAAGCTTATTGATTCTTCTTACGATTTCACTGTCAGCAGTATTTCTGCCGCACTTGTTCAGGAAACAGTTTCAAATGGATATGAAAATATTTACACTAAAGGTAAATCTGATAATATAAGCATTACTGAATTATATGATTTTGAAGAATTCATTCAAATGAACAAAAATGAAATCTGTAACCTTTCAAATGAAGTTGCAAACGAATATAGTAACGCTTATGAATTAATGAAAACATTAGAAAAAAGAAGTCAAGGAATCAAATCAATAACAGTAATCTGTAATTTCAATGATATTTCACCCGAATATGTATTTACTGATCCAAGCGGGAATTCAACTCTTGACAAGTATAAATTCCAAAAAATGCTTAATATCCCCGAATCATATTGTGAAATCAGAGATACATTCCTCAATATTTCTGAAACAATTGGTGGAGTCAACTTAAGTCTTTCATATAATTATGAAAAAATAGATGTAGAAACAGCAGCAAAAATGTATTTATATATTACGTTGAACAGTAATTTAAATGCAACATGCAGCATTGATTTTCCATTATATGTTGAAAACAATAGTATTAAGGGCGATGCAAACGGTGACGGCTATGTTAATATTTCCGATGCTGTTCTGGTAAAAGGATATCTTCTCAACTGCGAGAAATATTCAATCATCTCTGATAGGATTAGCTGTGCAGACGTCAGCGGAGATAATGACGGAATCAATATAATTGATGCACTTAAAATTCAACAATACGTTGTCGGACTGATTGATACTTTCTAATTTAATATAATTATAATACTTCCGCTGAACATCAGCGGAAGTATTATATAATTGAACCAAAAATGACAATATTTAATGCTAATAACTTTGACATTACTTGTATAGTTACGCTATTTTAATATTTATAAACGAGGAGGAATAATAATATTTAAATTGGCAACAAAATAAGGCGCGAACTACATATATACTTCTAGCAATATGCCGATATTTCCAACACAATTTCAGTCACTCTGAATATTGACAAGAAAGTATATAGAAATTTATAATTAAAATAAGAAGTGTAAAAGCCCACTTGCATATATAGGAAACGGAGGGAATTATAATGAGAATAAAAATAACAGCATTGATTCTCGGAGCAGTAATAACAATGCAAGGAATATGCTCAAGTATGATTGCCGTAAATGCAGAAAACACCAAAGATATGAATTATGAATATAATCTGTACAACCAGACAAAATCTGCGGAATACGGCAAAATTACACTAAATCTTATTGATGCACATACAGATAAACCTTTCACCGAAACAAACGGAACATTTCAGCTTACCGCAAAACTCATTGAGGGCTCAGAAACTGAGGAAGAGATAAAAAGCTGGAAAGTAACCGATAACAGCACTGTCACTATTGAAAATCTACCGAGAGATTATACATATACACTTGCGTATAGTGATGAATATCACGCCGATGAAAACGGTATATTCTACAAATACGAAATCGTTACAAATACCCGCTTTGGATTTAAAAAAAGTGAAGAATTAAATCTTAACGTTTACTTGAAAAAGTGTTTTTCGCCTGACCAGCCAAATGCAATTTCAGGTGACGTCAATTTAGATAGTATTTTCGATATTGCCGATATTTCTACGTTTAAGAAATGGCTTTTTAACGACAGTTTTTACGGTGATGAAATTATACTAAACAACTGGAATGCAGCTGATTTATCTAAAGATGGTGAACTTGATATATTTGACTTTCACCTTATGAAAGAAAAACTTCTAAGCAGCGACGAACAAACCAGAATTCCTACTCTTGAAGAAATCAGTGAAATGAGCGACAAAGAAGCAACTGAATTATTCAGCAAATATACTTTTCAGGATATTGAATGTATATGGAGAAAATTTGATTGGTACTTTTCAGGTCTGTATGGCGGCGGCTGGATAATAGAAGATAAGGATATATCATTAATATTCAACTATTTTACTCAAAAGCTTGAATCGGTATCGATAATTCCAGTATCAACATAAGACGATTTCTTCAGAAATCAGATAAAGAGGTTTCTTATAAATCACCTTTTTTAATAAATATTAAAACAAAACTAACCTAATATCTTGCATTCCGAATATTTAATTGCGATCTCTAAGATTATTCTTAGAGATCATTTTTTTATTAAGATAACAACTAATTCTATGAATTCTTCTTGTTATTGTCGGTCAACACCGCCAACATGATATTTACATTTTAAAAAAAATATGTTATAATGTTACTAAACATATCTTGTTTGCGGAGGTGTCACATGGAGAAAGATAGAAATCGAAAACTGAAGCTTCTGAAACTGTTGGAATTACTGCGTCAAGAAACAGATGAACAGCATCCGATGAAAACAACCGATATCTGTCAGCGATTAGAGAGCATGGACATTTCTTGCGATCGAAGAATACTCGCTTCGGAAATCCATACCTTGTGTGATCAGGGTTATGAGATACAACAATGCCAGATGGGTAGAGCGAAAGGATACTTCATTGCAGATCGTGCATTTAGTATGCCGGAGCTGCGTATGCTGTTGGATGCTGTAGAAGCATCACAACTTCTGACAGAAAAAAAGACGCAGGAACTGAAGAATAAAATCGTAAGCCTGAGCAGTGATAAACAAGCTGAATTTTTGAAAAGCAGTATTGTAAGATTTAATTCTGCAAAATCCACCAATGAACGAATTTACTATACTATTGAGGCATTAGAGGAAGCAATTCGCAAAAAGAAAAAAGTCACCATACGATACTTTCATCTGAACGAACATCGTGAAAAAGTATATCGTTCAGAAAATGGAATCCATACAGTAGAGCCTATCGCACTGGTATACAATAACGATAAGTACTACCTCACCTGCTATAACCCTGTTGCTGACAAGAATTACAATTACAGACTTGACCGTATTGAATGGGTAGAGATTCTCAAAGAAAAGATAAGCAAAAATGCAATTATTCGCAGTCGATCTGTTGCGAAGTATAACGCACAGGTATTTAAGATGTATGGTGGTGAAACTGCCAAGGTGACGCTGGCGTTCGATGCATGGATGATCGATTATATATATGAAAAATTTGGAATAGATACAAAAATCCAGTCATGCGAGGATGGCAGCTTCACAGCAAATGTAGAGGTGCAGCTCAGCCCGACATTCTGGGGATGGCTATTTCAATTTACAGGACAGATGAGGATTACTGCACCGGAGTGGGCGTGTGATGAATATACAGAAATGCTTAAGAAAGCGATAGGAGAACAATCATGACCGAAAAAAGAACAAAAAATCCGCAGTGAAGGCATTCGCTGAATACTGGCAGGACAAAGGCGACGAAAAGCAGGAAATCGCACAGTCTATACTTGATGCCCGCGCAAAGTATCCCGACTGCTCCCTCGCCGACCTCTACGACGAAGCGGTGATGCCGCCCGGACTGTGTAAAGCACATCAGCTCAACGACCGTGCTGTTAGGGAAACGTATGGCTTCTGGGGTAAGCTGAACTCTGAATCAGAGTGTGTGGCGAAGCTTATGGGGATGTATAGGAAACTTATTAAGGAGGAAAATTAATGAGTAACAATATGCCTTTAGCCGAATCATTTAGCAATTCCATAAAGGAAGAATCTTTCAGTTGTTTAGCTGAAATTGCAGAAGCAACCCTTGATTTCATCACAAATGACGGATTTGTAACCAATGTTACGCTGATCTCTACCGTTGTTTCCCTATATAAAATTAGAAATTCAATAAGAGAAAGAGCGTATTTGAAGAAACTGGCTGTTTTTATTGATGAGTTCAAAAGAGGTATAGTTAGTGAGGAAGAACAGCAACTTCATATACAAAAATTTTGTGAGGATAAGAAAAAATGATTTTAAACATTAAAAATATTTGTGATATAAATAAAATAAATCTACATGATTCATTAATTAATGAAGTTATTTATACTCATTCAAAAAAAATAATTACTATTAATTTAGAAGGTGAATGGGGAAAAGATTATGTTTTAAAATTCTATGATGTACTCTATTATGAGATGACTTGTTGTGATTTTTGGGGTGGGGGTTACAATGTGGTTTGCTGGTCTAAAATAGATGCCACAGGAATTTTCGATAAATTATTAAGGCTTGAAATGGTAGAAAACTCTCGTTTAAGAGATACTAATCAAGAATCAATGGATTTGTTTGAGTTCTTCGGAATAGAAATACTTATAAATTCTGGTGATAAATTGAAAATCATTTGCAAGTCAATTGAAGTAAATGAAATATAATTATAAATAGACGGATATGTCAATAGGTATATCCGTCTAAGAGATGAAATTTATCAACAGATAGACAATCAATCATGTTTGGGACGGCAGTCAGCAGATTGTTGCAGATATTGTTGAAAATCAGTTCTATGAGGCAAGTTGCTATATCCGCGGTACAAATCTTGTTGCGAAGTACAATTTCTTCAATGGTGCAAAATCTGAATACACATACTACACTCAGAATGCACATGGCGATGTTGTGAACATCACAAATGCAGATGGTAATGTTACAAAAACTTACACATATGATGCTTTTGGTGTTGAAAAGAATATTGATGCTTCAGACACAAATGCGTTCCGTTACTGCGGTGAGTACTATGACGCTGAGACTGGTACTATTTACCTCAGAGCGAGATATTACAATCCGTCTATTGGTAGATTTATTACAAGAGATAGTTACTCAGGTAAAATCAGCGATCCGCTGAGTCTGAATCTTTATACTTATTGTGCGAATAACCCTATCGTTTACATCGATCCGAGTGGGCATATTGCATTAACTAAATGGTGTAAATCTCGTTTTGAAGATATAAAAGAAATAGGAAAAAATGTAGGAAGATTTGCAATTTCAGCGGTAAAAAATACAGGTAAAAACTTATCAAAAATTCAAGTAGCTTTGCAGCTGCTGGTTCATTAGCGATTGCAGATGGTCCTGTACCATTTGGTGATTGTGCAGGATTGGGTGTTGCTTTAGCAATAATAGCAGGATCTGCAATCAGTGGAGTAGCTAAAACCGCTAATACTTTTGATTGGATCAATTATTCTTCACAAACAAAGGATATAGATGACGCTGACTCTATTGAACGAAATCTTAAATTTCCCAAACTTCCTGATGAACCTAAAACATATTATCATGCAACAACTTATGAAAACGCTTTAACAATACAAGAAACCAATATAATGCGAGGAAGTAAATGGGAAGGGAATTATGTATATGCTTGGGAACGTAAACCAAACAAAATAGCATTAAATTTATCTAGAGCGCATTCCGCAGAAGTGATTATTTCATTTCAAACTTATTCTGGGTTTGCTCCTAATCCAGCATTTAATGGGAAAAATACAGATTTAAGTATATTTGAAAGACTAATAATCAATTCATATCTACCTGTACGTTCGTGTATTGCTGGTGATATTCATGTAAGTAACGTTAAAATTATGGAATAAGTGGTGTTTTATGTTATGAAACTTTTTATAAAATCCAAAGGCGAAAAAATATTTATTCCTTTTAGAAAAACGTTGAAAAAATTAATGTATATAAATGAAGGTTCGTATTGTTTTAACACATCTCATATATATACTTTATTAAGTAACGATTATCAAAATCTGGCTTTATCTCAAATGATTTCTGGAAATGTTCGATTACATAATACAAATATACAGATAGATGGTGTATCTGTTTTAAAAAAGGAACTTGCGGATCTATGTTGCTGTGTAGGAAGTTCATCATGTAAGAAAGGTTTATTTTATAAACCCACAGTAAGAGATGAAATAAATTATGGCATAAAACATGATAATAGTTCTTTGTGTTTTGATAATATTGTAAACTATTTCTCATTAACTCATAGTAGATTGGATAGATTATTAAAACATACGGGAAATGAACATTGGCGTGCTTCTTTAGCAATTGGATATGCTAATTCAAAAAAAATATACTGTTTTCCGTATATTACTAATCAACTTTCCTCTGAGTTAATCAGATTAAGAATTGATGAATTTATAATAAAACTTAAAAATGAAGGAAATATTATAATAATTCCTTCAGATGAAAAATCAGAATTAACAAAAATTTCTGACATAATCTATCAAATAAAATAATTTGACTTTATAGCAATTAACTACTTGTAATCGGCAAAAAGAACTCTGCAAAAGGCAATCGAATCGTAGCCAGGATTAGATACCAGTCGTTTGATTTTACATTCGGATCAGGGAAGTCAATATACATCAAAAGAGTTTACAGATTATTGTGAATCAGTTGGTATAACACAAAGTATGAGCAGAGACCGCTGTTCTTATGATAACGCACCTATGGAACGTTATTATAATACTCTCAAGAATGAGCTTACCAATCATCATTACTATCATTATGAAGAAGAATTATATGAGGATGTCGAAGAATTTGCATATGTTCATTATAATTATGAACGTCCGCATTCATATAATAATTACAAGACACCTTCCGTGGCACGCTATGAAGCGTAAAATATTAAATATATATAATATTAGGTCATGGTGTTACAATTATGCTTGACCACAACAAATTTTATACATCTACGGTTATAAATGCATTATTCTTATATGAACAATTATCAAATCTTTCATATAAGAGTATACAATAGGGGGAAAAATGAAAAAGAAACTGTTTGCCGTTACAACTGCACTACTCATATTACTATCAGGCTGTGGTAAAAAATCCGAATCTGATTATTCACTTCGTGATGCAATTATGAAAAATCAAGAGAACGGTAACGTTGAGCTGATTCGTGAGTATATTGAGAATGGATGTAATCCTGATGATTTTGAATATCCTTCATGGGCTGAAGTGATTAAGGAGAGCAATCCGTTTTTATACACTGTTACATCAACAGGTACATATACCGGTCTGCCATATCTTCTCATTCTTGAAGGAGCTGATGTCAATGGAAGATCAACTAACGGCGGTTCTACTCTTTTGATGAATATGGCATATAACTCTGATTACGAAATGTGTCAATTCCTTATAAATGAAGGAGCTGATGTGAATTTGAAGGATGATTCCGGGCAAACTGCAGTAGATAGCTGTTTGAGTGATGTTGTGGATTATGTCTATTGGAATGAGCGTACTGAAACGTTACAGCTCCTTCTTGAAAATGGAGCAGAGGTGTCTGCCAAAACAGTGTCAAGTGTTGGAACAAGAGTATATATACAAAGTATTGAAGCTGTGCGTATGCTTGTTGAGCATTGCAAAGAGAATAATATAGAAACAGGACTATCGGAAATCATTGAAGCTTCTGTAATGGGAGATAGCGAAAAAGTATTATCTTTGCTTAATGAGAATCTCCCCGATGACGTGTGGGAGAAGCTGATACCTTCAGCTCTTGCATATTGTAATTCTGAGGTGGTTAAAAAAATCGTGGGCTATGGCTATGATTTTGTAAATTGTAAACATTCTGATACATTTCCTGTAATTGATTACGAAAGCGATATTAATATAGAAATTGCTGCACGAAACGGAAACATTGATGTCGTGAAGTATATGTACGAGAATAAGCTTTTTCCGATGGATAATTCTTCAGAAGGGCTTCTTTCAAATTGCCTGAGATACGATTACGAAACTACACAGTATCTGCTTTCTGAAGGAGTTTCTATAAGTGATAACATTTCAATGCTACGATATTCTTTAATAGATAATAACTATGAGCTTACTGAACTTATTATCTCTGCAATTGAAAACGAAGAAATTTTGCAGATGAATCTTGATTCTGCAATGTCGGACCTCTTTGTACATAGAAATTGGTTTAATCCATATAAGGATTATGAGTATCTTGAGAAGTGTGATTACCTTTTTGGTAAGGGCGCTTCAATAGAATCAGAAAGTTTTTATCCTGATATTGAGGTGTGCAAGTGGCTTGTAGAGCATGGAAAAACTGTAGATGCAGATGTTTATGACACAGCATCAACACCTTTGTGTGATGTGTATCAAAGTGCAGAATGTATAGAGTATCTTATTGAATGTGGAGCTGATATTAATGCAAAAGGAGTAAGTACACCACTTGAAAATGCAGTAAAGTATGGATATTATGATTCGGTTGTGACTCTTGTAGAGAACGGAGCTGAAATAGGAGATTCTATATTTACGGCAGTATATGGAAGTGAGAAAATCCTGCGTTATCTGTGCGAGAATGGTGCTGACCTTACTTTAGTAGATGTGGAAGGAAAAACGCTTCTTGAACGTGCGGAAACCGCAAGTGGTGCTCATCCGAAAGTTTCTGAGATTTTAAAGGAATATGGGCGAAATAGTTAGTACAGTATTGCTTTTGTTTTGAAAGTATAATCTAAAATGCTTCTGATACACAATTGGACAGAATGTTAAATGGGATTCTGCATTACTTAAATTGAATGCAGGATCTCATTTTTTGTTGCGATTTTTGGAATTCTAGGTCTATATTTGTCATTCAGGGCGGTATTTTGGCGTTTGAGGCAATAAACTTGATATCAAAAATTTTTGCACTTATAATATATGTAAGATTATTTTAAACTTATTGATGTTTAAGAATATAGAATAGATATAGTTTCTATTAGGTTAATTTTATATGTTCATTTTATTTCTTGGGTGTTTTGAAGTTAGTATTTCTTTTTGTTTAGACATAGCTACATGAGTATAAATTTGTGTTGTAGTAATTGAACTATGACCAAGCATCTTTTGTATGTAGCGGATGTCTACATCTTCTTCAAGAAGCAATGTTGCAAAGGAATGTCTGAACATGTTGTGGTCAAGCATAATTGTAACACCATGACCTAATATTATATACATTTAATATTTTAACCTTCGTAGCGTGCCTCGAAAGGCGTCTTGTAATTATTATATGAATGCGGACGTTCGTGGTTATAATGAACATATGCAAATTCTTCGACATCCTCATATAATTCTTCTTCGTAATGATAGTAATGATGATTGATAAGCTCATTTTTAAGAGTATTATACATAGGTGCGTTATCATACGGACAGCCGGCTCTGCTCATACTTTGTGTTATACCAACTGATTCACAATATTCTGTAAACTCTTTTGATGTATATTGACTTCCCTGATCTGAGTGTAGAATCAAACGACTGGTATCTAATCCGGGTTGCGAGTCGATTGCCTTTTGCAGAGTTCTTTTTGCCAGATCCGCTATAATATGTTTATCAGTAATACTGGCGATAACACTTCTTTCATGTAAATCAATAATAGTGCAGTTATAACGTTTACTGCCATCCGTCAGAAATAAATATGTAAAATCAGTACACCATTTCTGATTAATAGAATCTGCTTTAAATTCTCGATTAAGCATATTCTCAAACACTTTGTGTGGTTTACCGTACTCGTAATCGGGCTTACGTCTTCTTGCAATAGAAAATAGCTGAAGCTCAGTATTCATATACTTATGAACTGTCGGATTACTGATTTTATATCCTCTGCGTACCAGATATGCACGAACTGTTCTGTATCCGTCTGTGCCGTTATGAGAATGATATATATCAATGATTTCTTGTTTTATTTTATTCTTATACTCATGATATTTTTATTTTCTGTTTTTAAGAAAATTATAATAAGCATTTGGGGAAATATTGAGTCTTCTCATTAACCATCGGACTCCATATTTTTCTCCATGCTTCTGAATAAATCGATAAGCCTCTAATCGATTTCCTTCGCAAAGAATGCCGCCGCTTTTTTTAAAAAGTCATTTTCCTTTTTCAGCTCCGCCAGTTGTTTTTTTAATTTTAAATTTTCCTTCATGCAATCATATTCTGCTTGGGCTTTGTTATTTACTTGGCATTCTTCGCGAAATTGTTTTACCCAGTTGGAGATACTCGCTTTTGTTATACCATATTCAGCGGCAAGTCCATTCAGGTTTCTTCCTTCCTCAAGATGAAGTCGTACTGGATCGGTTATAATAAATTGGACAGAAAACATTTAGCCATGATATAATAGAAATAAAAAAAGGTAAGGTGGTAAAAATGTCAGGAAAAACAAGGAA
>JAFWWU010000172.1 GCA_017523285.1 Ruminococcus sp.
ATTCTCTTTCGCCCTGAAGGATATTGATGTCAACTGCTGACTGATTGTCTGCGTATGTTGAGAAAATCTGTGATTTCTTTGTGGGGATAGTTGTGTTTCTTTCGATCATTCTTGTGCAAACTCCACCTGCTGTTTCGATACCGAGTGAAAGGGGAGTAACGTCGAGAAGAAGAAGACCTGTAACATCTCCGCCGAGAACACCACCCTGAATAGCAGCACCGAGTGCAACACATTCGTCGGGGTTGATGCCCTTGAAAGGTTCTTTACCGATAAAGTCCTTAACCGCTTCCTGAACAGCGGGGATTCTTGATGAACCACCAACCATAAGAACCTTGTCGAGTTCGCTTGCCTTAAGACCACTGTCAGCGAGAGCCTGCTTAACAGGACCCATTGTAGCCTGAACGAGATCAGATGTAAGTTCGTTGAACTTAGCCTGTGAGAGTGTAAGGTCAAGGTGCTTAGGACCAGTAGCGTCTGCTGTGATGAAGGGGAGGTTGATAGGAGCAGAAGGTGTTGAAGAGAGCATAATCTTTGCCTTTTCAGCTTCGTCCTTGAGTCTCTGCATAGCGATTTTGTCGCCACGAAGATCAATGCCTTCAGCCTTCTTGAATTCTTCAACCATCCAGTTGATTATTCTTTCGTCGAAATCGTCACCACCGAGACGGTTGTTACCTGCTGTTGCGAGAACCTGCTGAACGCCATCGCCCATTTCGATGATTGAAACGTCGAATGTACCACCACCGAGGTCGTAAACCATGATTGTCTGGTCTTCTTCCTTATCTACACCGTATGAAAGTGCAGCAGCTGTTGGCTCGTTGATGATTCTCTTAACTGTAAGACCTGCAATCTGACCTGCGTCCTTTGTAGCCTGACGTTGTGAATCTGTAAAGTATGCAGGAACTGTGATTACAGCTTCTGAAACTGTTTCACCGAGGTAAGCCTCGGCGTCAGCCTTGAGCTTCTGAAGAATCATAGCTGAAATTTCCTGTGGAGTATACTTCTTGCCATCAATTTCAACCTTATAATCAGAACCCATATGTCTTTTAATTGAAGAAATTGTCTTTTCGTGGTTTGTGATAGCCTGTCTTTTAGCTACCTGACCAACAAGTCTTTCACCTGTGTTTGTGAAAGCAACTACTGAAGGAGTTGTTCTTGCACCTTCTGAGTTTGCGATTACAACTGCGTTACCGCCTTCCATAACTGCAACGCATGAGTTTGTAGTACCTAAGTCAATACCAATAATCTTTCCCATTTTGATTACCTCCGTAAATCCAATTGATTTGTTTTATTTGTATGTGAAAGTCTGTTTTTTATGCAGACTTAATTTGCAACGATTACCATTGCGGGACGTACAAGCTTATCACCAAGCTTATAGCCTTTCATATAAACCTGACAAACTGTGTTTGTAGGGTATTCCTCGCTGTCAGTCTTACCGATTGCATTATGGATATTAGGGTCAAATTCGCTTCCTACTCCTGCAACCTCTTTAACTTCAAGCTTTTCAAGGAATGATTTAAGCTGTCCGTAAATCATAAGCATACCATTCTTATAATTTTCATCGGTACATTCACTTTCAACAGCTCTTTCAAAGCTGTCAAATACAGGAAGTATATCCTCAACACACTTTATAGTTGCGTTTGTGAATGTTTCGCTTTTTTCTTTAGCTGTTCTTTTGCGGTAGTTATCATACTCTGCAAAAAGGCGGCGATAGTTATCATTTGCCTCAGCAAGCTCGTTTTCTATCTTTTCAACATGACAAGCAAGATCATTATACTCGCTTGCGGCATCCTCTTCGTCAAGAGCTTCTTCAGAGATTTCAGCCTCTGTATTCTCTTCGGGGATTAATTCATTTTCTATATTATCCATCTCATTCGTCTCCCTTCCGAAAGTCAGTTTATATCATCAAGCTCATCATCATTTTCAGAGATAAGCGTTGTGAGCTTCTGTGTAAAATACTCAACATACGGTATAATCTTTCCGTAGTCAAGTCGCATAGGACCGATTATTCCAAGAGAACCTGCTGTTCTGTTATCCTTGCGGTAATTTGAAACAATCATACTTGAATTACCGATAACGAATTTATCGTCCTCTGTACCGAATTTAACCTGTATGCCGCTGAACGTATCATCAAGCAGCTCTGTAATACGGTTTTTATGCTCAATAAAACGAACAACCTCCATTTTATCGAGATCACCGCAGGAAAAGAGATTTTCCTCTCCGCTGAAAGTAATTTCTTCATGTTTAAGGCCTTCGGAAAGCTCATATATGCCCTTGATAAGCGGCGAGAGAGCAACCATATAAGCGCCCATTGCAGCTACCATTTTATCAAGCATATCCTCTGAAAGCTCTTCAACCGAAACACCGTGGATGTTTTCTTCCATATAGCGTGTAAAGAATTCAAGCTGTTCGTGATTAAGGTCAAATTCAAGTCTGCAAGCCTTATTCTTTATATTACCATTTGAAGTAATAAGAAGAATGACATACATTCTTTTACCTGTCGGAATAACCTCAACCTTTGAAATAACCGAAAATTTCGGAGCCGAGTTTGCAACTACTGCGGCACATTGCGTAAGCTCTGCCAGAGTAGTAACCGCACTCTGAATAATAACATCCTCGGTAAGAACTTCTTTTTCATCAAGCATTTTATCGAGTCTGCTTGTTTCTTCCTGAGAAAGACTCTCAACCGTAAGGAGTTCATCGATATACAGTCTGTATCCTTTAAATGTAGGAATTCTTCCTGCTGAGGTGTGGGGCTGTTCCAGATAACCCTGCTGTTCGAGAGCCGCCATATCATTTCTGATAGTAGCCGCAGAAACTTTTATATCAATAAGTCCCGCAATAGCCTTTGAACCGACAGGCTCGCCTGTTTTAATGTACTCGTCAACCACAGCAGCTAATATTTTAAGCTTTCTATCGTCCACGCTACACACAACCTTTCTTAGTTTTAGCACTCTCACCTCCTGAGTGCTAACTATAATTTAACATTATTATGCTCAAATGTCAAGGGGTTTATACATTTTTGTATACTTGTATCATCATAAGCTGTATATCTGTAATTTTTTTCGACATTTTAACAATAAAAAGAAGCGGAACAATCCGCTTCTTCGACTTGGTTTATTATTCTGTTTTCATCATTCCGCTTGGTGCAGCAACAAAATCATCAGGTGTAGCTTCACAAAGAACAATATTTCTCTTATCTCTGTCAGCACCTGTTACATAATAGCCTACTTTCAGCTTCTTTGCATCCTTAGAAATTACAAAGCCTACATAATTTGAAACCTTGCTGTTAGGAGCAACCTTGAATTCAGAAGAATAGCCGTTTACATATCTCTTTGCAAATACGTCTGAACGGATATCGAAAATATCCTCAACGCCGTCAACATTGATATAGAAGTTATTGATAGCGTCAGTAGGGTATTCCTTATCTGACTTGTTTTCAATTGTGTAATCAATATATATGTAGCGTCCGTCACTTGTAACGTGGTCGATATCAATAATATTGTTTACAGTAAAAACAGTATCGCCGACAGTAATCGGTTCGAAAAGCTTTGCCTCGTGCTTGATAGAGCCGATTTCTTCCTCAGGGGTAACATTTACATTTTCTATTATGCCGCCTCTTGAAACTTCCTTACTGCTTTCTGCCTTTTTATTATTACATGCTGCTGCAGAAGCAAGCATAATCACAGCCGCTGAAAAAAGTGCGGCAAGCTTTAATTTTCTCATAATATCCTCCCATTAACCGCTGTATTGAGAATATCTGCGGTAATAAATTATATTTTATGTGTTATTGCCTTAAAAACAATACATACATTATATCATAGCTGTTATAAAAAATCAAGTGTAAAAATAAGTACAAAAATAAACAGCCTGTAGTGCTACAATAGATATTGGACAAAAATGAAAAAAATAATAGAGAGATAGACGAAAATCTGTTAGAATAAAGTTACCGACAAAATTCAAATCAGAAAGAAGGTCTATCTCTCATGAACAGTATAACACAAGACATGAAGTTTCGTCAATCCCTGATGAAGTATGCAGAGAAATATGGTGTAAGCAGAGCAAGCCGAAAATACAACAAAACACGTTCGTTCATATATTTCTGGAAAAGCCGCTGGGACGGCAGTGTGGAGTCCTTGGCAACGCAGTCCATCACCCTAACGAACATACAGAAGCGGAAATAAAACTGATAAAAGACCACCGCAGAAGATGTCCCGATCTTGAATTGCCTGAACTATGGCACAGGCTAAGAAAGAAGGGGTATAGCCGCTGTATAACAAGCCTTTATCGGGTAATGAAGAAATACGATATGCTTCCTCATAAAATGGAAAAGAAAAAACGAATAGTTAAGCCTTATGAACAGATGACACACGCAGGAGAGCGAGTTCAGATAGATGTTAAAGTCGTTCCGAGAAAGTGTATAGCTGACAAAGAATTGAAGCTTTATCAATATACAGCAATCGACGAATATACTCGCTTACGCTTTCTGTACGGCTACGAAGAACAAAGCACCTATTCTTCGGCAGATTTTGCGGAACGTGCTGTAAAATGGTTCAAAAGACATGGCATCGCTGTCGAATGTATTCAGACTGATAACGGCTTTGAGTTCACCAACCGATTCTCTCCAAGTAAAAAGGATAAAAAGACAATGTTTGAGAAGAAGCTTGCCGAGCTCGGTATCAAGCACAAACTAATCCGTCCATATACTCCGCGACATAACGGTAAGGTAGAACGCAGCCATCGAGAAGATCATAACAAATTCTATTCATGTCACAGCTTTTTCTCGTGCAACGATTTGAACGCACAGTTAACTGTGCGTTCAAATCGAACCAATAACCGTCCTATGCGTCCTCTTAATTGGCTTTCGCCTATCGAATTCTTTCATGCTCACTGTCCAATATGATTGACAAACTTACAAAAAATAAGTACAAAAATAAACAGCCTTTCCAAAAGCGGAAAAGCTGTTTATGTATGAATAATAATTATTCAGCAACTGGAGCTGATACAGGGCAAGAACCTGCACAAGCACCGCAATCGATGCATGTATCAGCATCAATTACATACTTTGAATCGCCAGCAGAGATAGCGTTTACTGGGCATTCTGCTTCGCAAGCACCACAGCTGATGCAATCGTCAGTAATTTTGTAAGCCATTGTGATATACCTCCATAGTTAATATTAACGAGGTCAAGCCTCATCATTTATATTGTATCACATTTTCAGAAAAAATCAAGAGTTTCACAAAACTTTATTGAAAGAAAGTTACGGATATGTTCCTGTTGTTATACTCCCGTTTGGATTTATATCTGTTCAGGAATTAATAATACAAACCGAGGGTGTTTAGAATTATTGCAATTTCTGCTTCAGAAGTTATTTCAGTAGGTATATGTTTTACCGCCATTATTAATCATCTCCAACTTTCGTATTTAATTTCAAAATCTTCTCCTATTCTTACGTATCCACGTAATTTGCAGATTATATGATCATCTGTCCATTTATCTGTAACGAATGAATCATACTGATCATGGTCATTTGAATATAGTATATTAATCATACAAACTACTTTATTTTCCTCCAATTTCTCACGTAATGCATTCAACTCTTCTTTATATAATGTCTCGTCATGTTCATCAGGTAACAAAATTATATATTCAATTGATGAAGAACTTTTGGATAAATACTGTTCTAAAGTCGGAATTTCCTCATTACTATTGGAAGAGGCTGTTTTAGTAAGAGGAGTATATTTTACTTTAGCGTCCGGATAAACTTCTTGAGTCAATTTAGTCAATAAATCACGAACTTCATCTTCATAAATATATGAAACATAATTATCACAAAATCGTTTTTCTCCCGTTTCACTGTTATATATACATTTTGCAAATATTTCCTCATCGGGATATTTATCACTTGCTACGAAAATCTCAAACGAATATTCTCCTGGCTGATATACATCTGCTGGTCTGATGTAAGTAAACTCTTCGTCATATTTTTCATTCATATATTCAAGAATTTCATCAACAGTGAATTTAGGATTATTCTTACAGCCACACATCACACCTAAAAGCATAACAGTGCATAAAAATAAACTTAGTGTTTTTCTTATCATAAAATCGCTCCTTATAAATATTTGTATTTTAAATTAATACATCATCCCTATGAGCGAAAACATTTTCACGCAATAGTTCCTGCCGCAGTAACAACCGCAATAAGTTTTGCTTTAAAAATCATAAGTATCCCTCCGTTATGAAAAAACAAAGGTTGTCGGAAACCCGACAACCTTTATATTTTACAGCATATCAGCCAAGACCGCACTCATCGTAATCCTGCCATTTTTCCTTATATGCTCTTTCACTTGCTCCACGATACATAATGTATACTACCGAGCCAAGCAAAAGGAAAATCGCAAGCATAAGCTTAATTATTCCGCTGTAACTTTTTGTGCCTGTCTGAATTTCAGTATTGTTTTCCAACTTATTATTCACCTGCTTCTACAGTAGCGTTAGCTGTTTCTTCTGTAGCTCCACCCATTTCAGCCATAAGTCTGCGAAGTTCTGCATCAACCTTAGCGTCTGACTGAAGCTTTTCAAATGTATCTGTTTCAGCATACTGTGCAGCACCTGCAATTTCAGAAAATGCTGACGCTTCTGCTTCCTTCTGTACAATCTTTTCTTCCATTCTGTTGAATTTCTCAAATGAGCTTGAAGTATCAAAGTTTCCAACAGATTTTGCAAGATTCTTCTGTGTATCAGCCATCTGTGAACGTGCAATAAGCATTGCCTGACGGCTCTTAGCTTCTTCAAGCTTTGACTTAAGAACTTCTACCTGATCTCTGATAGCGTCTGTCTGACTTGAAATTGTTTCATACATTTCTTTATAGCTTGCTGTATCCTCATCAGCCTTAACCTTGTTTGCAAGAGCCTTCTTAGCAAGCTCTGTGTCGCCTGCTTCAAGAGCAGCCTTAGCCTTGAGTTCCCAGTTCTTAGCGTTAACCTCAGAGTCTTTATATCTCTTTTCAGCCATACGCTCACTTGCAACAGCCTTACCGAGAGCCTGAGTTGAATTTGTAAGTTCTTTCTGCATATCTATGATAATCTGCTTTACCATCTTTTCAGGATCTTCAGCCTTATCAATAAGATCGTTAATGTTTGATTTGAGTAAATCAGCAAGTCTTTGGAATATTCCCATTGTAAAAGTCCTCCTTCAAGGTTAAAATTATTTTAAGCACACCGCATATCCTTATGCGGCAACGGCTCTTCTTATTCCGCCTTTAAAAAATAGGCTTGATGTAATTATAATTCAATTTTCACGTTTTGACAAGAGTGTTGACAAAATTTATGTTAAAATCGCACATATCTTCGGAATATCTGATTATATTTCATCAGGATAATAACCGCCTGTGAAACATACAAAATCTTCCTTAGTAAGTTTTCCGTATGTAATAGCCTCTGCCTTTAAAGCTTCATAAGCATAGGCTTTTGCGCTGAACTGATAAGGTATTACATAAACAATATTGAGAATGCCGCATGTAAATGCGCCAAGAATAGACCAGCCGATAAAGCTGAGGTCAAGATAGAATAAATCTGCCTTATGTCCGTCTGTCATAAGCTTGCTCATTTCAAGACATCTCTTCGTGCTAAGTTCAGGATTCTCGGATTTTATAAAATTCGCCATATAATACTCATACGACTTGATTATACCGGGAATCAGACACAGAAGTGACCATAATGAGATATAAAGATTTACAAGAAAAGCAAATCCAACTGTTTTTAAATAATATCCGCCTTTAAATGTGTTGAATACTGAGCCGACAGTCGGATTCTTATCATTTACAGAACGTCTGAACCAACCATAAACACCTACCTGTGTAGGAAGCGATACGAATGCTGAAAAAACAGCAGAAATGAGAAGTGCAAAAAGAACTATACCTGCTACTACAAGAAGAATTCCTGCGATTATAGCTGCCTCATCATCATTCAGGCTTGATGTTGAAGAAGATGATGACGAACTGCCGCCGCCACTGCCGCCGAATGAAGCGCCTGCTCCGCCACAAAGAAGAGTGAATATAAGAGCGACAATCTTTGAGTTTGTATTGCCGTTTATATGCATTCTTGCTTTTTCTTTGATTTCCTGATGATTATACATATAATACCTCCATGTTTTTGCAGAAAAGATTCATGTCAAAAAATCTTAATATTCTGCATATTTTTACAAATTATACCATAATTAATATTAAATTGCAATACTTTTTACAAAATAATTCCGTCAAGTTCAAGCTCTGAGGCTTTTTGAATTATTTTTGCCCTATCACCGCAAAAGCCTGCCCAGCCATAAACTCCGATCCCTTTTTTGCGGAAATTCCTCACCTTTTCGGCATTAAGATGAAACAAATTATAATTTATAAAATCACCGCAATATCGTGAGCCGTAACATCTGCTTGAAAGTCTGCCGACTTTTATATCTTTAAATTTTCTTTTGCAGTATTTCACGGTAAAATAATTGAATGCCTGAAGCATATATTCTCCGCTGTAATTTTCAAGAAGCTTTGCGGATTCTTTTACAAGCCGGTGACTTACAAATCCCTTTTTCGCAGTCTTAAATTCAATCAGAAGTAATGTGCGGTTGTTCACAAATTCAAGGGTTTCTTTCAGCGTAGGGATTTTCTCGCCTGTTTTAAGGCAGATTTCCTTAATCTCGCTGTAATACGCATCCGAAACTTTTTTTGCAATTCCTGTCAATCTTTTAAGATTTGCATCGTGAAAAACAATCGGTACTCTGTCTTTTGTAATACGCACATCAAGCTCTATCGGCATTTTCTTTTCAATCGCACGTTCAAAAGCTTCAAGAGTATTTTCACCGTCTCCGTTTTCAATATATCCTCTGTGTGCAAAAAATAACATAGCGGTTTCTCCTTAATTCTGATTTCGGAATATTCTTGCTTCTCCCGAATTAATAGTACGAATTTCACCGTCATCGAATTTTATTGTAAGTCCTGCGTCATCGGCTATTGAAACAGCCTTTCCCGTTCTGCTTTTGCCCTTTTCCTCAATGATAACTGTTTCTCCGATTATCATTGAGCGTCTTTGATACTCTTTTATAAATTCCCTGCTTTCAATCTTTTCAAGATGCATTTCAAGCTTTTCAAGCAGCACCGCACATAGCCTGCTCCGACTTATACGCTTGCCTGTTTCGTCTTCAATAGATGAAGCGATTTTTTCAAGCTCGCTGTCGATATGTCCTTTCAGGCTATACACATTTACTCCAAGCCCTATTATAACATATTCAAGAGTGCCTGCAACTGTACCAAGTGATGATTCGGTAAGTATTCCGCATATTTTTCTTCCTCCGAGGAACAAATCATTCACCCATTTTATTTTTACATCACAGCCGCAAAGCTCCTCTATTGCCTCAGCCGCCGCAACTGCCGCACATGATGTTATAAGCTGAGCCGATGATACACTCATATTGTTTCTGATTATAACGCTGAGATATATACCTGTTCCTTTCGGGGATATAAAGCTTCTGCCAAGCCTTCCTCTGCCTGCTGTCTGATAATCCGCAACAACAGCAGTTCCGTTTTCCGCATTTTCCCGTGCAAGCTGTTTTGCATAATTATTGGTAGAATCAATTTCATCAAGAACAATAAGCTTTCTGCCCAGAACGTCAGTTTCAAGCTCATTTTTTATTCTCTCATATGAAATCAGGCTCGATTGCTCATCTGTTTCATTAATATGCATTATAATTCCTCCGTACAAAAAAGCAGTACCGCATGAGTTTGTCACGATACCGCTGTTATATTATATAAAAACATATCACTCGCTGCTGTTATTTGCGCACACTTTTTCTTCTTTTTTCTCGGCATTTTCCGTTTTATCTCCGCACATTGCCTCGATATCACCGACAATACGCTTTATTGAATTAGTATTAAGCTTTGAAGAAAGTTTAAGCTGATCTATTTCCTTGTTTATATTAACAAGCTCATTTCCACAGCGTTTAAGAAGTGCGACAAAGCGTTCCTGCTCAGTTTCAAGAGCAACAATGCGTTTTTTCAGATCCTCGATGGTTTCATAAACAAGCTTATTGTATTCATTCTGATTTTCACCGAACTGTTCAAGCCTTTTAGAAGTTTTGAACATCCCTTTTTCGTCTGCTTCCTCCTTGAATGCTTCTGCCATCCACGGTTTTAAAGTCTTTTCCGACATTTTCATCCCTCGCTTTCATTATATCTTATATTTTTTGGAAATAATCCGTATTTATACGGGAAATATCCCGTTTTATTTACGGGCGGATAATATCCGCCCCTGCTAAAATAATCGTGCAATTATTCTTAATCCATATTTCTCCAGTAATTGAGAGTATCCTCAATTGTCTTTTCAAGAGAAATTTCAGGCTCCCAGCCTGTATCAGCCTTAATCTCGCTTATATCGGCTTCGATAACAGGTACATCAGCAGGTCTTAAACGTGTCTTATCAACGGAAACTGTGATTTCTGCTGTTGATTTTGAAACGATAAGCTTCAATATATCCTCAATCAGAACAGCTTTTCCGCTTCCGACATTATAAATCTTGCCACTTACGCCTTTTTCAGCTAAAAGCTCATACGCTCTTACAATATCACGCACATCAGTAAAATCACGCTTTACCGCAAGATTTCCAACGCTGATTTCAGGCTTTCTGTTTCCCTTTTCAATTTCAGCCGCCTGATTACAGAAATCAGCAACTACAAACTGAGTAAGCTGTGCAGGTCCGATATGATTGAAAGCTCTTACCATTACAATATCCATACCATAAGCCCTTGCGTAAATTGAACCAATCATCGACTGACATGCTTTTGTAGCCGCATATATATTACCCGGATTAAGCGGCTCTGTTTCCTTTATCGGGCATGCACCCTCTCGGATATATCCGTATTCTTCGCCTGAGCCTATAAGAATTATTCTCGTTTTGTCAAGTCCTGACTCACGCATTGCGTCAAGAATATTGACGGTTCCCTTTATATTGACATCTATGGTAAGCTGAGGATTTTTCCATGAATATGATACCGAGCTTTGTGCCGCAAGGTGAAAAATCCAGTCAGGCTTTACATCTGAAAGTATATCCTTTACAGCAGATTTATCAAGAATATCAAGATTGAAGCTCTCACATTCCGCATTTTCTATTTTCTCATTTGCAAGACAGGTAGCATATACCTTATGTCCGTCACTGCTAAGTCTTTCTATGAGATAATTCCCCACAAATCCTGCTCCGCCTATAACCAATGCTTTCAATTCTATTTACCTCCCATAGATAACGCTTCATAAATCCTGCCGAGAACAACAGAATCATCAAAATATCTGCAAATTCTGTTATACGCTTCTGCACCATAACGCTTACGAAGCTCTTTATCTGCCGCAAGTCTGTTTATTGCGTCTGCAAGTGCCTTTACGTCATTCGGCTTAACCGTTATACCGCTTTCTCCTCCACGGCTTACATAAGGAACACCCGTCGGAAGAGATGTATTTATTACAGGCTTTGAATAAACCATAGCTTCAAGCTGTACTATGCCGAAAGCCTCGCTGTTTTCAACTGACGGCAGAATAAATATATCACAGTCACGAAATGCCGCTTTAAGATCAGCGTCAGGCAAAAATCCGAGAAAATGCACTCTGTCATTCATTCTATGCCTTGCTGCATAAGCTTTAAGCTCATTTTCAAGTGTTCCCGTTCCTGCAATGAAAAGCTCACAGTCTTTAACACTTCTGAAAGCTTTAAGAAGAACATCAACGCCCTTATAATAAACAAGTCTGCCTGTAAAAAACACCTTTACAGCATTTTTATCTTTAAGTTTTTCGCTGAGTATCGGCTTTTTTTCGGCTTCAAGGTATTCTTTCGGATTAATACTGTAAGGAACTATCCTGCATTTTTGCGCAAACTGAGAAATATAAGGCGAGCTTTTTATATGTCCCTCTGTCGCCGCAAGTATAAGGTCAGCACGTTTCAGAAGCTTCATCATTATAGGCTTATAAAGCATCAGCAGTTTTTTCTGCTTCACAACATCACTATGCCATGATAAAACAACTCTGCCCTTGTATCCCGAAAGCAAACACGCTAAATCAGCAAGCGGAAACGGCATATTTATATGGACAACATCCGCTTTTTGTGCCATTTTTCTGAATTTTATTATAAACGAAAGAGATAAAGGACAAGAAAAATATGTGCCAAGACTTCCTGCACGATAAACTTCAACTCCATTTATCTTCTCAGAAAAGCCTTTTCCTCTGTCCTCACGGCATACAAGCACTTTTACATCTGCTTTATCCCTGAAATTCTCGGCATACTGCTTAACAAGGCTTTCAATTCCGCCGATATGCGGATAATAGGCTTTATTTACTTCCAATATACGCAATTTTCGACTCATCAGAAAAGCTCCCTGTATACATTATAAAGAATTTCTGCCGAATTATCCCAGCTGAAGCCCTTTGCACGTTCTAATCCACGTCTGCTCAGTTCATCACGAAGCTGACTATCTGTATAAAGCCTGTTCATTCCCTCGGCAATATTCTCAGGAGAATACGCATCAACAATTACAGCGCAATCGCCTGTAACCTCAGGCAGAGAAGCCTCTCCAGATACAAGTACGGGAACTCCGCAAGCCATAGCTTCAAGCGGAGGCATACCAAATCCCTCGTAAACAGACGGAAATACAAACGCAAGCGCACCGCACATAAGCGCATTCATATCCTCGCTCGGTACATATTTTGTGAAAATAACCTTGTCACTCAGCTTTAGTTCGGTAACCTTTGCAAAAATGCTGTCATAAAGCCAGCCCTTGCCGCCTGCAAGAACAAGCTTAGGGCAGTCATTTCCTGCTTTCTGAGAAAAAATATGATAGGCTTCAATAAGTCTTTCGAGATTTTTTCTCGGCTCGATTGTTCCGAGATAAAGGAAATATTCGCCCTCAATTTCAAGTGATTTTTTTACTTCTTCTATTCTTGCCTTATCATCAAACGGCTTGAATTTTTCTAAATCAACTCCGCATGGCACTACTCTTATTTTATTTTCATGCTTAGGGAAGTATTTTATAATCTCTTTTTTTGAAAACTCAGAATCGGTAACAATGATGTCAGCACGCTTCATCGAGCTTTTAAGTCCCGAATCAAGCATATATTTCGTTCTTGCCCTTACAGTTTCGGGGAATGCCTTATATACCATATCATGCACAGTTACAACAGTTTTTCCGCTCACCTTTGGCGGAACGATATAATTGAAAAAATGAGTTATATCTGCTTCTTTCCCGAAATATCTGCTGTATGGAACAGGAATGAATGTCGATACTGTACGATAAAGAAATCCCGAACCTCTTACAAGCTTAATGCCGATATTATCGTTAGCGAATTTCTGTATTCTTTCAAGCTTGATATGGTCATCCTTGCGTGAAAAAAAGTTATATGTGTAGCTGTTTTCGGGATGAAGCCTTGCCATAGCCATAGTCTGACCTGCCTCACACCAGCCTATTCCTGTAATTCTGTCGCTTATAAGCGGAAGTGCGTCAAAAGCTATATTCATATTGATATATCCTTTTCATAAACTGCACAAGGGCGAACCCTGTTCGCCCCTGAAATTTCGTTATTAGCCAATAGCCTTGCTTATCTTGATTTCCTTTTCAACAAGTGCCATATCGTTGTCAACCATTCTGTTTACAAGCTCAGCAAATGAGATTTCTCTCTTCCAGCCAAGAGCCTTTTCAGCCTTTTCAGGATTACCAAGAAGAATATCAACCTCAGCAGGACGGAAGAACTTAGGATTAACCTTAACTACTGTCTTGCCTGTTGCCTTATCGATACCGATTTCGTCAACGCCTGTACCCTGCCATTCAATTTCCATACCAACACGGCTGAAAGCAATTTCAACGAATTCACGAACAGTTCTTGTTTCATTTGTAGCAATTACATAATCATCAGGAGTATCCTGCTGAAGCATAAGCCACATAGCCTTTACATAGTCCTTTGAGTGACCCCAGTCACGCTTTGAATCCATATTTCCAAGCTCAACATATTCCTGAACGCCCTGCTTGATTCTTGCAACAGCATTTGTAATCTTTCTTGTTACGAATTCAAGACCTCTTCTTTCTGATTCGTGATTGAAGAGAATACCTGAACAAGCATACATATTGTAGCTTTCACGATAGTTCTTTGTAATCCAGTGACCGTAAAGCTTAGCAACTCCGTATGGACTTCTTGGATAGAAAGGTGTTGTTTCACACTGTGGAATAGCCTGAACAAGACCGAACATTTCTGATGTTGAAGCCTGATAGAAACGACATTCAGGCTTTACAATTCTGATAGCCTCAAGCATATTTGTAACGCCGAGAGCGTCAATATCAGCTGTTCCGAGAGGTGTATCCCAGCTTGTAGCAACGAATGACTGTGCAGCAAGGTTATAAACCTCGTCAGCCTGTGAAATCTTCATAGCAGAAATAAGTGAAACAGGGTCTGTCATATCAGCATAAATGAGAGTAACCTTATCTTTAAGGTGTTCGATATTGCCGTAATCAACTGTACTCTTTCTTCTCCAGATACCGTAAACATTATATCCCTTTTCAAGAAGAAGCTCTGCAAGATATGAGCCGTCCTGACCTGTAATACCTGTAATAAGTGCGTTTTTCATAATTATTTCTCCTTATTTTTATATTTTTGAAAGATTAAACGAGTTCATTTCTGCCCTGCTCTTTAAGCTGAGCAATTACCTTTTTAACATCCTGTGTGTTGTTCTTTGAACAAATCAGAACAGCATCATCAGTATCAACAATGATAAGATCCTCAACGCCTACCGAAGCAATAAGACGCTTTCCGCCGCAAATTGTACTTCTTTCGGAATTTATTGAAATAACATTGCCCTCAATGTAATTTGAATTTTCATCTGTTTCGTTGATTCTCTCAACTGCAAGCCAGTTGCCTACATCGTCCCAGCCAAAGCTTCCGGGGATAGTATAGATGTTATCCGCCTTTTCCATAATACCGAAGTCAACCGATTCACTTCTGAAAGCCGTAAACTCTCTGCAAAGCACATCATTGAATTTATCAGTACCGTAAGCTTCGCCGATTTTCTCAGCACCCTCATATATATCAGGCATAAATGCCTTGAGATTACTCTTGATTGAAGAAATCTTCCATACAAACATACCGCTGTTCCAGAGATATTTGCCTGAAGCAAGATAATCCTTTGCAGTTTCAAGGTCAGGCTTTTCAACAAAGCGCGCAACCTTATATGCGTCAGGCTCTGCTTCTGATGTCTTGCTGCTGAAATTGATATATCCATAGCCTGTTTCGGGATAAGTAGGTGTAATACCGATTGTAACGAGGTTACTTCCGTCTTTAGCCGCCTTTATAGCCTTTTTCAGAGTTCCGATGTAGAGCTCCTCATAGCCGATAAGGTGATCTGAAGGGAGAACAAGCATAACAGCGTCATCATATTTTCTGTTGATAACAGCCGCCGCAAGAGCAATACAAGGAGCTGTATTTCTTGCGCAAGGCTCGGCAAGAATATTTTCCTGTGGAATATCAGGAAGCTGCTTATTCACAAGCTTTATATAAGATTCATTTGTAACGATGAATATATCTTCCTTTTCAACGAGAGGGAGAAGTCTGTTCACGGTTTTCTGAATCATTGTTTCTCCGTCCTTTGTAAGTGAAAGGAACTGCTTAGGATTTGAATTTCTGCTCTTCGGCCAGAAGCGTTCGCCTCTGCCGCCTGCCATAATTACTGCGGTTATTTTCATTTATTTTCCTCTTTTCCGTCCTGATTGCTGTTTCCGCCTGTGATAATCGGATCAACAGCTTCATTTGTTTTTGTAGGGAATATCATTGTTTTAAGCGTCATAAGAACTATCTGTAAATCATTTCTTATCGAATAGCTTTCAATATACATTAAATCCATTTTAAGCTTATCATAAGGAGTTGTATCGTAAACTCCCGTTACCTGAGCGTATCCCGTAAGCCCTGCCTTAACTCTTAATCTGTATTCAAATTCAGGCATCTGCTTTATATATTCATCTACAAGCTCAGGTCTTTCAGGTCTTGGACCTACAAGCGACATATCGCCCCTCAATACGTTTATAAGCTGTGGAAACTCATCAAAACGACACTTTCTCAGGAATTTTCCCACAGGCGTAATACGGTCATCATTTTCTGTGCAAAGCTGAGGACCGCCATTCTTTTCGGCATCAACAACCATACTTCTGAATTTCAGAACATTGAACTTCTTTCCGTCAATAGTAAGTCTGCATTGCTTATACAGCACAGGACCGCCGTCCGAAGCCTTGATTATTACAGCAAGCACAAGCATAAGCGGCGAAAGTACGATAAATGCAGGAAGAGAAAGAGCAATATCAAACGCACGCTTGAAAAATCTCTGCTCAAATGTAAGTCCGTTGTTTCTGCAAAGAAGAAGCGGTGTATCGAAAAGACGTATATCGTCTGCACCTCTTACAATAATATCGGATATTTTCGGCGCTATATACGCTCTCATAGAATTTTCAAAGCAGAATTTTAGATAATCGTTTCTCTGTTCGGGCGGAATATCACAAATAATAACGCCCTCGTATTTCATAATAACATCCTTTACGCTGTCAGCATCGGGATGTTCGTTGATATTAACCGATTCGCATATCATATACTTGTCAACTCTTGTACTCATCTTCATTACAAGTGAAGCCGCCTGACGGCTTCCATAGAGGATAACAAGCTTTCTCGGCGGATATATAATGAAATACATTTCGCCGGTAAGATAAGTCCACAAGCCGATAATAAAGAAATCTACAAGTGTAAGAACAACAACAGGGACAGCGTCCATAAAATGACGCCCTATAAGACTTATCAGAAAATATGCAATTGTATTGACACAGCAGATTGAAATCATCTGCGAGTAAAACGCATCGGTTCTTTTTAAGTAGCCTACTCGGAATCCGCCGTAAGCTTTGAAAAAGACAGAAGCCATTACAGTATATATACCGATAAGCACCCAGTTTCCTCTTCTGTAAAACGGAAGCATGATAACCTCGCTGTAAAACTGATACCATACTATACCGAATGCACTTATCAGCATAACCATGAGCAATACAGCAGAACCGAATGTAAACAGTCTTTTATATTGATCTTTCTTATTCATAATGTTGAATCGGATTATTTCTCTCTTTTTCCGATTGAATCTCCTTAAAATTTTTTTACGCTCGGAAAAAAGCAATTTCAGCATATCCGTCTGAAGCTGACAAACATCGGAAAATGCGCTCATCCGCGCTAAAAACACTATTATATATACAAATCTATTATAACAAATCAGCCAAATTATGTCAATAGAAATATTGCGCAATACAGCTAATTTCAGCAAACATTTTTGTGCAAAACAGATATTTTTCTTCTTATGTTGACAGTATCGTCAACATATCATCATTTTTCATTGCATATAAAGAGAGCGCTGTGGAGCTCTCTGCAAAAACAAGGCAACAGGAGGTAATTTATGCAAATAACCGCAAACGGAAAGAATATCGACACTCATCTGATTAAAAATCTGCTTATTCAGGGCGAAAAACTATCCGAAACAGTCACATTCACAGTTGACAGATTCTACAACGGCAACGACCTTTCACTATGCAGTTTTTTTATCAGAGGTGTAACAAACAAAAACGAAGAAGCCCAGCAGGGGCTGATTACGCAGATTTCAGAAGAAAAAATCACGCTGATATGGAAAATATCCGAATTTTTCACAGCAACCGCCGGAACGCTCAGACTCGAAATCAGAGCTGTTCTTTTATCCGAAACAGACGAAAGCGAAACTCTTGTACTGAAATACGATATGCCGCCGATTTTCATCAAGCCATCACCTGTCGGCAGTAACACTCCAATGCCAAGTACAACGGAACAGGCGATAAATTCAATTGCCGCCGCAGTTTCAGACGGGCTGAACGAAATTCATTCACTTATCGATTCATTCGACACCGAAAGCTTCAGCAAAAGGTTCGACGAAATCGATTCCGCCCTGAAAGAGCTTCTATCACGCCCTGTTATTAAACCGATTACCGAAAACAAATACAAAACAACCGAACATGAAGATAATGTTCTTTATATCATTGTAAAGGAGTAAAAGTAATATGAAAGGTACAGGAACACAGCATAATCCATATATTATCGAAAGCTTTTACGACCTGCTCTGCATAAACGGAGGACAGGATACATATTATACACTCGGAACGGATATCGACGCAAACGATACTCCATATTCAAGCGGCTGGACACCGATAGACCTTAACTGCTCATATTTTGACGGTGCAAATCACACAATCAGAAATATAATAATCAACAATACATCGTTATCGGAAGTAAAATCCGTTTTCAGACTAAGCGATACACAAAGCACCGCTATCCGCAGACTTAACTTTGAAAATCTTTATATTAACGGAGGAAAAAGCACAGTATTTTCAGGTGTAAACAGCTACCCTGTCTATCTTTCCGAAATGAATTTCAGCTTCACCGCAACTCTCGGAATAACCTCAGCGTCAGGCTTTTCATTACTTACAGCGGGAACTAAAAATTCATTTATGGAAAATTCAACAATAAACTGCACAATAAGCACTATCGCCATCACACCGATTTTCAGGGGAGATATAACCAACTGTCACATAAAAGAAAATATAACATTCACTTCAAATCCAAGCTCGGAAAACCTGATTACAAGCACGAATCTCATGAACACAGCTGTTTTCGCAAATATAATATCACGCAATTCTTCGTCATCGATACGACCTGCCGCAAAGCTCGCAAACTGCTATTTCGTCATGCCTGAAATGCAGAACATCTCAACTTTCAACACAGCAAACAACATATCGGGTTGTTGTTTTTATGATGCGGATGTTGCTCCAGATACTGTAAAATTCGATACAATGTACGCACTTTCTTCCGAAAACTGCAAAAATCCCGAACATCTCAAATCAATCGGATTTCTGACGGAGGGAGAATAACTATGAGCTGGCAGTTTACAGAAAATTGTCTTAACGGATATCCGAGCCACGCAGGACTTAATGATATCTGCACAGATAAAAACGCTGTTGCACCTTTTCCAGAATCAATTATGGTTACATCACACGACTATCCTAAAATAAAATCTCTCAGAAAAATCAGAATCAGAACATCATATCCGCCCTATCCTCTATGGATTTTCAGATGCCTTAATGAAAGTATCAACAGCGGATATCCGACTCTCATCGCACTCGAACATCTGAAAACAGATTTTTATTCAAGACTTTTCATAAACGAAAAATGCGGACAACAGCTTTACCTTGATAACACTATGCTTGAAGCGGCATATTTCGATAATCAAAAGATTTACAATACATTTTTGTCGGGAGGATAATTTATCCTCCCCTTTTTTACAACAAATTATGAATAAAATTTGACATTGTTTTAATAATATTGTATAATAATACAGTATTGTTAATAAAATTCACTCAGAAACGAGGTGGCAGACATTAAAAGATATTTCAGAACAATGGGAACGCTCATCAAGGCTACCCCTGTTATTATAGTTTTCGAAATTATGTTCAAGCTCATTCTTTTTGCAATAGTATCTCCGCTTCTTAAATTTATGCTCAACACTTCAATGAAGCTTGCGGGAGTAACCTATCTTACATCTGATAATCTTAAAAAATTCTTCTCAGACCCGATAACATTCTTATTCGCATTTATAATCATAACAGGAGCTTCTTTTATTTTACTTATAGAAATCTCCGCAATTATAAACTGTTTTGCCGTTTTTTCTCGAAAAAAGTGGATTGGCGTTGCCGGAATGATGAAAGCAGGCGTCTTAACCGCCGCAAAAAGCTTCCGCAGTATAAAGAATTTTCCTATATTCATCCACACATTCTTCATACTGATTTTTACACAGCTTGCCGCTACATCGGGACTTTTCAGCTATGTCGGCCTGCCCAATCTCCAGACGCTCGCAGGAATTCCGACTGAAACAATGTTTTCTATGGTCTATCTCGTAGGACTTGCAGTTTTTACATTTTTCTTTATAACCCGTATGTACAGTCTGCCATTATTCGTACTTACAGATATGAAATACAGCGAATGTCTGAAAATAAGCAAACAAACAACCTCTAAACGCAAGCTTAAATTATCTGTAAAGTTCATTTTATGGAATATACTTCTTGCATTATTATGCGCAGTTCTAATTTTCAGCATAAGCTTCATCACATTATATGTAGCGAAAGGCTTTTCGCAGGCAAAAAGTGCCGCAAGCTTCGGCATAAAGTGCATGGAAAACATCATGACAACAGTTATCATCTGTTCGGTAATCTTTTCTGTTCCGATGCTTGTGCTTTACATAGCCGCAAGCTTTTTCAGCGAAAAAAATGATATACACAGAAAAGAAATCACTATCCCTGAAACAAGAGTAAAGCCTGTAGTTGTCCGTATTGCTTCGGCTGTAATAATCGTTGCAAGCCTGATACTGAATTATTCCTATCTGAGCAACACATCCGACATCAGAGTTGATATGCGCTTATTCAGAAGAACACAAATCACAGCTCACAGAGGCGCTTCTGCTGATGCTCCCGAAAACACTCTACACAGCTTCGAAAAAGCTATTGAACTCGGTGCTGACTACATCGAGCTTGATGTTCAGCAGACAGCTGACGGACAGCTTGTTGTATTTCATGATAAAAATCTGAAACGCACAACAGGCATGGATGCTCTTCTCAGCGAAAAGACCTACGAAGAAATCTCATCCCTCGACTGCGGAGGCTGGTTTTCCGAGGATTTCAAGAATACCCCTATAATACTCTTTTCAGATGCACTCGATTATACCAAAGATAAAATCAAGCTCAACGTTGAAATCAAAAAATGCGACAACATTACCGAAGTAGCCAGAAATGTTGCAGCAACAATCGAAGAATATGACTGTGTTAAAGACTGCTATGTGACATCATTTTCATATCAGGCGCTAAAAGCTGTAAAAGAAGTGAATCCATCGATAAAAACAGGCATTATCTCCAATGTAATGACATACAACAGCTATACAAAGCTCAAGCATATTGACGCAATAAGCCTTAACAAGCTTTTCGCTACACAGAATATCGTCAATATGGCTCATGCAAACGGCAAAAAGATATTTGTATGGACAGTCAACGACAGCTACGAAATAGATAAATATCTCACAATGGGCGTTGATAACATTATCACAGACTCCCCCGATACCGCCCTTGAATGTGTGTACTCAAAGGGAGCAGAAGGATATGTTGTTTCAATTCTTTCATGGCTGTTTAATTTCTGATTGCCAAACTGCACAAATTTCAGCAGAATTTCACATAAATAATTCAGAAAATACTTGACTTATCACGAAAAATATAATATAATAATTATAATTGTCAATATGACATATTTTCTCAAGGAGGCATGACTGTGAAAAAAAATAATAAATCAGTTTTCTTCATTGTCAGCATTTTGATTCTTGCTTTTGCTGCATCAACACTTTTTGGTTTCAGCACATATTTCGGTGATATCGAAACAGTACGAATCAAAGGCGTAAAAGACATCCGTCTTGGTATCGACATTCAGGGCGGCGTTGACGTTACATTCAAGCCTGAGGGCGACACAGATGTAAGTGAAAGCCAGCTTAAAGTGGCAACAGAGGTTATGAAAGCCCGTCTTGTTTCACTTAACATCAACGACAGTGAAGTTTACAACGACACAAAGAATGACAGAATTATCGTTCGTTTCCCATGGCAGGCAGGCGAAAAGAATTTCGACCCTGAAGCTGCTGTAAAGGAGCTTGGCGATACTGCTGAGCTTACATTCCGTATCGGTGACGAATACGATACCGATGAAGAGGGCAACATCACACCAAAGGGTGAAATCGTTCTCAGAGGTGCAGATATAAACACTGCTTCAAACGGTCCTGCAACTGAAGAAGAAGGCGGCGGCTATCTTGTACAGCTCAAGCTTAATGATTCAGGCAAGGAAAAGTTTGCTAAGGCAACTGCTCAGCTCGCAGGTTCATCAACACCACTTTCAATCTGGCTTGATGATGAAATGATTTCAGCTCCTACAGTTAAGGAAGCTCTTACACAGGGCACAGCTGTTATCACAGGTAATTTTACATACGAAAGCTCAAAGCTTCTCGCTGATAAAATCAATTCAGGTGCACTTCCTTTCAATCTTGAAACGGTAAGCTTCAAGACAATTTCTCCTACAATGGGACAAGGTTCACTTGATGCTATGATTCTTGCAGGTATTATTGCAATGATTTTCATTGCTATTTATATGATTGTTCTTTACAGACTCCCTGGCTTTGTAGCTGTTATCGGTCTTATCGGACAGGTTGCAGGAAGCCTTGCGGCTGTTTCAGGCTGGTTTGGATTTATGAACAGCTCAACTCTCACTATCCCGGGTATCGCAGGTATCATCCTCGCAGTAGGTATGGGTGTTGACGCTAATATCATTACAGCTGAAAGAATCAAGGAAGAAATAAACACAGGTAAAACTGTTGAATCTTCACTCCGTGTTGCTTACAAGAGAGCGTTTACTGCTATCCTCGACGGCAACCTCACAATGATTCTTGTAGCAATCGTTCTTATGGGTGCATTCGGTGTTCCATCAAGTCCGTTTGCTAAGCTCTTAAAGCCACTCTTCTTCGCATTCGGTGCAACAACAGAGGGCGTTATCTATTCATTCGGATTCACTCTTATGGTTGGTATTATTCTTAACTTCCTTATGGGTGTATTCTGCTCAAGACTTATGCTCACCTCACTTGCAAAGTTCAAGGTGTTTAAAAACAAGAAGCTTTACGGAGGTGCTACAAAATGAGTAAAGAACAGAAAGAACAGAAAATCTATAATTTCTGCGGAAACAGAAAACTTGTAGCAGTAATCACAATCATATTTGCATTACTCGCTGTTATCGGCACATTCGTTCTTAAAACAGAAGTTGCTATCGAGTTCAAGGGTGGTACAATCATCACCTACAATTACGAGGGCGACCTCAACACAAATGATGTAGAAAAGGTTATTTCAGACACACTCGGCCTTAAGGCTAAGGTTGGTGCAGGTGAAAACATCAGCACAGGCGAAAGCAACATTACAGTCGAATTCACTTCAAAGGAAGGTCTTTCAGCTGACAGACAGAATAAACTTACATCAGCATTAAGCGAAAAATTCGCTGACAACAAGCTTGAAATTCTCGACTCTAACGATGTTAACCCTACAACAGGTAAGGAATTTTTCCTTAAATGTCTTATAGCTGTAATATTTGCAGCATTCCTCATTATTGTTTATGTTGCTATCAGATTCAAGAAAATCGGCGGCTGGCCAGCAGGTGTCTGCTCAGTTATCGCTCTTTTACACGATATGCTCGTAGTTTATGTTGCATTCGTATTCTTCGGATTTGAAATCAACTCAAACTTCATGGCAGTTATCCTTACAATTCTCGGTTACTCAATCAACAACACAATCGTTATTTACGACAGAATCAGAGAAGACAAGGCTCTTATGCCAAAGGCTACACTCAGAGAAATCACAAATACAGGTTGTACACAGTCACTTACACGTTCAATCAGAACAACTATTACAACTCTTGTTACAATGATAATTGTATCAATCGTAGTATTTGCAAGCGGCTATACATCACTTCTCAGTTTCTCAGTACCGCTTATTTTCGGTCTTATTTCAGGTGCTTACTCATCACTTTTCGTATCAACAACAGTATGGGTTGCATGGCTTGAAAAGGCAGAGGCTAAGAAAAAGGCTAATAAGTCTTCAAAGAAGTAATTTTTCAAGAGTATCACTTCAGCGTGATACTCTTTTTTTCTTGAATTTTCTTTTTTTCTCACAAAACAAACATATTTGCGATTTATAATCATAAAAAAGATAAAATAAATGTAATCGGGGAATTTGATTCTATTCATAATCAAACTTTATGTAAAAGGACGGTTAATATGAGAAAAAAAGCAAATTCTATACTTCTTTCGGCTCTGATATTTACAGCTATGCTTTCGGGCTGTAACGATAAGGATGCTGATAAGAAAAAAAGTAAAGATGAAAGTATAACAGAAAGCTCAATTTCCGAAACAACCGAAAATATATCCGACAGCAAAGCCGATGATACATCAACCGAAAGCGTTTCCCTTGATTATTCGGATTTTTCACTCGATAAAGCTTCAGTTTTCTCAGAGCGTGACCTCAGCGGTGCATATAGTGAAATAGATGCTGAAATCCACCTTGATGATAATAATATCACTATTGACGGAAACGGCGTAACTGAAAAAGACTCTGAAATACTCATTGCTGAGGCAGGAACATACCTCTTCCGTGGAACTTTAACAGACGGAAGAATTATCATAGACACCGATAAACAGAATAAGGTTCAGCTTGTATTTGACGGAGTAAATATCACTTGCAGTAATTCATCACCTTTTTATGTTAAAAGTGCAGATAAAGTATTCCTCACACTTACAGAAAACAGCGAAAACACTCTTTCAGACGGAAAAGAGTATGTTTATGCTACTGAGGGTGAAAACGCGCCTGATGCCGTTATTTACAGTGCAGATGATATAACAATTAACGGCAAGGGCAGACTTGCTATAAACGCAAATTATAATGAGGGTATAACCTCAAAAAATGAAATTGTTATCTCAGACAGTCATATTTCAATAAATTCTGTCGGAAATGCTATTAAGGGCAAGGACAGCACAGCTATAAATTCGGCAGTTATAAATATTAATTCGCAAAAAGACGGAATAAAATCTTCGAATACCGAAGAAACCGAAAAAGGCTTTGTGTATATCAAAAATTCAGATATAACAATAACTTCCAAAGAGGACGGAATACAGGCAGAATCAGCAGTAATAGCTGACGGAGATAGTAAAATCTCAATTATTTCGGGCGGTGGATATACAGAAAATACAGAATCACACAACGATATCTTCGGCGGCGGCAAAGGCTTTGGTGGCGGTAAATTCAATAGAAACGAGTTGCAGCAGGAATCCGAAAACACCGAGTCACAGATAAGCGCTAAAGGTATAAAAGCCAAGGGCTATATAAATATTGAGGGCGGAGATTTTGAAATCAATTCCTGCGATGATACAATTCATTCAAATTACAATGTAAATATTTCAGACGGAAATCTCATTCTCAGTTCAGGCGATGATGCAATAAATGCCGATAACAAAATCAACATTACAGGCGGCAAAATTGATGTAATCACCTCATACGAGGGCATTGAAGCTGCATTTATCAATATAAGCGGCGGAGATACAACTGTAAACGCAACAGACGACGGACTCAATGCAAGCGACGGAACCGCACAGGGCGGTATGGGTACTCTTTCAAATGTTGAAGCAAATATATCAGGCGGCACCCTCCATATCAATTCGGGCGGCGACGGACTTGATTCAAACGGAACACTTACAGTCACAGGCGGTACAGTATACGTTGACGGACCTGAAAACAGTGGAAACTCTGCAATTGACGGGAACGGAGAAATCCTTATAAATTCAGGAACTCTTATTGCTGTCGGCAGTTCGGGAATGGTTGAGCTTCCGTCAGAAAAATCTGTTCAGAATATAGCAGTTATAACTCTTGAAAGCTACTCTGATTCAGGTACAGCAATTAAAATCTGTGATTCAGACGGAAATAACGTGCTTGAATTTACATCTGCAAAAAAATTCAACAGTATAATTGCAAGCTCTCCTGATTTCATAAAAGGCAATGAGTATAAAGTATATATAAATGATACGGAAATCGGAAGCTTCACAGCAGACGAGGTAATATCATACGTCGGCACATTCAGCGGAATGGGAGGCGGCTTCGGAGGACACCACGGCGGTAATTTTGGTGGCAGATTTCCTGATGGAGAAATGCCACAGATGCCTGAGGGTATGACACCACCCGATTTTGGAAACGGAGAATTCCCCGAAGGAATGATACCACCTGAATTTCAGAATGGCGAAAAGCCGCAAAGACCTGATAAACCTTTCGGCAAACATCCGACAACAGAATAAAAAATAACAGGGAACTCAGCCGAGTTCCCTGATTTATTATATTTCTTCCATTGATTGTACGAAGTTAATCTGGAAGAAATAAACACACTGACGATAGTTGCTCTTTCTTCCCCATTTAACCTCTGCCTTTACAAGATAACCGCCTATATCCTTGCCTGCACGGAATCTGTAATCATTAAAATCCTCTAAATTATCTTCTAAAACATTGCCCTCAAGGTCATGTATGGTATATTTTTTCGAATAACAATCGCCGACAATTTTAGTTGCCATACCTGCCGCAACATCGACTTCCTCAGTTGATGTATTCTTAGGCACAATCACATCAAATGATTTCATTTTACCGATATGTGATTTGATATTGGATTTTACCTTAAAGGTTTCAAGTTCAGAATTACGATAAATCGCTGTTTCATACGCAGTTATCTTATAATCCTTATCAAGTGTTGAAAAATATAATGTGCCTAAATCAATAGTAGGTTCACGATTAAGAGTAAAAACAAAACCAAGACAGCATACTGCGCTGAGAATTAAAATCAGAATTTTCTTTTTCATAATTTCACGTCCAATTATCAGTTACTGTATTTTGAATCTATGCCGAGATATTCTTCAAGCGTAAGACCACTGTTATAAACAGCTGTTGCAGTATCGACTCCGAGATATCTTATATGCCATGATTCGTATTTATAACCTGTTATGTGCTCTTTTCCCTTCGGATAACGGATAATAAAACCGTATCTGTGAGCATTTGACGCAAGCCATGCAGATTCTGGAGTTGCCGCAAAGCTGTCATCAATTGAGTTTACATCAATAGCAAGTCCTGTCTGATGCTCTGAATGTCCGGGTCTTGCTGAAAAAGTATCAGCTGTAGACTGTCCGTAAGCATTTACATAATTATTGTAAATTCGTTTCTGATAGTCGTATGAACGAAATCCCGATGATAGATGTATATCAAGTCCCTCTTTTTTTGCATCAGCCGATAAAAGCTCAAACTGTGATTTTGTTGTCGGGTCAAGACCTGGATTGTAATCCTTTGGAAGAGCATAGCTCTTGTTTGCAATAAGCACACCCTTTACATAAGTCGGCTGAGAAGCGTCAGATGAAGTAGGTGTAGGTTCAGCATCTTCCTCATTTGCTACAACAGTAACCTTAACCTCAGCATAAACATCAGGATTACTCTTTGATTTTACAGTAATATAGCAAGTACCGGGTGAAACACCGAGGATATTTCCCTTTACGTCAACAGTTGCAATAACTGTATTCGAGCTTTCCCAGATTTCCGATTTATCCTTAGCGTTAGACGGACTCATTGTAACGATAGGCATTTTCTTATCGCCGACCTTGATATTTGCCGCATAAAACGTAAGAGAAATTGATTCGACGTCGCCTTTTTCAGCTGCGGTAGTAGTTGTTGTTGTATTCTGATTCAGCATATTTGCGGCAGTTGTGGTTGTATTAATAATGATATTCTGCTGTGATGGCTTAGTTGTAGTTGTTGTCTGAGATGTACTGCTTTCATTCTTTGCTTTTCCCTTTGAAACTTTTTTATCATCCGAGCATGCATTTGCAATAACAGCAATTATTATAATAAGCAGAAGCAGTATAAGCACAGCAACAGCACGTCTGCGTCTTAGAGTATATTTTGTAACACGTTTTTTTGCCATTTTTATTATTCTCTCCTTTTTATTTATATCATAGTGTCAACCGACACCTATTAAATATACATATATATCATTATAACACAAATAATATCAAATGTCACCTGATTTTATTATTTTTTCACTTTTTTTATTAAAAACACCGAATTTTCAGCATAATCCCAATTTTGCTTGATTAATAATGATGATTGTATTATAATAAAAAACGGTGTTCAATACGCAATATCAGTGATATTGCCCGACAATAATGAGAAAAGAGATGTTTAGGTATGTTTTTCAAAAAGTATGTAAGCGACCTCAGAACAGAATTCAAAGGCTATAACGGCAAAGCTTTTTCAAAAGACCTTATGGCAGGTCTTACAGTAGCCGCAGTAGCACTCCCTCTTGCACTTGCATTCGGTGTAAGCTCAGGCGCAGATGCGGCGGCAGGTCTTGTAACAGCAATTTTCGCAGGACTTATTATCGGCGCTTTTTCAGGTGCATCATATCAGATTTCAGGCCCGACAGGTGCAATGTCAGCAATTCTTCTCACTCTTTCAGTTAAATACGGTATACAGGGCGTACTTATGGCAGGCTTTATTTCGGGAGTTATCCTCGTTTTAGCCGCAATTTTCAAAATCGGCAGACTTGTTTCATATATCCCCTCTCCTGTAATTACAGGCTTTACTTCGGGTATTGCTATTATAATCGCACTCGGACAGATTGATAATTTCTTCGGTACAAAATCAGAAGGCTCAGACGCTATCGAAAAGCTTATTTCTTACGGAGAGCTTGGATTTTCTCCGAACTGGACAGCAGTTATATTCGGTGCGTCAGTCGTACTTATAATGCTTATTTATCCTAAAAAGCTTACAGCATACGTTCCGTCATCACTTGCATCAATCATTATCGTTCTAATCGCAAATATGATTATTTTCCCTGACGAACCAAAGGTTGCGGAAGTAGGCGCTATCCCGAAAAGTCTTTTCACAGATAATGCTCTTTTAAAATCAGGTTTTGATTTCAGCAATATAAAAAATCTCATCACTCCTGCAATATCAATTGCCGCACTTGGTATGATTGAAAGTCTTTTATGCGGTGCAAGTGCAGGAAAAATGAAAAATGAAAAAATCGACGCTACCCGTGAACTTGTTGCTCAGGGTGTAGGAAATATGGTAATTCCGCTTTTCGGCGGTGTACCTGCAACAGCGGCTATCGCAAGAACCTCTGTTGCTATTAAATCAGGCGGTCAGACAAGAATTGTAAGCATATTCCATTCTGTTACACTTATTCTTTCAATGTTTCTGCTTGGCGGAGTAATGTCAAGAATTCCGCTTTCAGCTCTTGCAGGCGTACTTATGGTTACAGCATGGAGAATGAACGAATGGGAAGCTATCAAGCAGATTTTCAGCAAAAAGCTTAAAGAATCAAGACTCCAGTTCATAGTCACAATGATTGCAACAGTTGTTTTCGACCTTACAATCGCTATCGTTGCAGGCGTAGTTGCGGCAATGCTCATCTTCATACTCAAAAGCAGTAAGCTTGAAGTTGCAGTCAGCGATGTTGATACAGATAAGCTTGCAGATAAGGGCATTTCAGGCGACCACACACGCACAAGAGTAGTATATCTCTCAGGTCCTCTTTTCTTTGGTACACAGGATATCCTCACAACAAAAATCAACGAGCTTAAACATACATCTGCAATTGTCCTTTCAATGAGAGGCGTTCCGAATATTGATGACAGTGCTATTAATGAGCTTTTGTCAATTTATAATGAGCTTAAACAGAAAGAAAAAAATATCATTTTCTGCGGTGTATGCAAAACTGTAATGGGCAAGCTTGAACAGGCAGGATTCGTAGAAACGGTTGGAAATCAGAATTTCTACTGGGACGCTGTTGAAGCTTTAAAGGGAATTGAAAGCCAAAACGCAGTAACAGTATAAAATATAACAGCATTACACATTTTTGCGTGTAATGCTGTTTTTGTATTATCAGGATTTCTCGCTCAGATAAATCTCCATTCTCTGCTGAATGTTCTCCGCCGCTTCATCTACCGAAATGCGTCCGTCAAGATATGCTTTAACCTCTTCGTTGATTATTTTCTGTGATGATGTATAATGACAACTTCTGACATTAACCTTTTTCACATAATCACAAAGCTTATCACGTTCCTCCTGCGTAAGCGGATATATAATTAGATCACCTGCTCCATCAACATGAAATTTATAAGTATATGTATTATAGCTTCCGTCCTCTGCTAAATAACCGGGATCCATCATTGCAAGGTCAGCAGCTTTTTCAAAATATGCCGTAACAGGTGATAAGCCATTATCCGAATATATCTGATAATTCGCTTCAAAGAATATTTTAAATGCATTCCATGCCGCCTGCTTATTCTTACAGCTGTTCAGAATTGCCGCCTCTCTGACGCTTAAAATAGCCGCACCCCTTCCATATGCAGACGGAGCTCCGACAAGTGTAAGTTCCTCTCCACCGTAATAAAACCACTTCATTTTAGAATAATCCCGCAATGTATTCATATATAGTTCATTAAGCAGAGCGTAATCCCTTGTACATACAAGTGCATCAGGCATTCCCTCAGGTACTTTACTCATAGCAAGGTCCTCTTCAACACTCGGAAATTCCTTGCAGAATTCAAGAAAATTCTTGAATTCAACTGAATTGAAGTTACATGTATTATTCTTTCTGTCAATAAAAACCTCTCCACTTGCCGAACCAAATGAAAATACTGCAATTCCGTTATTTGCATGAAGTAATAAATCCTTATCTTCTTTATGCTCGTAATAAAGATTTTTCATATCTTCAAGAGTCCAGTTTTCAGTTTTTACAAATTTACTCTTAGCCACACAAGATTTTATACTAAATCTGTCAGGAAGCATATAAAGACTGCCGTTCATATCATAAGCCTCAATAATATTTGGCATAAGCGTATTACAGTTTATCTCATTATCATTTTTCATAAACTCGTAAAGGTCAGCAAACGCACCTTTGGAAGCTAAATTCTGCATAAGCTCTGCATCCGAACATATAAGAATATCAGGTCCTTTCCCCGAAATAACATCAAGCTTTAATTTTTCAAAATCCTCATCGGGAATATTTCCCTCCGCAAGATCTCTGCCATAGCTGTCAATTTCAATTCTGTATTTACTGCTGCTTCTGTTAAACTTTGCCGCCATGTCCTCCAGTTCGTACATCTGTGCAAGACATCCTATTTTTACTGTTATAACCTCTGAACTTTCAGCAGACTGATTTTCCGTAATATATACAAGTGCATTGTTTTCAACCGCCGCAAAGCCGCTACCTGTATTCACAACACTACTGAGAGATGTAGATAATCCTGATTTTACAAAATCAACAAGCACAATAGCTTTATTATCCTTTGTGATACCATAGAATTTTGACTTAGACTCCGCAAAAAATCTGTATTCATCGTTTCCTTTTGATAATCTGCCAGAAATCTCATCCGCAAGCACAACAGTATCATTATTAAGCGTCATATTTTCCGAATTTACAGTACAGATATAAGTTCTTTCCGTATCCTCAATCACACAGCAGATATTTTCATCTGAATCATAAATAATCTGTGTTACAAATTCATTTTCAGACATATTGATTTCCGCAGTAATCTCTCCGTCAACTGTCATGGAATAAATTCTGCCGCCCGATAAGAAAAGGAACTGTTCTCCGTCAAAAATCATATCATCAATTCCTGCATATACACCCATATCAAGATAATCCGAAGCATTTTCTATGCTCTTTTTCAAATCACGCTTGCCCATAGTATTATATCTGCAAAGGCTGTATTCCGCTTCTGCCGCCGCCTGATATTCTTCAAAATCAAATTCAGCATCATCTTCTGACGGCATTTCAATTCCGTTATGAGTAATATTCGTTTCAAGAAGATATATAGCGCCGTCGTCAAGATATGTATAACAGAATTTCTTGTCCATATCATTTACATTATAATCATCATTGAACGCTATTTCATTTAAAACACTCATATCTGAATTTGAGCTGTAAAACAATATTTTTCCGTTTTCATCAACGGCAGTAACGATTATTCTTCCTGAAGCCGTAACATTAATATCTGTAATCCTTTTTATCATTTCGGGCAGCTTTACATTTTCGACTATATGCCTTACAATGTCAGGATTATCAACCGTTATTATCGTATTATAATCAGAAGATGTTTCTCCTATTTTTATTTCCTCAGGCATTTTATCGTTATTCTTACAGCCTGCCATAGCAAAAAGAAGTGCCGCAGAAATAAATAATGCTGTTTTTTTCATTGTCTTTTTCCTCCTGAAATAATCATTTATATTATATAGTGATTTCAGAAAGATAAAAAGACGAAAAATTTTCAAAAAAATATGCACAAAGAATAATCATATTCCTTGTGCATATTGATATCAATCTTTTCTTGAATTTTTCTTAGCAGATTTAATCGCATACATCTTCTTATCAGCTTCATGCATACATACAAGCAAATCCATACCCTCTCGGCAGAATTCAAATCCTATACTTGCCGAAAGCTCGTAAGGCTTGTCTGAATTTTTATTATATTTTCTGATAAGATAATAAATACGCTCAACGTATCTTTCGGCTTCCTTTTCCTTTTCAGACGGGAACAGAAGCATAAACTCATCTCCGCCCGTTCTTGCCGCCATACCATGCTGAGGCTTTATTTCATCAAGTATCTTTGCGATACTGATAATCGCATTGTCACCCTCAAGATGCCCGTAATTATCATTGATATATTTCAGCCCGTCAAGGTCTATACTCATAACGCAGAACGCCTCACCTGTACGCTGGAGTCTTTCATACAGCTTATGAATAAAATGCTCCATAAAACGTCTGTTTGAAATCTTAGTAAGCTCATCAACATAAGATTGCTCTTTAAGCTGCTGGATAGTTTTATTCTCAGAGAACATTCTTATTCTGTCAAGCGCATTTCCAACCGAGAACATAAGCGCCTTTATAAGATGATTTATTTTTGTAATATCCTTGATTTTAAGAACAATATAGCCATAGCATACGTCCTTACAATGCAGAGAGAATATATAAGTCTGTCCCTTTTCTTCCATATATTTTTCAGGGAGTATTTCTTTTCTCTCGAACATTTCATCACAAAGCTTGACATCGCCTCTTGTGATTATTGCGGATAAAATCATATTATTAGTGAAGTTTGAAGCCATTTCAACCATATTATCCTGACGTTCCTTTTCATCACAAAGACAGAAATAGATTGTTCCGAAATCCTCAGGGCTACCATAGCTTTTATTTACAAGCATAAGATGAATACTGTAAACAAGATCAGCAAATGAATCAGCAGCATCAAAGTCAAGAGTCAGATATGGTGAAAAATGAAGTGCCGCAAGAATCGCTTCTTTATTCTGATAAAGATTATTGAATGATGTATAATCGATTTCAGCCACACAGCCACAGCTGTTTCTGATTACAGGATCAAGTGGAAGATAAATATGTTTCTTAGGCTCTTTTCCATTCCATATATCATCAAAGGTATCAATAACCGCCTTACTCAGACTTTGCGTGCTTCCTCTGAGAGTTGTAAGCGGCGGAAGGTGATATCTCGCTTCATCAATATCATCAAGTCCCGAAACACATATATCCTTTCCTACAACAAGATTTCTGTTGTTAAGCGCATTACATATCGAAAGTGCCATATAGTCATTTGAACAGACTATTGCCTGTGGCATCTCATCATTATTTTTCAGGAAATAATCAAGAGCTTCATCGCCTCTGTCACGCCAGTAATCTCCGTAAAACACCATTCCGTCTGTAATTTCAATACCGTATTTGGCCATTGTATCACGATAAGCATCAAGACGGCGGTGAGCGTCATCAAGCTCCATTCTGCCTGTCATAAAGCATATTCTTGTGAATTTATGGTCAACAATAAAATGCTCTACCATTTTACACATTGCAGGATGGTCGTTAAACATAATAGTATAACAATTATCGTCAATAACTCTTAGTGAAATGGCAGGTACATCACAATGTGTATGCACATAATCGGATAATTCATATTCCATATCGTGAATAGCGTATGTATCATGACAGAAAACAATTCCGTCAAAGCTTTTAAGGTCAGGCAGATAAATAATCTTCTTTTCTATAATTCCATACATAGGATTAACGCTTGTTGTATCGAAATTAACGCAAAAAACAACTTCATGCCCATTTTTTTCAGCAACCTTTGATAATTCCTGAGTAAGTTCAGATTGAAAGTCAAGTGAAATTTCTCCTATAAAACAAAGTAATCTTGCCATAATTCGCCTCCTTACCGCACCCGTTGCGAAAACTAATAATATATTTAATTTAATTATACTGTTTTTATATATATTTTTCAATAGTTTCAGGCTAAAAAATATAAATTCGTTAATAATAACACATATTAAGGCTGTTCATTTGTACACTTTTTCCGCTCACCTGCACTATGTTTGGTCTTGCATATCAAAAAAAAGGAGGACATCGTCCTCCCTTAAAAAATCATAAAATAAAGCAGATAAGACCGCTGCAGCCGTCATTTATCACACGTTCAAGAGTTTCCTGAAGCTTCATACGGGCATCGGCAGGCATTTTGAACAGCTTGTTGTGAAGCCCCTCATTGACAAGCTCATGAAGCGACTTGCCAAAAATATTTGATTCCCATATTTTTATCGGGTTTTCTTCAAATCCGTCAAGCAGATACATTATAAGCTCCTCGCTCTGCTTTTCAGAGCCTACTATCGGGCTGATAGTCGTATTAATATTCGCTTTCATAAGATGGATTGACGGTGCTGAGGCTTTAAGCTTTACGCCGTATTTTCCGCCCTGCTTGATGATTTTCGGTTCTTCGAGAGAAAGCTCTTCAAGCTCAGGCATTACAATTCCATAGCCTGTCGCTTCTACTTCGGCAAGTGCAGGCTCAAAACGCTCATAAGCTTTTTTAATTCTGTTAAGCTCAATAAGTACAGGCATAAGGTCGCTTTCGCTTTCAATTTCAATGCCTGTTTCTTCGCCGAGGATTTTATAGAATAAACTGCTGTCAAGCTCTGCACTTATCGTAACACTGCCTTTTCCGAGATCCATTTCTGTAATCTCTGAACGGATAATATGCGGACAGTCCGACATAGCTTCTGCGGCAAGCCTTGCCTCACGCACAAGTTTTATATCCTTTGCACTGTTTCTTATGCAGTCCATTATTTCAGATTTAAGCCAGTGTCCCTTTTCAAGAGTATTAATCCAGCGTGCCGTTTTTATATTGATTTCTTTAATCGGAAACGAGAATAACATCTCCTGAATAATCTTTTTGATATCCCCCTCATCAAGCTCCAGACAATTTACAGGAATAACAACAGAATCGTATTTTCTGCTAAGAAGCTGCGCTTTTTCCTTTGCGTCCTTTGAATGAGGATTAACTGTATTCATTATTACAACAAAAGGCTTTCCAAGCTCTTTAAGCTCTCTTATAACCCTTTCCTCACATTCTTCATATTCCTCCCTCGGAATATCCGAAATAGTACCGTCTGTTGTAACTACAAGACCGATTGTGGAATGGTCACTTATAACCTTCTGAGTACCGATTTCAGCCGCCATATTGAATGGAATTTCCTCATCGAACCACGATGTCATAACCATTCTTGGCATTTCGTTTTCTATGTAGCCGATAGAACTCGGGACAATATAACCAACGCAGTCAATCATTCTTACTCTGAAACGTGCACCGCTGTCAAGACTGATTTCTACCGCTTCTTCGGGGATGAATTTAGGCTCTGTCGTCATTATCGTTTTACCTGCCGCAGACTGCGGAAGCTCATCAATAGCTCTTTCACGCTTGAATTCACTTTCAATATTCGGAATTACAAGCGTTTCCATAAAACGCTTGATAAAAGTAGATTTGCCTGTTCTTACAGGTCCGACAATACCGATATAGATATCCCCGTCTGTTCTTCTGGCAATATCGCTGTATATATCTTTATTCATATTCTTCTCCTTATCAGTTAGTTAAAACATTCTATTCTGTTTTACGATACAATCGGAATAATAAGCATACCGCTTTGTTCAAGGCAATCCCCGTCAAGCTCGTTTTCATCGATAATTGCATCAACACAAGTGCTGTAACGCTTTGCAATTTCCCATACATCCTCGTTTTCCGTACCGTAATAAAGCTTTATTGAGTAATCTCCGTCACGGATTTTCTTAATCTCTCCGTCAACAGAAATATCCGAAACCGCCTTGACATAAGCACTTTTATATACAGAAATTTCAGCTTTCATATCAGCTGTAAGTATAAGAGAATTATCTGCTGATATATTATATGAAGCGTCATTGACGTATATTTCAGCTGTTACAGCATCACCGCTGAAGTTATCATCAAGCTCAATTATTTCTTCAAACGCTTCATCCTTATCAGGCATCGCAATCATTCCCGAACAATCACGACAAGCAACAACATAAGTAAGCATTCCGCTGATTGTGAGTTTTTTTCTGTCATCTGATAATACAGCGTTGACATTTTTCGGACTGCACCATACATAATAAACCTTTTCAGGCATATCCTCACCCGAAAGCATTTTAAAGCTGTGATGAACGGAATATTCCTCAGAAACTGGAATCTGCTCAAGCTTTATATCAGACATAGAAATATTACACGGATATGTAGTTGAATATGCGTCAGAAGCTATAACCGCAGATTTGCTCTTGACAGCGTTGCAGCAAAGTGTAAGCTCTGCTTCGCATCTGAGCGTTCTGTTTTCGCCGTCGCCTGACTGAACAGGTACGACATCGCAGAATACAATCTCAGGCTTTACATCAAATTCGTAATCTTCATTTCCATGCTCAACGTCAACAATCTGACTGTAAGGCATAATAAATTCCATAGGCTCAAGTGAGCCTTCACCGTCTTTTTCGCAGGCATAAAGCACATTTACCGATACATCACCTTTAGCAAGAAGCTTGCCCGAAATATTTTTCTTTTCACAGCTTATATGACCACAGCTGCATCTTACAATCCTTATTACAGACGGCTGAACGCTTGTAAGCTCAATATCCTCGCTAAGCTGAATGTTTCGCTTCACACATATTTTATCAGATGCAAATTTCACATCTGTCTTTTTCAGCTGTACATTCATTCCCGATACATCACAGACTATTTCCTGCTGTTTTTCGCCCTCTGCCCTGATTTTAACAGATACAGCTCCACGCAGATCAAGACGACGCTTGTTCACAGCTCTGCAATTAACATAATCGCATTTTGCATTCAGCTTTACTGTGATATTCTCACAGCTTCTGCCAAGCTCTACATTTTTAGTGTATGTCTGCTTCTGATTTACGCATTGCAGTACAGAGCCGTTTTCACTGCAATACATAATCTTAATATCGCATTTAAGCTCATACGAAAGCTTATCACCGTTTACGCTGTAATCTGCCGCAACGGGATTAACCTCACATCTTACAAGCCTGAATACATCAGGATAATAATCGGGAAGAATATAATCAAGCTCTATCCCCTGCTCCTGAACACCCTCGTAAATACAATCCGCCGTAGATATTGTTTCCCTGCTGACTTTAAATTCCATATATGTAACCTCCTTGAAGTTGCTTTGTAAAATTATATTCACCAAAATGTACGGGTATGACACTTTATGCTGACATATTCCGCCTGCCGCTTTTGACATAAATTGCACAAGCCCTGCATTATAATAATAACAGGCGGTGATAATATTGCAGACTATTTATATTGATGTACTTATTATTCTCAATATCTATGTAAATTATTTTTTACTGCGTACTACCGCTAAGCTGACTCACAGCCGATTAAGTGGAAAACGATGCTTTTTTGTATCACTATACGGAAGTATTTACTCTCTTATGATACTTATTCCGCATATAAACAGTATTATCAATCTGATTATAAAGCTTCTTGCTGGAATAAGCATTACGCTGCTTTCATTCGGTTATAAAAACAAATTACGTCTTTTTATAAATACCTTTTGCTTTTTTATGACGAATTTTGTTTTTGCGGGAGTAATCTATGCCGTATACATAACGCTTAAACCGTCTTTCATGCACTTCAACAATACATATTTCTATGTCGATTTTTCATTGCTTTTGCTTATTGCCATAACAGCCCTGCTTTATTTTGCACTATGCATTATGCGTTATTTTACGGATAAATACTCGGCTGTTTCCGATTCATACAGAATATACATAAAATACAAAGGCAGAATGACAGCTGTAAACGGTCTTGCGGATACGGGAAATTCTCTCGTTGATTTTTTCAGCGGAAAGCCTATAATTATATGTAGTAAAAAAAGTCTTGTCAGTATCATTGACGAAGAAATCTCAGACGATATCGGCAACATTCCAAAAGGATTCAGGCTTATCCCCTATTCAACAATAGGAAATTCGGGGATGCTTGCAGTGTTTTCTCCTGATGAAGTAATTATCGTAAACGAAGAAAACTGCATGAAAAAATCGGTTGATGTATTGATAGGAATAAAAAGCAATGAGGAATGTGCAATCTTCAATCCTCAGCTGCTGAAAATGTAGAAAGGAGCAGATAATTATGAAAATTATCGCATTAATTATTGAAAAATTCAAAAGGCTTGTTGTTGGAAGCGTTCATTATATCAACGGCTCGGATACGCTTCCTCCGCCGCTTACAAAGGATGAAGAAGAAAAGGTTTTCATTCTTCTCGAACAAAACGATGCAAATGCAAAAGAACAGCTTATAGTCCATAATTTAAGACTTGTTGTATATATAGCAAAAAAATTCGAATCAACAGGCATAGGCATAGAAGACCTTGTTTCTATCGGAACAATCGGGCTTATCAAGGCTGTAAACACATTCTGTCCGAACAAGAAAATAAAGCTTGCAACATATGCTTCACGCTGTATTGAAAATGAAATACTTATGTTTTTACGCAAAGCATCACAATACAGAAATGAGCTTTCGATTGACGAACCGCTTAACATTGACTATGACGGAAACGAGCTTCTTCTCTCTGATATTCTCGGTACAGATGAGGATATCGTCAATAAAGGAATAGAAACAGAAGCGGAAAGAGAAATCCTGCGTAATGCAGTTTCAGAGCTTGGCAAACGTGAACGTGAAATAATGGAAATGCGTTTCGGTCTGATTGACGGAGAAGAGAAAACTCAGAAAGAAGTTGCCGAAATCATAGGTATATCCCAGTCATACATATCAAGACTTGAAAAAAAGATAATAAAAAAGCTCAGAGGTCAGCTTGAAAAGCTTTATCTCTGAGTGTAAAAAACACAGGGCGGAAAAAAGCAGTCACCCATAGGGAAGAAAGATAAACCGATTGAGAACAACTGATATTTTATCTGCAAACCACGAATGACCAAATCGAATATAAGCCCTATGCAGAATCATTACGATTTTGTATAGGGCTCTTTTATATTTATAACAATCAGGACTTTACTATAATAAACTGAGAGTAGCGTCATGTTAGTGGAAGAATGTTGCATCAAAAGTAGTGCAATTATGTGCGATCCGGAATTGGCTCTGTGAAATAATTTCTGTAAATTAATCAAATGTGATAAAAATATTTATTTGGAGTGGCTTGAAAAAGCTGCTCCAATTTTTTACAGTATACAATGGATACTGTAATTTGTCAAGATACTTTGGATATCAGTCTGTTGGAATGGAGCGCAGCGGAATGAAAACAGACTGATTGTCGGCGGCTCAACAGAGCCTGTCCGGATACATGATCTCCAGCTCTCCCAGGACCTTACCCCAGTTTCTGAGTGGTACAGTCCACTTCTTTGTGATTTCGTGCGTTGCCAGATACAGAGCCTTCAACAGTGCTGTATCACTCGGAAATACGCTTCTCTGCTTGTTCAGACGGCGGTAGCCGCTATTAAGGCTTTCAATCGCATTTGTTGTATATATGATTTTTCTCACTTCCATTGAAAACTTGAAAATCGGTGATATTACGTCCCAGTTCTTATACCAGCTCTTCATTGCGTTAGGATAATCAGGCTCCCATTTCTGTGTAACTCGTTCAAGCTGTTCAAGTGCAGCTTCCTCAGATGGCGCATGGTATATCGTTTTCAGGTCATTTGCGAATTCCTTCTTATTTTTCTCTCCAACGTATTTAAGCGTATTTCTTGCCTGATGAACTATACAGCGCTGCAGTTCTGTTTGCGGAAATGCTGCTGATACAGCTTCTTTCATACCAGTAAGTCCGTCTGCACAGATGACGAGAATATCCTTTACGCCACGATTTTTAAGCTCATTAAGGACGCCTAGCCAATATTTTGCACTTTCATTTTCCCCTATATGTATTCCCAGAACTTCCTTGTGACCTGTTATACTGACAGCAAGTATCACATATGCTGCAAGCTTTCTGATTTACCCGTTATCACGAACTGAGAAGTGCACTGCATCTATGAATACTATCGGATATACCTCGTCCAAGGGACGCTTTTGCCAGTCTTCTATCTGTGGGAGAAGGCGGTCTGTGATATCAGACACCATACCGTCACTTACTTCAAAACCATAAATATCCTCAATTGTTTCACTTATCTGGCGAGTTGTCATGCCCTTGGCATACAGTGATATTATCTTCTGTTCTATGCCTGAAATGTCTTTCTGACGCTTTTTTACAATTTTAGGTTCAAATGTTCCGTCACGATCCTGCGGTACTTCAATTTCAGTTTCTCCAAAGTTTCCTCGTATCTTCTTGGTTTTCTTGCCATTGCGGTAGTCAGGATTATCAGAACGCTCATATGCACCGTATCCCAGATGCTCATCCATTTCAGATTCAAGCATTTCTTGTATTGTTCCGCCGAGAAAGTCTTTCAGCGCATCCTCAATATCCTTCGCCGACTTGATATCATACTCCTCCAGCAGCATTCCAATGATATTCTTCTTTCCCTCGCTCATTGGTTCTCTTTTTCGTCTTCCCATAAAAAATCAGCCTCCTATGATATTTCTATTCTACCACAGTTGACTGATTTTTTACAGACTTTTTTTCATAGGCTCAAGAAATTCGATTATCCTCAAAAATGATACCGCATTTTTTTGCCCATGCAATAAATAATTCAGAATTATCTCTTTCCCAAGCGAATGATAACACTTTCTTATTATATGAATATACGTTTACCACTTCCAGAAACTTGCTGCATTTCACACACGTAATTTCATCACTTGTCCAACAATTTCCGTTATAAAATACTGTTTTCCCAGCAACAGAAATAGTCGGTTTACTTTTAAGCATAATTGTAGCAACAATTGTATAAATCAATATGCCACCGATAAATATCCAGAATAATATATCTATTGTTGAAAGAGTATATTCTGGATTTCCAGCTTTTCGTCTTATTAGAAAACGTCCTCCAAAAACTACTGCAAGAAGTACAAGTGCACCACATGCTTTCAGCAAGTAGCTACTATTTCCTATCTCAAAGCTTACATCAGACATATCATGTCGACAGTTATTGAATGCTGTATTTTCTACTGCAAGCTTTTCAAGTCTTTTATTCATTGGTTTGTTTTGATTCATATTCATACGCCCTCCTTATTAACTTTCGTGTAAACTGAATCATTTCAACAGAGAATGCAGAGTGAGGTAACCCCACCCTGCATTTTGTTATATGTCAACTTTTACGCAAGCTTTCAATAAACTCAGTAAAGCTGTTAGCAACAAACTCAATATTTAAAGTTTCATGGTTAACAAACACAATCTTATCATCAGTTTTGTCAAAACAGATCAAATTACCAAATGGGTCTTTAGCAAAGGCAATGTAGTTTGTCATTTCGCCATTCATATTCCAATCTCTTGATCTTCCGTTCCAATCATTGTATTTCCATATGGTGCTAGGATCGTCTTTGTTAAATGAAAATAGATTGTTTAACACTCTTTTTCTTCTTTTCTTACCAAAAGTTGAGATGAAAACCTTTAGTTTAGGATGCGCACCATTGTTAACATTTACGCAATCCTTAAAGTCATTTGGAAAACAATAGCCAACAAGGGATTCGTATTCAGAAACCACATCACTTGATTTTAGTTGACTAACGTAAAGCCATTCCATATTAGCGAGCATCAGAACCACCTCCCCAAATTGCTCGTCCACCTGTATGTCGTGTATCTCTATGGATATTTTCATCCACTAGTTGCATTCTTCCTGTCTCAGCCTCATGATGCCAAACAAAACCATCTGGAGTTTCTCCATTCTCAATTTGTGAAAGTTGTATCTCACTAAATTGTGCTTTTAACTCAGGAGATTTATTCAGGGCATCTTTCAGTTGAGCATTGCATTCACTAAATTGAACTGCATCAGTAGATTTAATCAAATCATTAGGTAGAGTGGCATCATATTGACTATCAAATCTTGGAACAACTACTTCTGATTCTTTTCCACCAAGAGTAACAGTTCGACGTTCATACAGTACACCCGTATCTGGATGTGTCTTCCCATCTAAATCGGAATGTATGCATGTGAAATCATCTGGAAGTGGATCAGTATCGTATGTCCAACCATTTTTTATGCCAGTTTCAGGGTTTATTTCTGTGTACTTTCGCAGACCGTCAACACCAGCATCACCATTTCTCTTTATATATCGAACAGCCATCCCTTCCTCAGTGTTCATGAAAGTAATTGCATCTTTTTTATATGAATCGCTACACTTGCCAAGTGCGTTGTATGCATCATTACCATGTTTAGTAAATACATCTACTGCATCATCACCATAGTCAACAATATACTTTGAACACTTTGATTGATAAGAATTAGATACATTATTAAGAGCCTGAACAGCATCATCGCCATAAATATTAATTGCTTCAACAGTATTCTTTGTATTGTTCTTCATTAACTGTATTGCACTTGAAATGCTATCAGGATTACTGCATTTTGCAACAGCTTGGATTGCACTGTCACCATACTTAGTTACAATTGTAGTTGCATCATCACCGTGTTTAGCAATCAGTTCTGCACAATCTTTAGTCGGTACCTTAGTGAGTGCCTCTATTGCCTTATCGCCAGATTTCTTAATAGCCTGAGCTGCCTGTTCGCCATACTGAAGACCACCGTTCTTGATGATCTGCACAGCCTTGTACGGAGCATCACAGCCTTTGACAGCAGCAATTGCATCATCACCATGACGCAAGAAGATTTCAGCACCATCATCAGCATACTTCGAAACAAATGAAACCGCTTCATCAATATTTGAACTTTTGTTAATTGCAGAAATTAGTTCATCACTATTCTTGCCAACTGTCTTAAAGAAACTTTCGGCCGCTTCATCAGAAAGATTTGAAACAGCCTTTATAGTTTCAGAACTGCTTTTAGCTGAAACAGTTACAGCATCATCACCATGCTTAGCAATGAGGGAAATAATATCATCCTTGTCAGAAGATTTATTCAGTTTCTCAATTACATCATCTGAATATTTTGATAAAGTATCTGCAACTTCTGCCGATTTACCGGATTTCGCTATAGATTCAAGCAATTCATCAGAACATGAATCAGCATTTTTCATCTTGAAAACATCGTCCACTACATCATCGCTATAACCTTTGTTTGAAAGATTAGCTTTTCTTGCGTTTGAGGTTGGAACATCATCAGGGCCAAGTCCTTTATTTCCACCAAGTCCTCCTGTTGCACCATCAAAAGCCATAGATAAAAACGAGAAAAATGATTTTTTATTAAGCGCATTTGCCGCTTCTTCATCTCCATCAAGTGCTTTGAAATACAAATCAACTGTTTCCTGATAATCTTCTATCCATTGCACCACCAAATAAGCAAACACAACAGTAGCAATGCAAGCTGCGACAATACCAAGCGGAGAAACTATTAATGCAGAAATAAGACTTACAAATCCAAATATCATCGTATACATGTCAACAGCAGAACCAATTGTTGCTATTGTTAAATAAGCAGTAAGATCCATTGTTGTGTATCCGCCATTTTTATCACCGGTAATCATAAATGTACTAGACATGCCATCACTGCTCTGTATTATATAAGCTGTTCCAGTCCATTCATTGATTGTGATATTGTTTTCAGGAACAATTACAAAGTTGCCTTCATCGACTTTCTGTGTAATTATTTCCTTATCTTCTGAACTTATCTTAAGTGTACTTATAATTTCTTTGTTTTTTGAAGAAATCATTTTAAGCTTAGTGCCGTTTTCAGCACACTGTCTGAACACTTCAGCTGTAGAAATTGATTTAATTCCAGTAAACTGCTGTAATGTTTTGCTTTCAAGATAAGAAGACACGTAACCAGATGCAAACATATAAGATTTAACATCATTTTCGTTACCATTTAAACTTAATGCCTGATTATATGAGCCAAGTATATCTACTCCGAAATTACCTTTTTTAGTTAATGTTGTACTTGTATTCAAACCTATTACAGATTTGATTTCCACAATAGGTTCATAGCTAAATAAACCATATGAAAGCTCGCGTTCCTTATAAACATCGTAGGTACTTGAATAAATTGCATTTTGAACATCAAGCTGTGCAAAATAAGCGTTTCCTATAAGATTTAAATAATTATCACAATAAGAAGTTTCAAAGAAATTATTCTCATTGATGTTATTCTTTATCGCCTTATAATTTTCATAAGCGGTCAGAAGTTCCTGAGGCGAAACAACCTGTGTATCAATTACTATTGATACAATCGAGCCAACGATAAGATTTCTTGAATCGATATATTTATGTGTTTGACCACTTGTACTTATAGCAATGGTCATTTCCTGTTTATCGCCAATTGCTACTCGTGCATTATCCCATTCCTTAACTTTAACATTATTTAAGTATAATGCCGGACAAATTGTTTTCTGACTCGAAAGTATATAATCGTTTGATGTAGGAACATAAATATTTGCAGGTTTCTCAACATCAAGTATATCGCCTAAAGTATCATAAAAGTCTTCACTTGGAACATATTGAATTGATATTGGATCAATATATGCACGTGCAGAATTAATTGATTGAGCAATATTGCCAAATACAATAGTAATAGCATCAGATGTTATTACTGAAGAATTATAAATTGTGCTTGTTTCCTCTAATACTGAATTACAAGCATATGGCAAGCTTAACGGCAGTTTTGAGATTTTTTTGCTAACTAGCTTTCTTCCCGAAAGACTAAGCTCTGTCATATTTAATTGTCCATTATATTGTTCATATAATGCATCCAATTCTTCAGCATTTGTAAAACTGTTAACATCAAAATCAAAATTTTGAGTTTCTATCTCATCTGAAATATTATCAGTTGGTATGAATGCTTTAAAATTCACATCCAACTGATACTCTACACCATCAATTATAGTCTTAACCCATGTACGTTCAAGTATATATCCATCTGAAAAACGAGTAAGGGGTTTACCAAGAAGCATATAGACTTTTTCTGCATTTTCAAGTGAATCAGTTGCGGTAAGCTCCATTAACTGAGGCTTTGTTATAGTGACTTCACCTGTCACATATTCAGCTTCATAGCCAAGATATCTAAGCATAGCAATGAGAAGACTTGCACAGTCAACATCATTACCACCTTTTTGCTCATAGGTGCCTATAGCCCCTTTTCTCGAACCTACATAGTATTCTGTATTAAGATTGTTATAAAGATACTCATAAACCGCAGCAGGTGTTTTTAACTGATCAGCAAGCTCTGCCATTTCTTCAGTCATTTTAGTTTCTGTGCGTTCACTTGATTCAAGAACCACCCTTGCTCTTGGCTCAATTACAATGTTATTAACATATTCTCCCTCTTCTTCCGGATCTTGTACCTCATTTGCAACTGTAATATATATAGTTTTACTTACAGAATTACCATTTTCATCAGCAGCTGTAACAAGGATTGTGAATACACCTTCCTTGTCAGAAACAAATGTATATCCATCTTCTACCTGTGTCAGCTTGCCGCCATCTGATGTACAGCTTATAGTAACATCTTCTAAGAGAGTGTTTGTTTTTACAGAAATATTAACATTCTCATTAGGCTTGACATTATTCTTGTCCAAAACAACAGACAATTCAAGTTCGTATTCTGTAATTTGCTCAGAAATAGTAACTGTCTGTGTTTTTTCAATAAAGTTTCCTGAAGCATCTTCAGCACGGATTACAATTTTAAAATCGCCTAACCCATTTGGGTTGTAATATGCTACACCATCAGTAAACGTCAATTTCTGATCGTTGACTGTTCCTGTAATTTCCACACTTCCGCTATTATCTGTTGCCGATGCTACAATCTCAATCCTTTGATTTTCTCCGACTGTTACACTAACATCTAATTCAGGACGTATTGTATCTCCATTTGATACAGTAAATTCATAGTTATATGTTGCAGAAACTCCATTATTATCAATAGCTGTTACAGCTAAAACATGTGCACCTGCTGTAAGCTTATTCAGTATAACTTTATTATTAGATACTGCTACATTTTTATTATCAAATTTTGCAGATATACTACTAATGCCATATCTGTCTGTTGCAGAAATAATTGCTTCAACACTCTCGCCAGCCTTTAAAGCATTTTCAGAAAGGGTAACTTCAATTTCAGGAGGCGTAATATCTTCTACAGCAATAGTCATAGCACCTGTAAAGATATTTCCATTTTCGTCCTCGATATACCATATCACCTCATGAGAACCTGCATCGAGATTTTCTGCATGAATAACATTGTTATTGATAGCATATGGAATATTATCAATTGTTGCTGTCTGTGACGCGATAATAAGATTATCTGAGCAAACCAACTCGACTGCTACAGGTTCCTCATCACTGTAGGTAGTCTTATTGCTTACAAGTTCAACTTTTACAACAGGTACTGTCAAAGTAAAATTCGTATCGATATTTCCGCCATTGCTTGCATGGATGTCAAGTTTAAGATTACCAACAGTATCGGGAGTATAGCTGAATTTTCCTTCAGCATCAAGCTGTACAGCTTCGTCGTTTACTTTTACAGTAATCTCAGTGGCACTATCAGAAATAAATTCGAAATCTCTTGTTTCACCAAGTACAATTACTCTTGGAATAGAATAATTTACAACAGGCTGAGGCTTCCCTTCTTCAACATTAACAGTGAGATTTGCAGATGAAGTATGTCCTGCCATATCCGTAGCGTTCAATTCAAATGTGTATGAACCAACTGCTGTAGGAATAAAACTGTACTGATAATTAGAATCAAGTGTAACAGCTTTACCATCTAATGTAAACGTATAACTACTTATTCCGTTTTCATCATCAACGAATGCTGTGATAGTTACTGTTTCATTCACTATCGCATCGTTTTTATCAGATTTAAGCTCAGCTTTAGGAGCACTTCCATCTACAATTATTGTCTTATCAGCTGTACCTGATACACCAACTATATTAAACGCCTTAGCTTCTACTCCAATAAATGTGTCACTATCAGGAACACTAAAACTGAATCGTCCATCAGTTGCAACAGTTACAACTGAACCACCAACCATTACTTCGTAATCAGAAATTTCAGCATCGTTTAAATTAACGACTCTGCCGTTAATTACTTCGCCGCTTTTTACGATAGAAGGTACCTCAATGTCAATTATTGGTTTAATAAGCGTCTCATCATTCAGAACTTTAATCGTTTTTGTAATAACTGAAGTAGAATTGCCATCTGAAACCTCCAGAACAACTTCATAATTTCCTGATTCAGTAAATATAAATGAAGTATATGGCTTATTAGGATTTAATATCTGAACATTCTCGCTATCACAACTCCAATTAAATGAAAGCCGAGAAGCAAGAACATCATCTTCCGCATTTGAAATAAGAGTTATCTTCTTATTTATACATGTTGCCGTATTTCCTGCTACTGTAACAATAGGGGCATTATTAACATAATCCACTTCATCCGCCCCATCAGAGAGAAGTGTGATATCATAAAGCTCAGGTGTTTTTCCGGAAGAGGAAACCGTCATCTCTACCTTTACTCTTATATATCTTCCCTTAAGATCTACTATGCCCTGATGATTAATAACCTCTTTCCACTCACCAAAGGCATTAAGATCATCTCCTGCCTGTGCCATAACAGAAATAACGCCATCATCATAGAGTTTGCCATTCCAATATATATTTTTCCAATCAGTACCGGCAATCTTACTATCGTATACAGTAGTCCAAGAACCATTCTGTTTATAAGTATGTGCAGGAATAATAATATCATCAGCGTAAATAGTAGTGGAAACACCTGCTCTATTATAATAAGTACAGGAAATATCACTGATAACGCTGTTAAGACCTGATTCTATCTCACTTACTGAAATAGGTAACTTTATTTGCTCAATCTGGTCAATTGTAATTTTATCATATGTCCATTTTAATGTCTTTGTTCCGTTATCATTGTCAATTACTTCTGTTGGAACAGCAGTAATGCTTTCGATATCAGCATTTACATTCTTGTTAAGTGTTGCAGTAAATGTAACATCAGTTCCCGCATTGTTGAATACCACATCAGCAAACATATTCATCATTTCGCCAATTTGTTCTGCTGTCGGGCTATTCTTATAATATCCATTTGTATTATTTGCGATAGTTTTCATCTGATTGCTATCATTACCGATAGATAAAGCGCAAATTGTTATTCCTTGTTCATATGCATTTAATGCTGCTTGAGCAGAAGCTGATGAATCCTCGCCATCAGACATAAGAATTATATATTTTTGACTATCAGAATCTTTAAATTTGTCAACTGCATGGTTCAATCCGTTTGCGATGTCCGTTCCATCGTTAAATCTGATATTATCTATTGCAGTGTTAAGAAGTGTCTTATCAGATGTGAAATCTTGAACATCATGAATATACCATGAAAATCCCATAATCGCACATCTATCTACAGGTTTCATCTGTTTTATGATTTCTTTAGCTGCAGTTTTCGCCTGTGGCATTCTATCATACGATTCCATACTCCATGATTCGTCAACTAAAATAATTATATCTACTGCATTTTCAGCTATATCGGCATCACCAAAACCGCTCAAACCAAATTGAACATTTACAATTTCATTCTTATTGGTAAGCACTGTTTTATCTGACTTAACATTCAATGCAATACCATTTGCAGCTTTATTGTCTTTATATTCATTCTCAGAAGAATCAATTATACTATCGATTCTCTGCTCCAGAGTAAGCTCATCAGCAATATTAAGTCCAAGCCCATCATATTCGCCTTTATCAAAATCTTCATCAAAAGTATATGTTTTCGTAATTGCCGACTTTCTTCCAAGCAATTCCCAATCGGAATCGCTGCCGTTTACATTAAATATACTTCCACTAAAATTAATACAATCAGCAAAAACTCTACCATTAATATTTGTGATATTGGAATTAATTCTTACCGTTCCGTTAGGAGCGTATATAATTCCATTCATATCAATAATAGTTCCATTTATTGTTATATTACCATTTCTGGAATATAATACGACATTTCCTGATGAAATAAAATCATTCACATTATATGTAATATCACCATCAGCAATAATATAACAATTGCCATCAAATGTAGTTCCACTTATAATTACATCTCCCGATGTTTTTAAAGCACCATTCACCACACTTTTATCTTCTATATATACAACATCCTGATCGCTGGTTTCACACCCCTCAGCCATAGCTATAATTCGTGAATCCCAGTCAGGCATTTCTTCTTTATCAGAATATTCGTTTTTTTCTTCAATATTTATATTCCATCCATAAGCAGAAATAGAATCAGCTGCATTTGCTTTACCATTAAGATACAACTCTGATGCATTACTTATGAACTTTTTACCTGTATATACATCGCCATTGAATGTGCTTCTCCAGCAGTTCAAAGTGAAGTCTGATGTTTCACTACCTGAAAAGAGAACGTAAGGTGAAAGAGAAAATGATGGCCTTAATACATCATCGCTCTCCCACTCACAAATAAAGCCTGCATTTGATGTTGAATATCCAGCTAACCCTGAAACAAAACTCTTTGTATTGTTCCACCTTCCAAATGTATTGATCTTATTATACATTTGAACATAATGCTCTGTATTATAGTTTGGTTCTCCACGTTCCCAATTCAAATAATCAACATTTTCTTCTGTTACCCATTTCCATTCATCGGCTGCACTCTCTCGATGCAATCCAATATAATAAGTATCCTTTTCTCCATTCAAAAGAAGATTATCATTAATGAATTGTTGTTCCTCAGGCGATGTTATAGTTAAAAGATGTCCACCTAAATCCTGACAATACTTTTCAGCATCAGTCCAACTCATTGATACATCAAATAACTGATATTTATGCCCATCCATTTCTGCAATTAATTGAGCATCATCTTTTGATGTTTCATCAGCAAATACACTTGCTGGAAAATATGCCGCCATATTAAACAACATTGCAATACTCAGCGTGCTTGTAACGACACGTTTGTTAAGAAAACTTTTGAACTTTCTTTTCATATATTCTTTCCTTTCAATATTATTTTATACACTTATTATATAATAAAAAGACTTAATATATCAAGACGATAACAGTTCATTTCTTAAAATTTGTAAACTATTACATATATAATTCAAAAGTTCAAAAAAAGCTGTTTAAAAACTTATTAAATATTGTTAACTAGTAAGCGTCAAATAAAGGACGTATTCCTCAAAAAAGAAATCTGATGTATAATAAGGTCTAAGCAAGTCCATAGAGCAAATTAGAAAGGCTAAAATAGTCTATGGAGTAAACTGGACTAAATTAGACATAGGGGGAATACGGAAATGAAAACAACGACAGCTATCACAACTGTCAAGCGAGATGTAAAGCTACAGGAATGGATGGAGCAGATTAAAGCACAGCAGGAAAGCGGAATGACCGTAACAGCATACTGTGCTCAGAACGGGATCAATATTAAGACATATTATTATCACCTTCGCAAAGTTCGGGAGCAGTGTTTGGAATCTGAACCGGCAATAGTACCGGTAGCTGTTCCAAGAGCGACCTCAGATATTCGTATCGAGAAAAATGGCTTGCAAATATCACTTCCGGCAGATATCTCAGCAGATACTTTGCTTACATTAGTACATGAATTATGCTGAACGATCTGTCATTAAATAAACAGGTATACATCGTCACAGGGTATACTGATCTGCGGCGCTCAATAGACGGACTTGCAATGATAATAAAAGCGCAGTTACAGCTTGATCCGTATAGCACGGCATTGTTCTTGTTCTGTGGCAGACGATGTGACCGCATTAAAGGACTTCTCTGGGAAGGTGACGGATTTCTGCTTTTGTATAAGCGACTTGATAACGGAAGGTTTCAATGGCCGCGTAATGAAACAGAAGCATTACTGCTTACACCACAGCAGACACGCTGGCTTCTGGAAGGCTTAAAAATAGAACAGCCTAAAGCTATCCGTGAAGGGAAACTAAGTATATTGTATTAAGAAAATTCTGCGATATTTCTTGATTTTCCGGCAGTTTTATGGTATAATATATTTATCATAAAACGAATGGAGGATCGCAGTATGTCAGAACGTGATATCCAAAAATTAATATCAGATCATACTGCGCTTCAAAATGAAAATACAATATTAAAAGAACAGCTTGCTCTAATGCAGGAACAACTTGAATGGTTCAGAAAACAGTTCTTCGGACGTAAAACAGAACAAACTTCTGTTATTATGAACGAAGGTACACAGCTTTCTATGTTTCCTGAAGAAAATGTGCAGGCTGTTTCTTCTTTTTCTGAAACTATCAATGTTCCTGCACATCAGCGTAAGAAAAAGCGTACTCACGATGACTGGATGAGTGAATTACCTGTTGAAGAGATATTACATAGAGAAGACAATCCTGAATGTGATAAATGAGGCTCTGATATGACGGAGATCGGTGAAGATAAATATGATGAACTGATATATACTCCCGCTAAGTTTCATATCCGCCGTCACATAGTAAAGGTATATAAGTGTATCAAGTGCGGTACATCTCCCGAAGTGAGTACTGAACCATGCAATATCAGACGTGCGGAACATCCTGAACTTATGATACCGGGAAGCTATTGTTCTCCTGAACTCCTTGCACATATTGTTTATGAGAAGTTTTGTAAAGCTGTACCTCTACATAGACAGGAGAAGGACTTCAAATCCAAAGGTATCCCATTACTGAAAGCAACCATGTCGAACTGGGTATGCTATGCAGCTGAGAAATGGTGTGCTCCCATAGTGCAGAATATGAAAGAAAAGCTGTTATCAGAAAAGATCATTCACGCTGATGAAACAGTATTTCAGGTACTGCACGAAGAAGGTAGAAAGGCAACGACCAATTCAAGAATGTGGGTATACTGCAACGGAAAGATCAATGATCGCAGTAATATCATTTTTGATTATCATCCTACAAGGAAAAGCGAAAATGCAGTCAGATTCCTTGGAGAATTTGATGGGTTCCTTGTATGTGACGGTTATGCAGCATACAACGCACTTCAAAATGCAAAGAGATGCGGCTGCCTCACCCACGTCAGAAGATACTGGGTAAACGCACTGCCAAAGGAAAAATCAGCATATGAAACATCGGCAGCAGCCAAAGGCGTTGATTTCTGCAACAGGATATACCATGAAGAAAAACTGCTGATAGAACTTACTGCTGAGGAAAGATATGAGCAGCGTCTTGTAAAGATCAAGCCTTTACTGGATGCTTTCTTTGCGTGGGTAGAAACATTGCAGGTCAGCGGTAAGAACAAGCTTGTTGATGCAGTCAGATATACGCTCAATGAAAAGAAATATTTGTATACGTTCCTCGAAGACGGCGATGTTCCCTAAGATAACAACCGTGCTGAAAATACTATCAGACCATTTACAGTCGGTCGTAAGAACTGGCTCTTCAATAATACCGCAAGAGGTGCAAAATGCAGTTCTGCATTTTACTCAATAATTTCAACTGCACAGGCTAACGGTTTAGACGTTGAAAAGTATCTGACTGATTTATTCTCAAATCCGCCAGGTACGATACTGCTCCCGTGGAATAATTGATAATGTTTACCCTCGCCAATTTCGGCGAGGGTTGTTTTGTATCTCATGAAACGCGGTTTATTTGACGGTTACGTTAACTAATTCGTTTTTTATCCTTCTCAACGGTAATATATTAGACCTGCTAATAAAAGTCAATACCTAAAATGGAAGATTTACAAACAATTCATATATTAAAAAATAGGTATGACAATAAGACCGCCGAAACGGTCTGAAAAAAACAAATTCAGTTGTATTCGACCGGCACCCTTGACAGATTATCATAAAAATGCTGTGTGTGTCGTGCTGAGATGCATTCGAACACCGTCGGGACGAGCGTTGTAGCATTTTTATGATAACCTGTCAAGGGCAAGCGGCTTACGCAATGCCTGTATTTGCCTCTGGTTCAGAATCTATGAATAGATGCCAGTTGCTGATGCTGCCGCTTTGTGTGCAACATCGTGAGGTGCTGATACAACTACACCAAATGGCTGCATGACTGTCACTTTGCTTTTCCCTTTTGAAACATCAATTCCTACTGCATTCAAATTGATCGCTCCTGTCCTGTAATATGTAATTGTTTCTCCATGCTTAGCTTATTACCCGTCCAATCTGTTTGGTGACAAGAGCGTGTCGTCTCCGACAGCCCAACCTGCTCAAAACGGATGCTATAATGAAAGCATGGATGACTGTCTAATATTCCGGGCGTGGTGTCCCAAGAGGGATACGTCAGTCCAATTACTGCTTCCATTATAGCCTAATAATGAGTGCCAGTAAACCCTTGCTGGATGTAAGGTTTTACTTGACATCTTTATTGTAACAGAGGATGTTTTTCAGTCGCAAAAGCGATGTACATAAAAATGTGCATCATTTATCTTATTAGCAGAAAAGAAAAAGCAAAGGGACACCAGTGGCAGCATAACTATGTGTGCATAAATTGATGTCCCTGCTGTCCCTTTAAATATTAAAGCGTGACGGTAGTGACAGTAAAATACTGTAGAGGGTGGTCATACATTCTACCGGCACCAGAAATTTTGAGAATGTCGAATCTGCGTTGTTTGAGTGTGATGACAGTAATGATTCGGGTGACGGTAAAACTGTTTTGGATGACAGTAACTTATGAAATTAAAAGTCGGTGCGTAACGAAATGAACTCGTTGAACGTGCCGACCTTTTTCTTTCTGCATTAATGATATCCCAAAACACTTCCGAAAACCAAGATAACTATCGGAGCTAAACGAACTCAGATTAAGAAAGGTATTGCATATCTCTGATTCAAGTTGAAAGTTTCAAACACCGATAACAATCGCTTAATTCAGCCGAGATCAGCCCTCCTCTTTTTAATGGAGTAATTACACCACAAAATCAGTCGAGGGCGAAATAAGTCACAAATTTGCAGAGTGTGAGCGCAATAAAACACTGATAAAAAAGGATATAGATTCCGCTGGTAATATGGGGTTCGATAGAGTCCTCCAAACGAGGGCAAGCATAGCGCATGGCTTGCCGCCTACGCCTTCATTACGGGAGAACCCGAACCCCTTACGGCGAGCCGCCGCTTCCAATTGTGCCGACATAAAGTAAATCAAATTTTTATGTTTACATTGTCGGCACGCTTAAATGGAGAAACGGCTGGAGAACAGGAGGATTGATGAATGAATAACACACCGAACCGAAATAAGATAACAGCTTTATACTGCAGGCTCAGTCGTGAAGATGAGCTTGCGGGTGAAAGCAACAGCATTTCAAATCAAAAAGATATACTGAAAAAGTACGCAGACGAGCACGGATTTTTCAATACGCAGTACTATATCGACGACGGATATTCAGGAGTTGATTTTGAACGTCCCGATTTCAAGCGTATGCTTGATGATGTGGATAACGGAAAAATTGCAACCATTATCACAAAGGATTTATCACGTCTTGGACGAAATCATCTTCATGTAGGACTGTACACAGAAGAATACTTCCCCAAGAACAACGTCAGATATATTGCGATTAACGACAATGTTGATACTGCAAATCCTAATTCATCAGGTACAGATATGGCAGCATTCTACAATATTTTCAATGAGTTTCATGTAAAGGAAACGAGTAAGAAAATCAGAGCTACCTGGAGAATCAAGGCTCAACGTGGTGAAAGAGTAGCTTCACGCCCTGCTTATGGATATATGAAGGATCCTGATAATCCAAAGCAGATTATTCCTAATCCAGAAACTGCTCCTGTGGTGAAAAGAATATTTCAGATGTGTGCAGAGGGAATGGGACCGAGCTATATAGCACGTGTTCTTGAAAATGATAAGATTTATACTCCGACAATGTATGAATAC
>JAFWWU010000173.1 GCA_017523285.1 Ruminococcus sp.
GATATCCAAAATATCTTGACAAATTACAGTATCCATTGTATACTGTAAAAAAATTGGAGCAGCTTTTTTCAAGCCACTCCAAATATACATTTTATCGCAGTTGATTAATCTACAGAGTTCTTTTCGCAGAGCCTGTGGTATTACAATTTTGTTTGACCACAACATTCCTTACCATCATAAGAGCATAGCCTAGCAAATTTTGTCCCTTCCATTTTACAGGATTGAATCTGTCAGGATCCGTCATAGAAAGTCCTATTCCCCATATTTTGTCTTTTACTGCACATTCAGCTAATATATCATTTTTTGTATTTTTTAATAATTGCAGTAATTGTGGATTCTGAGTGAACTTCGCGATAAGTCCCTCATAGACAATTATTTGACGTACACCGTTCCAATAATGATCATCATAACCTGACACAAGGCGTCCGAGTGCTTTTATTTTTGCTACATCATTTGTTTCAAGTATCTGTGTAGCAATTTTATCATCATGAAAGCAATTAGCTTTTCTATACATCATATACTGTTCCATTGAAGAAAACATAATATCATCTACAGTAAATTTAGAAAGATACCAATTGCTTAGATATCCATTTTCTTCATCAGGATTATGAAAGCAAACTATATTCATTCGGGTACACCTACTTTTTTTACTGCAAGTTCAAGTTCCAAATCATGAAGTCCCATATAGGCTTTCTTTATAAAGTCTAGTGGAATTTTTTTTATTACCTCTGAACTTGGTAAATTATAATACCACTGATAGTAAGCATAAAATTCACCTATCCAGTCAGGCATAAATCCTTCAAGTGGCGTTCCGCTTTTAAGAATATATTCTTCCTTTTCCATAAAGTATTGCCATAGTTCACTTGCGGACATTGTATTTAGATAAGCCTGCGCCTTATCTATGCTACTTCTTGTTTTACTGTTCATATAGAATTCGATAAAATCCTCTGTGTCCTTATCAGGAAATGACTGTGCTACAAGGTCAAAAAGCTTTCCCTGATTTTCAACTACATCATTCAAATAATCTTCTGAATATGCCCTCATTTTTATCACTCCTGAAACAATGTGCTGAACACATTTGTTACTTTATTTGCATCAGAATCTACTAATTCACGCATTTTTCTTTTTGCAGATACGTCTCGGGTATTATATTTTTTATTAAACTCATTATATTCTACTGATAATAAATCTTCGTGTATCTCATGAAGCTTTGAAAAAAGCTCTTTCAGATTTCAGACAATACTGTATACCAAGTCCACCAAGCGATAATAATTCCGGAAGGATATCAAGATCAATATTATCTCGTACAAATTCCTTAGCAATATAGAAATATGATGCATTTGCTCTCCAGCCTTTTATAATGTCATATCCATCGGTATTTATTCCATATTTGCCAATAAACTGCTTTGCAAGCATACGATATCGTTTTGAATCAGCAGCATCTCTATGTTTCATCAATTCCGCAAGCCACGAAAGAATATCTTTTTCCTGAAAGTCAAGTATATGCAATTCGTTGATATCAATCTCAAACTTATGAACCCATCCATTGATTTCATCAGGTCGGCAAATAGCCCATTCCTTAGCCAGTTCAATGCTTTCTGTAAGATAAAAGCCTCTGCCATAGTCATGTTTATCATTTCCCAAACCATAGGTTGGAATTATTGCTTTATCGGCAGTTCCATGATATAATACTATCTTTCCCATTTCTGCTTGCCTCCTTATAAAATTAGTATAGCACACTATCTGTTAAAAAGCAAGTGAGAGAAGATAAGGGTTAGTGTCAAGCAAAAGTAGGCAGCAAATTATAAAATCGTCACTATGTACAGGACTAATATGCTAAATCAGTTAAAGGCATACAAGCATAAATGTTTTCTGTCCTATTTATTATAACCGATCCACGCTCTGTTGGAAATAAAGCATCTTCACAATCGAAAGAAGAATTGGAGCATAATGTCCGCTCACATTTGAAATCTTTACAGCTGAATCCTTCTAAAGTCTGTTCTTTCTTTAACGCTCCTTTCACTAAATATGCTGCTTAATTTTGGCAAGGTTTAATTGGGGGAGCAATAATAGGCTACTATGATAATGAAGTGGTAAATAAATGATAATGCTCATTGTAAAATTTTGTTAATATATATTCTGTAAACAGAAGTCAAAATATTCAACAAAAGAAAACATGAAGCTGTTATGCTCAATAGTGAGCATAACAGCTTGTTTTTGTTCAGAAAATCTTTTCATTATATGAATGATTTTAATGATATCATTTTGTTGACGTTCTGTTGAATCTGAGACAGTAACGATGAGCTTTGCGTTTTTAGCTTCACTTTCAGATTTATCTCTGATTTCAAAAAAACGCAATATCAACATTAAGTGCTTCGGCTATTTTAGAAATTGTAGGCCTTTTGAGTCCTCTTTCTATATATCCAATAGGTGCAGAGTTAAGTCCTGCTCTGAGTGCAAGCTCTTCCTAACTGAATCTCTGTTCAGTACGAAGCTCTCTTATTCTTTGCCCAAGGATAACTGTTTGTTCTTTCATAAACTTCACCACATTAAAGGTATTTGTTGTATTAATATCATATATTATTGTTAATTTGTTTTCAATCGGATTAAAGTATTTTAAACGAGATACCTTTCAGTATTTATCAGAAACGAAAAAACACTATCCATTTATAAATATAATACCTAAAATATTGACACGCGCATTATTTTATGGTAAAATATAACAAATGATATTATATATCACATATCAAAAAAATATTCTACTCAAATTGAATTATTTTCAAAATGACAACTACTGTCTTTCTGGTATGGTATGCTGTAATATAAACAAAATCCCCAAAGTTGCTTTATTTGCATAATCCTAGGAAGAATAATTTATGAGTAATAAGAATACAGCAAGCTTCACATGTGAAATTGATTTTTCGCCTATTAAGCTGTTTGTTTAAAAATCCATCTAATCATGTTAATTTTGATGTTGAAAAGAATAGCACTTCTGTTGAACATATAATAATTTGTGCAACAAAACTATCGTTATCTCAATTGCATAATATAATATACGATAAATAAAAGAAAAATCCTTGCTTGACAGCAAGGACAAATGCACAACACTTGTGCGAACGGTAAAACCGAACGATTTGAAATAATTTTTATTTGAACTCGTAGTGTAAATTTATAGGGTAGTAAATCCTATACGTTTATATTACCATAGAAAAGGAGGTTTGTCAAGTGGCAAATGAAAAAATATTATTAGGATTAGATATAGGTTCGAATTCAGTTGGATGGGCAGTTACAGATGAAAAATATAATTTAAGAAAATTCAAAAATAACCTCATGTGGGGAGTTCATTTATTTGACGAAGCACAGCAATCTGCTGAAAGAAGATCATTCAGAACAACTCGCCGCAGACTTGACCGACGACAGCAGAGAATAAATCTGCTCCAGGAGCTTTTTAAAAAAGAAATATTGAAAGTTGACAAAGGATTCTTTTTAAGGTTAAAAGAAAGTGCTCTTTTGCCTGAAGATTCTGAGAACAGAAAGAACAATATATTTTTTGATGATGAAAACTACGGTGATAAGGAATATTTCAATGAATATCCGACTATTCACCATTTGATCGTAGAATTAATGAATAGTGATTCTTCTCACGATATCCGACTTGTATATTATGCTTGTGCATACATTCTTACACACAGGGGCCATTTCCTTTTACCTGTCGATAAAGATAGTATTGATAATATAACTGATTTTAAGCCGATTTATAACGTATTTTATAGTTCCCTTACAGAGCTTACAGAAGCACCTGCTTTTGATGCGAATGCAGATATTATGGCTGATGTTCTCAAAAAGCGCATAAGTTCAACAGAAAAAGATAGGGAGTTAAAGGAAAGACTCTTCAGTGGCAAAGTTCCTAAATCGGATGAAGATACTATAAGATACGATCAACTTACAAAAGTAATCAGTGGCGGAACAGTTAAACTTTCAGATTTGTTTTTGAAAGAAGATTATAAAGAACTTGAAAAAAATTCGGTTTGTGTGAAAAATGCTGATTTTTCAGATGTTATTGATATGCTTACAGGACAAATAGATGAGTTACATCTGGCGTTGTTGATAAATATAAAAGCCCTGTATGACTGGTCATTGCTAGTAGATATTATAAATGAGGATACAATAAAATATGAAAAAGAAGGATATGAAAAAACTATTTCATTATGTAAGGTAGCAAAATATGATAGGCATAAAATAGACCTTAAGGAACTCAAATACTTTGCGAGAACTTATCTAAGCAAAAGTAATTATAATGAAATATTTAGAATTGCTGGTGATAAAGCTAATTACGCTTCATATGTTTATAATAGGCAAAATGTTATTGACAGAAAAGTTGATTCAAAATTTAGCCATAATGATCCATCACATGATAGAAAAAGCCAAGTTGCATTCTGTAAATTCTTGAAGTCTTATATCACTAAAATAACCCCATCTGATAATGACAAGGATAGATTTGAAGAATTAAAGAAAAAATGTGAAGATGGTGAATTATGCCCTAAGCAGGTAACAACTGATAATCGTGTAATACCATATCAGCTTTATTACGCTGAGCTTAAAAAGATATTAAAAAATGCTTGCAAGTATCTTCCGTTTCTGAATGAAAAGGACGAATATGGAACAATTGCAGAAAAGGTATTAAAAATAATGGAGTTCCGTATTCCGTATTATGCAGGTCCTCTTGTGAGCAGTGAAAAAAGTAAAAACGCATGGCTTGTAAGAAAGGCTGAGGGAAAGATTTATCCATGGAATTTTCATAATATAATCGATGAAGATGCATCTGAAAACGAATTTATCCGACGTATGACCTGCAAATGTACATATCTTGCCGGAGAAGATGTTCTTCCGAAGTACTCTCTTCTTTACAGCAAATTTATGGTACTTAACGAGATAAACAATATTAAAGTCAATGGCGAACCTATTTCTGTTGAGTTGAAACAGAGATTATATGAAAACAAATTTGTCGACAGCAAAGCTAAGGTCACAAAAAAACGTTTAAAGGAGTACTTCACAGCAACAGGCAAGTACAGCGAAGAAGTGGAAGTTACAGGTGTAGATGATACAATAAAATCATCGTTGAGGTCTTATCACGATTTCAAGGTACTTATTGAAAGCGGTGTCTTGAAAGAATATGATGTTGAAAAAATAATAGAGCGAATAACTGTTACTACTGATGTAAAACGTTTAAAAAAGTGGCTGAATGATAATTACAGCAATTTATCAAGTGATGATATAAAATTTATAACTAAGCTTAAATACAATGACTATGGCAGACTTTCGAGAGTTTTACTTGAAGAAATACTGCCGATAGATGCAAAAACAGGCGAAATTCCGGAGGATAAGAATATCATTACAAAACTCTGGGAAACAAATGATAATCTTATGCAACTTCTGAGTTCGACTCATGGTTACACAAATGCCATTGAACAATACAATAATGATTACTATGATCAGCATAATGATGAAAAGAGTATTAGTCAGCGCTTGAAGAATATGTATATTCCCACAGCAGTAAGGAGATCAATAACTCGTACTCTTGATATAATCACAGAACTGAAAACAATACTGAAAAAAGCTCCCGACAAGATTTTTATTGAAATGTCCAGAGGTGAAGGAGATACTCCAAAGGGCAGCAGAACAAAATCAAGACGTGATCAAATAACAGAACATCTGGAAAAATCTAATGATGACAATATTGATGAGCTTATGACAAATCTTAGAAAGTCCGACGACGACAAGCTTCGCAGTGAAAAAGTATTCCTGTATTTTATGCAGCTCGGCAAATGTGCATATACAGAAAAAGCAATCAATTTTGAAGATTTAGATGATAACAGCAAGTGGAATATCGATCACATCTGGCCGCAAGCAAAAATCAAAGATGATAGCCTTGATAACAAGGTTCTTGTTGATTCTGTTGTCAACGGCGAAAAGAAAGATAATATGCTCAAACCTGAAATACGTGAAAAAATGTCCGGTTTCTGGCACGTTCTTTATAAGAAGAATATGATGAGCGAAAAGAAATATCAGCGCCTTATGCGTAACACTCCATTCACAGAAGAAGAATTGTCAGGATTCATAGCTCGTCAGCTTGTGGAAACAAGACAGTCAACGAAAGCTGTTGCAACTATACTGAAAGAAATATTCCCTGAAAGCGAGATAGTATATGTAAAAGCAGGTATTGTTTCTGAATTCAGGCAGGAAATGGATATGCTGAAATGCCGTGAAATAAATGATCTTCATCATGCGAAAGATGCCTATCTGAACATCGTTATGGGAAATGTTTATAATACAAAATTCACAAAAGATCCACTTAATTTCGTGAAAAGCGGCGAACGTTATTCTATGAAGCTGTTTAAGAAAAATCAGGATGGAGAGGAAAACGGTCTGTTGGCAGGTATTGTTCAGCGAGGAGATACTATTGCTTGGGATCCCAAATCATCTTTTGATATTGTAAGAAAAATGATGTCGAAGAATAGTATCAGGTATGTAAGATATACATATAAGCGAAAGGGCGGTCTTTTCAATCAGATGCCTGAACGTAAAAAAGAAGGACTTGTTCCTCGAAAGAATGGACTTGATACTGAAAAATATGGTGGATATAACAACAAAACTGCTTCATTTTTCTCGATAGTAAAGGTTGATAAGGAAATTGTTATAATTCCGATTGATTTAATAGATTCGCATCTGTTTATGATTGATGAAAGCAGAGCGAAAGAGATTGCTTTTGCTGCTTTGCAAGAATTTTATCCTTCAAAAAAATTATTGTCACTTACCGCAGATAAGATTGTCTTTCCATTAAAAAGAAAGATTATTAAAATAAACACCATGATTGAAATTGATGGGTATAGGGTAAATATATGTAGTAAAGACAGTAAAGGAAAATACATCTCAGTTTCATCAGCTGTTCCGTTGATCTTTGATAACAATCAAAACTTATATATCAAAAAATTAGAGTCATTTAAGAAAAAACATGACAGCGATAAGAATTATAAAGTTAATAATTATAGTGGTATTACCGAATCAGCTAATATTGAATTATATGATCATATAACAGAAAAATGCCTAAATCCCCCTTTTAATAAATGGGCAAAATTTGAAGAAGCAGGTAAAATCTTGAAAGAAGGTAAAAGCAAATTTGTTGTTCAGGATATTACAACACAAGTTTTATCATTGCTTAAATTGTTAACATTATTGAAGACGGGGCGTTCTGCAAACTGTGATCTTAGTTTTGCAGGGGGAGTTGCTAATTTTAACACGGTAAGATTTAATTCAACACTGGATCTCAAAAAGAATAATAGTGTGTATATTATCGACCAATCTCCAACAGGCCTCTTTGAAAAAAAGTCTGTTAATCTGCTTAAGTTATGAGTTGGCGAACAGTAGTTATATCTAAAAGAGCTAAGCTTGATATGAAAACGGGATATCTCGTTGTAAGAAGCGAGGAAGATACTCGCAGAATAAATCTCGATGAGATATCCGTTCTCATTATTGAAAATACAGCAGTATCAATTACAGGTTGTCTTATAGCAGCTCTTACAGATAAGAAGGTAAAGGTTATTTTCTGTGATGAAAAGCGTGATCCTAAGTGTGAGCTTGTTTCACTATATGGCAGCCACGATACATCTGCAAAATTAAGAAAACAGATAAAATGGGATAATGATGTAAAGGCATATATATGGTCAGAAATAATTGCAGAGAAGATACGTAAAAACTCTTAGAATATATGATAAGTTTCAACAAACTTAAGCAGACAAAGCTTTTTATAACAGTGAATTTAAGAAGCTATCTTACTAAAGATCAGATTGAAAAGCTTTTTGAGAGCGTTCTATTAAAAAAAATAAACTTGATATGTATAGAAAGTGCTGAACATGAAAGACTTAAAAATGAAGATGTTATAATAATAGATAAAGATATGTGTGTAATATAATTTATTGACTTGCAACAATTTACATGCTATAATTAAATAGGTACCTTGTAAAATATGCTGATGAGTAGTGTCGTTTTCTCAAATTTGAGGTTTGAGAGTAGTGTAATTTTATAAGGTAGTAAAACTAGCGTTAAAATATCTTGGCAATGGTAGCCGTTTGAGGGTAGTGTAATTTTATAAGGTAGTAAAACGCTTGACGACTGCGAAGAAGGTGACCTCAGTTTGAGAGTAGTGTAATTTTATAAGGTAGTAAAACAAACAGACGGTAACAAATACGCTCTTGCCGGTTTGAGAGTAGTGTAATTTTATAAGGTAGTAAAACCTGTATCAGCCGCCTTGCATTCGATATCGGTTTGAGAGTAGTGTAATTTTATAAGGTAGTAAAACCAACACGGTTTTTATCAACGTGCGAAACGTGTTTGAGAGTAGTGTAATTTTATAAGGTAGTAAAACCGGCGCGGAGCTCCGCTTTCTCCTTATCTTGTTTGAGAGTAGTGTAATTTTATAAGGTAGTAAAACTAATATAGCTTGCGTTGTTTTCATATACCGTTTGAGAGTAGTGTAATTTTATAAGGTAGTAAAACTCAAGCTCAACCTTTTTAACCGCCTTGAATGTTTGAGAGTAGTGTAATTTTATAAGGTAGTAAAACAATAAAGCTCAATCATAATTCCTGTATCGCGTTTGAGAGTAGTGTAATTTTATAAGGTAGTAAAACCGTTCTGGATCTTCCTCTGTTGTGCATGGAGTTTGAGAGTAGTGTAATTTTATAAGGTAGTAAAACCCGCCGTATTCTACATATAGCACATCTCAAGTTTGAGAGTAGTGTAATTTTATAAGGTAGTAAAACGCCTTAACTTCCTCGGCGTGGGTATCGACCGTTTGAGAGTAGTGTAATTTTATAAGGTAGTAAAACAACGCCATCGCTATTACAGCCACGTACTAAGTTTGAGAGTAGTGTAATTTTATAAGGTAGTAAAACGTTCTAAAGTCTACACTAATCCCCGATGTGTTTGAGAGTAGTGTAATTTTATAAGGTAGTAAAACACAACAAACAACAAGCATTTACAAGACATTGTTTGAGAGTAGTGTAATTTTATAAGGTAGTAAAACCATTTCAGGTGATAATAAAACACAGCCAGGGTTTGAGAGTAGTGTAATTTTATAAGGTAGTAAAACCATGTATGGCTTATTTGACGAGGAAATATGTTTGAGAGTATGAGAATCAGAGCTGAAGTACATCCGTTTGAACCTGGTGACACATATAATCCAAGACATCATGGACAGCATTATCATTTAGAAATTAGATGCAAATAAAAGCTGGGAAAATCCAAAAAATGTGATTAAAATTTATCCGCCTAACTATAAAAAAGGCGGAGGATCAGGATTTACACCTGGTGAAAAGATTCCGAAATAGGTGATAAAACATGATGGCTGATATATTAAAATTTCAATCAAATGATAATTACGTAATTTCTATATGCTTTGAAGAAACTTTGAAAATAATAATAAAAACATGGGACGAAAAACTATTTCAAGTAGAATTTGATGATTGTTACAAGTTCAAGTTGGACACAGGGATAGAATTTGAAATAGGAAAAATCGACATAAAAAGTTTTCAGGAATTTGATTCGGAGTGGGAAATGGAGTTCGTAAAAGAAAATGGTGGATGCAGTGATTATTATGAAATAATTTTTTATGATGC
>JAFWWU010000174.1 GCA_017523285.1 Ruminococcus sp.
ATTATTGGCATTTTTTTATGGTGTAATCATTTTATTTTCATTTCTCCCCTTGCAAAAAAATCTGAAATGAGTTATAATTATAAATATAATTAAAAATGCATCGGAGGAATAAAGATGACCTACAAAGAAAGCTTTATAAAATTCATGGTGGAATGCGGTGTTCTCACTTTCGGAGAATTTACACTCAAAAGTGGAAGAAAAGCTCCATATTTCATTAACTGCGGAAATTACAAAACAGGCGCACAGCTTGCTAAGCTTGGTGAATACTACGCTGAATGTATCCACGCAAACAATATCCCTGTTGACACTCTTTTCGGACCTGCATACAAGGGTATTCCGCTTGCTGTATCAGCTGTTGTTGCTCTCAGCAATAAATTCGGCATTGATGTTTCTTACTGCTTCGACAGAAAGGAAGCTAAAGATCACGGCGAGGGAGGTATGTTCGTAGGAAAGACTCTTACAGACAATGAAAAGGTTGTTATCATTGACGACGTTATGACATCAGGCAAGGCTCTCAGAGAATCAATGCCAAAGCTCAAGGGTGCGGCTGACGTTGACGTTACAGGTATGGTAATTACTGTTGACAGAATGGAAAAGGGCACAGGTGAGCTTTCTGCTGTACAGGAAGTAAAGAGAGATTTCGGCGTTACAGTTTATCCGATTGTTACTATGGAGGATATCATCGACGCAATCAGAAACGATATCGTTCCGGGCAAGGAATACCTCGATAAAATGCTTGAATACAGAGCTACTTACGGTATATAATCACATACAAGACGGGCGGAAACCTGAATTTCCGCCCGTTATTATTTTATTCAGAACAAATCAGTAGAAAGATATCTTTCGCCTGTATCAGGGAAAATTACCGCAATCGTTTTTCCCTTGTTTTCATCACGCATTGCAAGCTGTGTTGCCGCAGATAATGCCGCACCCGATGGTATACCGACAAGAACTCCGTCTGTTTTGGCAATTTCTCTTGCCGCTTCATAGGCACTGTCATTATCAATCTTTATTATTTCATCAACAACGCTTAAATCCATTACCTTTGGAATAAAACCTGCGCCTATTCCCTGAATTTTATGTGCTCCTGCATTCTCTCCCGATAAAACAGCAGACGATGCAGGTTCTACTGCAACAATTTTTATATCAGGATTTTTCTTTTTAAGTCCTTTAGCTGTTCCTGTCAGTGTTCCGCCTGTTCCTACTGCTGAAACGAAAATATCAACCTTTCCGTCAGTATCACTCCAGATTTCTTCCGCTGTTGTTATACTATGAATATGCGGATTTGCTTCATTTTCAAACTGCTGAGGAATAAATGCATTTCCGTATTCTTCTTTTAATTCCCCGGCTTTTTTTATTGAGCCTTTCATTCCGTCTGCACCTGCTGTTAAAACTACCTCTGCACCAAGTGCTGATACAATTTTTATTCTTTCTATGCTCATGGTTTCTGGCATTACAAGAATAAGCTTCAGACCTTTTGAAGCACACACAAATGCAAGTCCTATACCTGTATTTCCGCTTGTCGGCTCGATTATTACAGTTTCATTATTGATTTTTCCGTTTTTTATTGCTTCTTCAATCATAGCGTTGGCAACCCTGTCCTTTACGCTTCCGAGAGGATTGAAGTATTCAAGCTTTGCTGCAATTTTTGCTTTGAGATTATTCTTTTTTTCATAGTTTACAAGTTCAAGCATCGGAGTATTTCCTATAAGCTCTGTGAGCTGTTTTGCTATTTTTGCCATAATAATTTCCTTTCATTACTATATTTCAATCTTTAATCTGCTGCCCATAGCTTCCTTTGAAACTATGATTTTCTTATCTATACGATTTTTAAGCTCGGTTACATGAGAGATAATTCCTATAAGTCTTTTTCCGTCGGAAAGCTTATCAAGCAGGGCAATTGCCTGAGAAAGTGCATTATCGTCAAGAGTGCCGAAGCCCTCGTCTATAAACATTGAATCAAGCTGTATACCGCCGTTTCCACTCTGGACAATATCTGAAAGTCCAAGCGCAAGTGAAATTGAAGCAAGGAATGATTCTCCACCCGATAGCGTGCTTACATCACGCCATTGTCCTGTGCTTCTGTCGAGTACATCAAGGTCAAGTCCGACCTGCTGTTTCAGATTTTTTGCTTTATCCTTGCATCTAAGCACGAACATTCCGTCAGTAAGAAGCGTCAGTCTTTTATTTGCCGAAGCTATAACCTGCTTGAAATAATACTGCTGAATATACGTTTCAAGGCTGAATTTTGCCTTGCCGCTGCCTTGATTTCCGTTTGCTGTTTTTGATAAGTCCGAGATTACAGCCCATTCTTCACGAAGTCTGTTTCGCTCATCTGCAAGCTTTTCAAGCTTTTTTATAACCTTGTTATTCTGCTCGCATATTCCGAAAAGCTTTACTCTTTCTTTATCCTTTTTGCTGTATTCATCAGATAATTGTTTCTTTTTAATTTCAAGGGCAGATATATCGCATTTTTCAGAATTTTCAAGCTGTGCTGAAAGCTCGTTTCTGCGTGAAGCTATAACAGAAAGCTCTGTTTTGTAATTGTTTATCTCTTCACTCAGATTATAAATCTTTTCATCATCAGCTTTCGAAGCCTGATACTCCTCATTATTCTTAAACCCATATTGCGTAATAAGCTCTGAAAACTTTTTACTAAGCCTTACTTTTTCATTCTCAAGAGATTCTATATCCGATATAACAGTCTTAATTTCTGCCGTATTTTCAGCATATTTCACATTTGCTTCATTATATGCTTTATTTGCGGATTCAAATGCCTTTTCAATTGTACTTACTTTGTTTTTAAGCTCGTCATAATGCTTTTGCGCCTGAGATGAGGATTTGAATTCACCTGCTATTCTTGAATTCAATGATGCTATTTTCTCATTGAGTGCCGAAACCTCTTTCCCGAATTCCGTATACTCAGTTTTAAGCTTTGATGATTTGCTTTCGGCTTCGTTTACTTCCTCCTGCGTGGGAACTCCATCAATCTTTTTTGCAGGATTCGGATGAACTGTCGAACCACATACACTGCACGGCTCCCCGTCTATAAGATTTTCGGCTAAAATCCCTGCCTGACCAAGAATAAACATATCAAGCTGTTTTCTGTATTCGTTTTCAGCTTTTGTGCTTTTTTCTTTTAATTCAAGCAGTTTTTTCGAAGCTGTTTTATACTTTTTTTCATACTTTTCAAGCTCATCATAAAGCGAAAGATTATTCTCGATTTCAATTATTTTCTGTTTAAGCTCATCTATATTCTTGTTTTCCTTTTCAGCCGCTTCAAGCTTTTTCTTTGCAGTATCAAGCATTTCTTTAAGGTTTTTTTCTGAATTTTCAAGTCTTGTTGCCGCTTTTTTCTTTTCCGCAAGACGATTTTCACAGCTTATCAAAAGTGATTCATCAGGTAAAATATTCTGAGCCGCCTGTGCTGATGAAAGCTGTTTCTGTTTGATTTCAAATTCTTCTTTGCGCTTTGTAAGCTCACTAAATACTCTGCATTTATCTGCATATTCATCTATAAGCTCATTGAGTTTTCTGCCCTCGGTAAGCTCTGCTGTTGTTTTTTCAGTTTCCTTTGAAAGCGTTTTTATTTCCTTTTCAGCTTTTTTCAGCTCAGATTTATAGCCTTTATTCTTCTCTGAAAGCTTTTCCGTAAACTGAGCAAGCGTTTCAACGCTTTTCAGCTCAAGAATATCATCGCAATCATCCGCAAAATGAGCATGTGACATTTCTATTTCCGTTTCACTATTTATATTGTCAAGCTTACGCCTGCATATACTTTCACGCTCTTTTAATTTTTCCTGAAAACGATTGAATACGGATGTATTGAAAATGCGTTGGAATATTTCTTTTCTGTCGGCACTTTTTTCATTCAGAATCTTCATAAAGTCGCCCTGAGCAATCATAACGGTCTGCGAAAATTGTTTGCGGTCAAGTCCTATTATTTCTGAGATTTTTTTATCTGCTTCATCAATTCTGGTACATACATTTTCAGGCTCATCCTCACAATAGAAATTAACGTAGGCGGCTTCTTCAGTTGTTCCGCTTCCTCTTTTGGCAGCTCTTGTATACGTCGGACCTCGTTCTATCCGATAAATTCTGCCCTGATGCTCAAATCTTAATATTACATAGGTTTTGGATGATGCTAAGGCATAATCTGAACGGAAATTCTTTGATATACGGCGTTCCTTACCGCCACTTGCTTCCCCGTAAAGTGCAAAAGAAAGAGCATCAAAAATAGTTGTCTTGCCTGCTCCTGTATCTCCTGTTACAAGAAAAATACCATTTCTGCCTATTTTAGAAAAATCAACCTCTGTTATATCTGAAAAGGGGCCGAATGCTGACATTTCCATGTATATCGGCTTCATTACTCCGTCACCTCCGCTTCTTCAAATATATTTTCTATAATTTTCATCTGTTCCTTACTTGGTAGGGCATTGTTATTCTGAAATGCATAAAACTCACAGAACATCTCTATATTATTCTTTGCTCCGAATATTTCATCAGCCTTTACATCAACATCTGTTTCCGTTCCGTTTTTTGAATTCTGTATTGTAAATTTCAGCATATTCGGAAAAACTGTTCTGATTGTTATTCTTGAATCGGGATACGGATTTTCATCTGTAAGAATAATATGAACATAATCCTCGGAATAATCCATATTGACTATATCTTCATAGCTTCCGCTTATTATTCTTACGTCATGTGGAAGCTCTATCGGAATTTCTGTTATTTCTATATCATTTTTCCCTCTTATATCTGCTATTGTGAATGTCTTTTTATGTGAATGCTCGGATATTGAATATTTTAATATTGAGCCTGCATATCTTACCTCTTTACGCCCGCATGACTGAGGTCTGTGAATATGTCCCATTGCAACGTAATCGAATTTATCAAAAAGATGATAATCTATATTATCAAGTCCGCCTACTGCAAATTCCTCAGAATTACAGGTTACTGCGCCTGTTATGAATTGGTGCGCAACAAGGATATTAATTCTATCGCTGTTGATTTCAGAATTATCTATTACAGCCTTTATTGCATCATTATAGTCTGAAATCGTTATATCAGAATAAAAAGGACGTACATTTATCGGCTTTAAAAAAGGAAGAAGATGAATTGTTATATTTTCATCTGTATCAAAGCTGAAAAGTCTTCCGCTGAATTTTGGTGCGGTATAAATTCCTCTGTGAGAAATAAGCTGTGAAAAATATGATATTCTCTCGTAGTTATCATGATTTCCGCTTATTATATATACTTTTATTTGCTTATCGGCAAGAGCTGTTATAAAATCATTGAAAACGCTCATTGCTTCGGCTGACGGACTTGATTTATCGTATACATCGCCTGCGATTAAAACCGCTGAGCATCTATTCTCAACTGCTGTTTTTACCGCCTGATCAAGCACGATTTTCTGGTCATCAAGCAGACTGTATTCGTTCAGTCGCTTGCCTATATGCAAATCTGAAAGATGAAGAATTTTCATAATCCCCTCCTGCTTTTATTGATAATCTGTCAGTTTTTATTATACCATATATTTATGCTTTTTTCCATAAAAAGAAAAATAAAAATCCCAATAAATGACGTGAAATCATTTATCGGGATTTATTCTACATTACTGCATTATTACAGAATCTTTCAGGCTTTGAGAAAAGATAACCCTGTGAAAACTTGATTTTGTTATTTTCCACAATTTCTTGTATTTTCTCATTCTCTACAAATTCCGCAACTACTTCTTTATTGTGATGTCCTGACCACATTGCAATGAACTCGAAAAGCTCTGACGCTACCGTATCATTTACAATATTCTTTACAATTTCTCCGTCAACCTTTATATAATTGGCATTGATTTTGAATATACTGACAAGATTTGAAAATCCGCTTCCGAAATCATCTATTGCAATTTTACCGCCAAGATTGTGGATTTTTTCAGAGAATTCAATTACTACCTGATAATCGGTAATTTCTTCCGTTTCTGTAAGCTCGAAAATGAAATGGTCGGGATGCGGTGCGTTTTCAAGGAAGGTTATAATCGCATTAACGATTTTATAGCTGTATATATCACTGATATTGATATTAATCGTCACGCTTTCCTTCCTGTCACGGAATATTTCGAAAACCTTGGTTATCATTGCGTAAGAAATATCCTGATAGTATCCGTATTCCTTTGCAATATCCATAAAATGATACGGAGTATAAATATTGCCCTTATCATCCTCTATACGCATAAGCGCTTCATAAAGATAGATATCCTTTTCGAAATTATCGCGTATTCCCTGAAAATACGGTACAACACGTCCGTTTGAAAGAGCATCATTAAGAATAGTCAGCATCTTCATCTTTGTTGCGTTATACTGTTCAAGTCCCATCTGCGGAGTATAAACAAGGAAACGAATATTCTTGTTTCTCATACGAACAAGAGTAAGTTCAGCTTTTCTGATTATTTCATCTTCCTTAAGAACAATTGCAAATTCAGATACAAGAACATATGACGAGAATTTGAAATTGGTAAGCATATTCTGGAGATAAGTCATCTTATCAACAAAATCGTTATCATCAATTCCTTCGCCTGCTGTAATAATCAGTGCTGTTTTCTTGTAAATATAGCAATGGAATATTTCTTCATCAAGAGCAGAAATAATTGAGTTATAATACTGTTTGAAGTATATATTGAATTTTGATTCGCTCAGAAATGCTTTTAATGTGCTTTCGTTGCGGATTGTAAGCATACATATCTTGTCGAATTTTTTAAGACTGAAATCATAAAGACATTTTGAAATATTTTCAATGCCTGTGATTTCATCTATGAAAAGGCTTTTTTCTATGTTTTTACGTTGCATAATACTGTTCTCATCATTAGAGCATGAATTTGTAAGAATAAAGTTTATAACTTTCTGCTGTGTATTTACAAGTGAATTTGCGTTTTCTTTAAGCTTATTTATATCAAGGATTAATCTGCTGTTATTTTCTGAAAGCGAGGCTATTGCAAAAGAATAGTTGCAATAGTAATTTCTCTTATTTTTATTTCCGATTTCACCCTCAAGAAGTGCACCGCAGAGATTTGTCTTTTTGAACGGAGATAATTCCCATTCAGCACAATTCTTGAATAAGTTTTCTCTTGAAGTACAGCTGTATCCGAACAGAACTTCGCTCGGATTATCACAAAGGCTCTGACATACTTCTTCACATGTTTCTATTGTATTTGTTATAGCCGAATATGCCATTCTTATTTTTTCGCCGACTTTCATTTTGTCAAGCGTACAGATGATCGGCTTTGGTTCATCCTTGAATTTATTTATCACATCATTCTGAGGCGAATACATAAGTCCGAGAGGTATTGCTGTACCGTCTCTGACTATCGGGAATATAGCAAGAGTTTCATTGATTTCTGACTCACGCATTCCCGAAAACTCTATACCAAGCATTTTTTCATACCAATCAACAGCGTTAATTCCGTCAATTTTACGGATAATAAGTCCGTCTGTTTCGGTTATTGTATGAACGTCTCCGACAGTTTCAGAAGCATAAACAATTTCGCTGTGTACATTCATTCTTTCAGAATCAATAGCAGCAATTACTGCGGCTGTTTCCGAAACTACTTCTTCATTGAATACAAAGCTTCTTCCGTTTACACCTGAAGTATTTGCAAATCCGCCAAGCATCTGTACCTGAGGCATAAGCTCATCCATACATTTTACATATTCGCTCGACATTGTATATATATTTGAAAAGAAATTAAGTAAAAAGCGGGTATTAGGATTTACATAGCTGCTTAAGCTTTCGGCAAGAACACAACCGCTTATTTCGTTACATTCCTCATCGATAAGATTAACGACAGCAGTTCTTACGGAAGCTGATTTATATCCTGTAATGCATACTAAACAGCAATCCTGATGAATTTCTCCCTCAAAAATTACTCCTGTTGTACTGCATCCGATAATTCCTGCTTTCGGAAATCGGGAACGAACAGCATCAATAAAAGGTTTTATTGTATCTGCATTGTGTACGCAGGTATGTATTCTTATCAGGTATTCTTTTGTAGTATCAAGGTTATTTGCTTTAATGATTTCATCGATCTGATTATCAGATTTGTAAATGAATCCTATACTTTTCATCATTCTCACCCCTAAATCAATTCTGTCATGTTTTTTGGAAAAATGAAAAAATATCCATTTTTTCTCCCTTCCGACTTCCAAATAAAAACCCAAATATATTGTACCACATTTTATTATATTTGTCCAGTCATTTCTACTGCATAATATATAATTTGATACATTTTCAACAATCCGCACAATTACACATTATACCATTTGTGTAAATAAACAACAGCTGTTTTCATACAGAATTCTCAAGGAACAAATCATCAGAACACAAGAAAAACGCAAAAAAACATTGAAAACAGGCATTTCCATAAAAAAACAAGAGGGAAAATATCGTATTCCCCCTCTTGTGATATAATTTTATTTTTTAACCTTCATCGATAATATTACCGATTGTATATTACGTGCCAATTATAAGGTTTCGTATTAATAACAGGTCAAAACAATCAATTTCAAGTGATTTATCAATATCTGCATTGACAGCAGAGATATCCGAAAGCTCTTTTTTGCACAGAATTACATCGCTGAGCATTACAGCATCGGAAACGTCAACCTTGCCGTCGAGATTTACATCACCATATAATATATCATCTTTCGGCTCGGTAGTTGGCTGAGTTTCAACGGGAGCCATGCTGGCAACTCCGTCACCCCACCATTCCCAGACGTTACCCTGACGATATTTTTCAACACGCTCGTCATTAGTCCAGCTGAAAACATTATCGTAAAGATGTCCTTCTTCATAATACCATCTTGCAAGCGAGATTATTTCATCAGGATAATTCTTGTAATATCCGTCATTTTCTCCGGTATACGTTACCCAGCCCGTATTGAAAGCTTTAAGCGCACCTCTTACAATCTGATAGCCTTCAAGCTTATCTTCATTTATCGCAATTTCAATAAAATGAAGAATTTTTCGTATTCCCATATGATTTGAAATTATTGCGTCATAGAAATTCGATTCAGTAAACGAATACTGATACATTTCAGGGACATTATCTTCTTTCATAAATGTCGGGTCACAGTCTGCAAAAGCCGTTACAGCTGTCTGCATTGTTCCGTATGCATGAGCAGAGCTTACTCCGAAACCCTGTGAAAAAGCCGTTTCGATATCTGCACCGTCACCGTTTCCTCCAAGAGTAGATTCTCTTGTGCCGAGTCCGAGAAAAAGCGCATAGACCATTTCACGTTCAGTCTGACCAAGACGAACTGAAATTAAATCCCAATGCTCGTCAATTTCCTTATACATTGCATATTTTACTTCCTGAACACTCATTGCATGGTTGATTGCACGGATTTCAGCAGTCGAAGCATCGGCAGGAGTATTTCTCTCGCCATAACCAAACGGATTGCCTACGCCCTCAGTCTGCACATCACGAGTGGGGTCGTGAGCAATATCATCGGCAGCATGTGCAAAAGATACAGTCGGAATATTGAGCATAACAGCTGATAAAGCTATACAGCTGACTTTTTTAATCAGATTCTTAATTTTCATCAGAATACTCCTTATTAAAGATTAGAACCATTCCAGCCCCAGTCATCCGTGCTCATATAGCTGACGTACACTCTGTCTGATGAAATACCAAGCTCATCTGTAAGAATTCCTGTAATATGGCTTGTGAGAGTGCCTAATGCATTTGATGAAGCATTGCCGTAAATACTCACTTCTACCATAGCGGCAGGCTCGGATGTTCCTCTGTAATAAAGAGTATAATCACTTTCCATTCCTACCATAAGCCAGGTTTCTGATTTCCCCGGAATCGCTGTAATAGCCATTCCAAGCTTTGTTTTGATGCGTTCTTCACTTTCCTTTTCAATTGAACAATTTGTTTTTACATTGATAAAAGGCATAATTTAATTCCTCCATTCCGCGTGTAATGCGGTTACTTTTATTGTTTTATGTGCTTATAAAGCAGCACTGACAAGATAATTATAGCATACACAAAAAGCATTTACAAGTAAGTTTTTGCTTTATTATTAGAGAAAAGCGTATTGCATACAGAAAATATATCACTGTGTTTTTGTTCACACTGCACAAATAACGCAAGTCAATATTTATGTTAATGCCCTTGCAGAAAATTAAAAAATATGTTATAATATCAATAGTTGTAATATTTTTTACGCTATACTCATCATCGAAAGGATTATATCAAATATGAATAACAGCGTTCTTGCTCTGCAAAACTCAATCAATAAAGTTATTGTAGGCAAAAATGATACTATTAATAAAATAATCATTGCACTTCTCTGCGAGGGACATATTCTGCTTGAGGACGTTCCGGGTGTCGGTAAAACTCAGCTTGTAACCTCGCTTTCACGTTCTATAGGCGGAAAATTCAACAGAATTCAGCTTACTCCTGATATTATGCCTTCCGATATTACAGGTTTTACAGTTATCGATCAGAAAAACGGTGAATTTATTTATCGTGAGGGTGCTGTAATGTGCAATTTTCTCCTTGCCGATGAAATTAACCGTGCTTCACCTAAAGTACAGTCATCACTTCTTGAAGCTATGGAGGAATATCAGATAAGTCTTGACGGTGTAACCCACAAGCTTCCTAAGCCATTTATGGTGCTTGCTACACAGAATCCCGTTGAAACATACGGAACATATCACCTCCCTGAAGCTCAGATGGACAGATTCTTTATGAAGCTCACTATGGGATATCCGCTTGAAGAAGAGGAAATAAGAATTCTTGAGCGTACCGAAAATGGCAATCCTATCAGCAATATTACAGAGCCTGCCGTAAGTGTTGAAGATATTCAGGCCCTTCAGCAGCAGGTAAGAAGCATTTCTGTTTCTGATAATATCAAGAAATACATTATAAATCTTGTATCTTCAACAAGACAGAGCCCTTATGTAACACTCGGTATAAGTCCGAGAGGAAGTATTGCTCTTTACAGAGGCGCAAAAGCTTGTGCATTTGTATTTGAACGCTCTTTCGTTGTTCCCGAAGATATCAAGAATATTGCTGTTTCTGTTCTTGCTCACAGAATTATTCTTTCTCAGCAGGGCAAAAACACATTCGGAACAGCTGAAAAATACATTCAGAATCTTATTGATAATACGGAAATACCTGTATGAAAAAATTTACATCTTTCATAGTTCCTATAATTTCATTTCTTGCAATCTGTTTTCTGCTTTTTATATTTACATTTTACGTTGACGGTGAAATGGGTATCATACTCATATTCTTCACCTTCTTCGCTCCTATCGTTTCAATTCTGCTTACTTTAATAGGAAGAAATAAAATTGAAATCTCGATAGAAAATGAAATATATGCTAAAAAAGGCGAAACAGTTAATGTAAAAATCAAGCTTTCCAAGAAAACACTGCTGCCTATCGGCTTTGTGGAAATTCATACCGATGTAAGCGAGAACTTTCATCAGCAGCATTCAGTTTACAGAACTGCGGCTTCATTTGAAAAAAAGTCAGAGATTATCCACTCTCTGAGTGCTCTTTACGGTGGATATGGTTTTTTCGGAATCAGACAGGTTTATGTATGCGATTACCTCGGTTTTCTTAAATTTAAAATCAAAACCGAAATTCCAGCAATTTCAAATATAGGCGTTATCCCTGAAATACCGCAGATTTCAGCCTCAACTGAGCTTTTCAGAACAATCAACAATGTTGTTGTAACAAGCGATGATGAGGAAGAAAACAACTCTGCACTTGCTTTTTCAGCAAACACCTTTCCTGGATACGAACACAGGGAATATATTGAGGGTGACTCTCTCAAACGTATCAACTGGAAGATTTCTTCAAAACGCAACAAACTTATGGTGCGTCTTGATGAGGCAATTTCTTCCGTTCAGCCTGTTGTTGTTTTTGATCTTTACAGAGAAAAGAATAATAATCCCAAAGGCGCTGTTATGCGTGAAGAACATCTCTATGAATCTGTTTTCGGCCTTCTTACCCTGTTTATCAAGCATGGTATAGGCTGTAAATTCATTCATTGTGACGCAAGCGGAAAAATCTGTGAATCTATCGTTGAAAACGAAGATATTCTTAATCAGATTCTGTTTGCTTTGCTTACTGTTCCCGTTCTTACAGATAATCCGATAGATTACAATAAAATCGATATCGGTGGTGCTTGTGCTGTAATCGCTGCTGTTCCTTTTATCAGCACAAATTACGTTTCCGCACTTGATTGTATCAGAAACAAGAATAACAGCTGCGCTATTGTTGCGGATACTATAAATACTGTTTCCGTTCCTTCATACGATATATGGTTTATGGACGAAAACAATGACTTCAAACTGGTTAAATGAATATGAATACAACTACACAGAACAAATCGCTTTTAAGTCGTTTTTCTTCTCTTTTCTGCGATAACGTTTTAATATATACCGTTTTGCTGGTATCTTCGGTTATGTATCATTACAGAAGCTCGCTTACAATCGTTTATTGTGCCGCTTCTATAATCATTACAGCCATACTTTTTAAAATCTTTGATTTTATTGCCAGACATAAATTTATCGGCCCATTGACCTATATAGGCATTTTCTGCGTCGGTTTGTTTATTGCTAAAAAAATAATTGCAATAGGTAAAGAATCTTACCCTATTCCTTTCTGGCTCTGGTTTCTTACTCCGCAGGACGCTCTTGATTATTCGTCGCATTATACGCTGGCTATGTTCCTGCTTATGGAGGGATTTTTCGCCTCTGTTGTATATTATTTCACTAAGATAAGATACAGAATTTTTATGGGATTTCTTATTTTCATAATCCCATTTTCTCTCTATGGTAAGGAATATGTGAAAATGCCTGTATACTTCATTATAGCTCTTGCTATGATGTATTTTATCACTATGATAAATTACAGGCAGATTACTGTAAAATCAGATGTAACTGTTGTCAATAAAAAGGAAATGTGGAAATCTGTCCTTATATTTGCTCTTATTTTCGGTTCGGGTGCGGCTATACTTCCGAAACCTAAAATCGAAGCAAACAGAGAATATCTCGACAGACTCCTTGAAGCTGATGAATTTACAGACAGACTTATGAACACCATAAGCATCTTCGTAAATTCAACTTCCAATAATTTCTTTTTCAGACAAAACTCCACAAGTCCGATTTACATTGCAGATGCTGACGAAGATTTAAGACTCAGAAGCCGTACATTTACAACCTATAATTATGATAACGATTCGTGGAATACAATAAAAGCCGATACTTATTACAATACATCACCAACAATTACCTATGAAAATGATATCATAAGCGTTTATAAGGCTATTGCAGCCGCTTGTGACGAAAGTGACGAATTTGCTGAAAAGTATGGTCTTATCGGATTTTCTGAAAATAGTCTTGATTTTCCTGAAATCAATGATTTGACTTTATATCCGAGAACAGGCAGTTCTTATCTGCTCCCTGTCCCGACGCTTTATTACAGTGTCGAAAACAGCGGTGGAAAAGAGGACATTAAAATGTCCATCAACGGTGCATTCTTCAAGGAAAAAGGCAATTTCGAAAGCAATTCTGATCTTAAACTTTCATATTATTCGGATAAATTCCTGCTTAAAGATTCGATGAAGCTTCTTCTGAGCAGAATTTCCTACAAGGATAATTATTATCAGCTTCTTGACGACGCTGAGGAAGTTCTTGAAAATGCAGGACTTGAATCACAGGCTGATATAATCGCTTCTGCCGCAAATGATGATTACGATGAATTCCTTGATTACGGTGACAGCGAAATCATCAAAGAGCTTGCAGATGAAATAACATCGGGGCTTTATTCCGATTATGAAAAAGCTAAGGCTATTGAAGCTTATTTTACGCTTAACGACTTCGTTTATGACCTTGAATACAGAAAATCAAAGGGAGATAATGCTGAAACATTCCTTACACAGTCACAGACAGGTGTATGCTATGAGTTTGCAACTGCCATGATTCTTCTTTCAAGAGCAAGCGGCATTCCTGCAAGATATGCCGAGGGATATAATATGTCAACACGAGATGAGAACGGAAAATACGTCATTACAGCAAATGACGCCCACGCTTTCCCTGAACTTTTCATAGGTTCTATCGGCTGGGTATCATTTGAACCAACAGTTCCTTATGACGAAATTCCTGCTGCTGAAAAAGAAACTGCAACAACAGGACTTTTCAAGACAGGTATCGCTCTTATTGTTTTCGGACTCGGTTTATTTGCTGTCATCCTTTTATATCCAAAAGCTTATCAGCGTTATTTCATATTTAAAATCAAGAGATCAACACCTGATAAATCAATAAAGCTTATCGTTAAACGTCTTAAAAATGTTTATTCAGTCAGCAATGCAGAAACTGCATCAGAACTGACAGAAAAAATAGAACGAACAGAAAACTTTGATATTTCACCAATTGCCGAATATTTCAACAAATCGGTTTACGGTGATGTTTCGCTCGGAATAAAAGAAAAAGATTCTGCTGTTGCTCTGTACATAGAGCTGTGGCAGATAAAAAAGCAAAATAAAAAATCACACAAAAAGCAAAAAAAGGGGAAAGCACGGGTGGTTTAAACGTTACTTTTACAGAAACGGAGGTAATTACCAATGCAAAATGTTAAAGATATCAGAAAAGCATTTTTATGCTTTATGATTATGATTTTAAGTGTCGGTTTTCTCTTTATTCCGCTGAAAACCGACAGCGCTCACGCCCTTGAAGATTACAGAAAATGGCGTCAGGGAGATCCGAGATGGGGTTCAAAATATCTCGGCGATTCCGATGATACTGTAAAGGAAAGCGGCTGTGCGATAACTGCGCTTACTATGCTCTGCGTACATTCAGGCGAAGCAAGTGCTGATGAGATTAATCCGGGTATTGTTGTCGATTATTATAATGCTGTAAACGGCTTCAATAAATTCGGCGGCATCGCAAGCTGGAAAACAATTTCCGATCTTGTTCCGGGACTCAAATTCTGCGGAAGCGTTAATATGTCATTTGAAACTGAAGCTGAAATAGCCGATCAGTTAGAATCATATATGCAGGAAGGATATTATGTAATCTGTCACGTCAAAGGACATTTTGTACTCATTGACAGCGTTATTGACGATAAGGTTTACATGATTGACCCCGCATATGATGGTATTGATATGTTTGAAAAGTATCCTGAGCTTAACTATATTGACAGCGTGCGCTTATTCAAGGCTACAAAACCGCCTGTAAATACTGCACCTGCATCAACACTTCCGGCTCAGACAACTACAACAAAAAAAATAACAACCACAACAACAAAAGCACAGATTACAACAACTAAACCTGCGCAGACTACAAATAAACCTGCTGCAACAACTTCGGTAGCAACAGTTACTACTGCTCCGACAACTACAAAGCCTCAGAGCTATAAGATTGGCTTCTATAAAACAACAGCTAATCTCAATAACCGCAAAGGCCCGTCAACTTCATACGCAAGCTATGGAATCATACCAAATGGAACTCAGATTCCTGTTTATGAGGTTTCAAACGGCTGGGGCAAAACCTATTACAACGGAAACGAAGCATGGGTATCGCTTGAATATGCGACATTTAATTCTGAATTCAAATTCATATACGGCGGATATACTGCTCTTTCTGATGTAAAAATGCTCACAAAACAAACTTTATCCTCTGATACTATTCTGACAATTCCGAAAAATGCTTCATTCGAGGTTGCCGCAAGCAACGGTATATGGGGATTTGCTCACTACAACGGAAAAACAGGCTGGATTAATCTTCTTAACAATGTTTCCGTAAACAAGAATACAAACTTTGAAAAAGGCTTGTACAAAGCATTGTTCCCTATCAACCTCAGAGAAAACTCACTTCTTTCAGGTAAGCTTCTTACTGTAATTCCGCAGAATGCAGAATTTACCGTTGAAGCAGAGGGTTATGACTGCGTTAAAGTTACTTATAACGGCATAACAGGCTGGGCTTATATCTATTCAGCTGAATTGATACCTGAATCAGCACTTATTCCGACAGGTGAGTATTTTATTACATCAGATAAAAATGCTGATCTCTATTCAAAAGCTGATTTAAAATCAAATGTTATGATGAATGCTCCGAGCGGCTTTGTAATCAATATTCTCGAAGTAGAAAATGGCTTCGGAAAGCTTAAAATGGGTGCTGATACTGTATGGATTTCTATGGAATCGGTTACCTATGCAGGCAACCCTGAGCTTCTTCAGAAGGGTGACATCAACGGTGACGGAAGCATAGATAATCTCGACCTTGCTGTTTTAAATCAGTATCTTGACAGTATTCAGCTTGTACCTGACGGTATTTCAATGCTCAGACAGTGTGAACTTGACTCTGCCGATATAAACAACAGCGGCATTGTTGACAAAAACGATGTGCTTGATTATCTTATAAAAATCTGCATAAACTAAAAGGAGAGCTTTATTCTAATGGAATGGACAGAACTTAATATTTATACTACTACCGAAGGAATTGACCTTATCTGCTCCCGTCTTATGGATATCGGCGTCAAGGGGTTTGCAATCAAAGACGCTGAGGACTTTAATGAATTCCTTGAAAACAAAAACGGTAAGTGGGATTATATCGACGAGGATTTACTCGGACTTTCAGACTGTGAAACCTGTATTACAATATATCTTCCTAATAATAATCAGGGCGCTGAAATGCTGATTTCTGTAAATGCAATGCTTAAAGAAATGAAAGCTGCTGATACAGAAAATGTTTTCGGCAGACTTGAAACTGATTTTTCAAGCATCCGTGAAGAAGACTGGGCAAATAACTGGAAGCAGTATTTCAAGCCGCTTAAAATCGGCAATAAGCTTCTTATAAAGCCTTCTTGGGAAGATTATAAGGCTGATGGTGATGAAAGAATTATTCTTGAAATCGACCCCGCTTCAAGCTTCGGTACAGGTCAGCATCACACTACAAGACTTTGTCTTGAGCTTCTCGAAAATTCAATAGAAAAAGGCGATGAGCTTCTCGATATGGGCTGTGGAAGCGGTATTCTTTCAATCGGAGCAATGCTTCTCGGTGCTGAAAACGCTGTTGCCGTTGATATTGAGGAAAATGCTGTTGCTTCTGCAATTGAAAATGCTGCAAAAAACAATATCCCTGAAGATAAGTATATTGCTTACTGTGGAAATGTTCTTTCAGATAATGCTCTTGCAGATAGAATTGATAAGAAATATGATATAATTACCGCTAATATTGTTGCTGATGTATTAATTGCTATGGGTTCTTTATTTGACAGATATCTTAAAGAAAACGGAATCCTTATTATATCGGGAATTATCGAAGAACGTATGGACGAGGTTATAAATGCTGTTGAAAACTGCGGATTTACTAAGCTCGAACAGAATATCAAAGAAGGTTGGGCAGCTGTAAAGCTGATTCATAAATAAACTTAAAGGAGTATTTAAAGTGAACATTTTTAAAAAGAAAAACACAAACGAAGAAGAAACACAGGAAAAAGATATTAAGTTACTTGTCCTTGAATGCCTTAACTCAAGATTACAGGGCACAATTTATGATAACTGTCTTTTACTTCCAAGAACAGGATTTTCAATTGATATCCAGATAGGCAAACAGGAATCTAAAAATGACATTCATCTTCTTCAGGTTATTTACATATTAAAGCATGATGACCTTGATGAACCGATTATCGAGCCTGTTGCTGCACAGGGCACAACTATTGAAGAAGCAGTTGCTATGGCTGTTGACAGCTTCAGAGGCGGCTTATGGCATCCGCTTAATATGGTTACTACAAGACAGGGCGGTGTTCCTGTAAGCTCTGATTATCTCGGACAGCACTACGATTACAAAATGTATGCTCAGTCTGTTGTTATTATGGGCGATAAGGATAAAAAGCCAAGCATGCTCATCAATTACATCAAAAATGAAATCCCGAAATATCTCGGCTCTAAGAAATACTACTGGGTAAGAATTTTCCTTGCTCGTCATAAGGAAAGAATGACTGTTGAAGTTCGTGTAAACGGTACTGTATGTCCGGGACTTCACATATTCTTCAAGGATTATATCGAAAGCTGGGAAGACAAGGATATCCTCGTAACTGAAAAGCAGTATGCTCTCTTTGTTCAGGAAGAAGATGACAAATGCCCATTCACAAAGGAAACCGTTGTTGAATGTACAAAAAGAGCTCTTGAGCTTATGGGTGACTGCAAATCAAGAGAAGAATATATCGCTCTTAAGGAAGAAATCGATAAAATGGCAGGAGATATCGCACTTTCAGCTGAAATCAGAGTATTCACTCCTGAAATTATGGCAAGACATATTCTCAGATATGGCGAGGGTGACAGCTTATTCCTTATGGTAGGCGATGATCGTGTTGAATTCAAGAAAACTCAGCTCAGAAGCTATTTCTACATTCAGCAGGTTATTTTCGATTACCTTACAAGAGTAAAGCCTGAAAAGGAACAGGTTATGAGAATCGTTGCAAACAGTGCTTCATTCAAGGAAATTCAGAAGGCTGTACAGGAAGGTCACGAGCCTACTGATATGTATGTGCCTGGTACAACATATAAGATTGACGTTGAAAATTACAAGGTATGGTAATTACATAAATTAACGTAAAACGAATAGCTTTTGCACATATTATGTGCAAAAGCTATTTCTGACTGAGAGGAAAATATTATGCTTAAAAAAATCCTTAGCAATAAAAAATGTGCCGAATGCAGACTATGCTGTGTTTTCGACAGATATGATGTGTGGGAAACTCCTGTTTTTACGGAAGAAACAAAAAATCTGCTCCTTGAAAAACGTCCCGATACCCAGTTTATCACAAAGGAAGGCGGATATCTTTTCAGAGTAAACGAGCTTGTAGAAAATGAGCTTTTCTACTGCCCTGCCCTTGACAACAAAACCGGCTGTATTCTCGGTGATGATAAACCTTTCGACTGCCGTATATGGCCATACAGAATTATGAAAATCGGTGATAAACGTGCAATTACAATAGCTCCGATATGCGATGAGCTTTTTAATCGTCCGATTTCTGAGCTTGTTAAATTTCTTAAAGATGAACTTGCAGAAAAAATATTTGAATATGCAGACACTCACCCCGAAATCGTTAAGGAATATGACGATATGTATCCTGTTCTTATGTTTGAAAGGTAATATACAGTTTCAATTATTTGTACGTCAGTGAAGTACAAGCGTATTTACCAAAAAAACAATTATGGTTATCTTATTTTTGTCTTATAAATCAATTGATTTTATCGGCGAAATATCATATAATTATATACAGATATTATTATAAAGGAATGAACATTGATGAGTTTAAAAGTTGTTAAATTTGGTGGAAGCAGTCTTGCTGACGCTAACCAGTTCAGAAAAGTAGCTGATATTATCAAGAGTGATGCAGACCGCAGATTTGTTGTTCCGTCTGCTCCCGGAAAGAGATTTTCTGATGATATCAAGATTACAGATATGCTTTATAAATGCTTCGATCTTGCAAGCAACAGTCTTGATTTTGATAAGGAATTCGATACTATCAAAGAAAGATATAACGGCATTATCGCTGATCTTGGTGTAGATATATCTCTCGAAGATGATTTCAATACAATTAAAAATGAACTTAAATCAAAGCCAAACCGTGATTTTGCTGCAAGCCGCGGTGAATTCCTCAACGGTAAGATTCTTGCTGCTTTCCTCGGCTTTGAATTTATTGACGCAGCCGAAATTATTACATTCAATACAAACGGAATGCTTCTCCTTGATGAAACAGTTAAAAAAATCCGTGCAAGAATCGACGGTATAAATCACGCTGTAGTTCCGGGATTCTATGGCAGCACAACAGAGGGTACTGTTAAAACTTTCTCAAGAGGCGGCTCAGACGTTACGGGTTCTATCCTTGCAAACGCTGTTAAGGCTTCTATCTACGAAAACTGGACAGACGTTTCAGGATTCCTTGTTACTGACCCAAGAATCGTTGACAATCCTGAGGTTATCAATGTTATCACATACAAGGAGCTCAGAGAGCTTGCTTATATGGGTGCATCTGTTCTTCATGAAGACGCTATCTTCCCTGTAAGAACAGCAGGTATTCCAATCAACATAAAGAATACAAACAGACCTGAAGATGCAGGCACTATGATTGTTTCAGATGATCACGATTTCAATGATGATTCTACTGCTCATACTATTACTGGTATTGCAGGACGCAAAGGCTTCAGCACAATCAATATCGAAAAGGCTATGATGAACAGCGAAATGGGCTTCGGTATGAAGGTTCTTAAGGTTCTTGCTGATAATAATGTTTCATTTGAGCATATGCCATCAGGAATTGACACAATGAGCATTATCGTTGATTCAAGTTCTCTTGATCCTGTAAGAGATACTGTACTCGCACAGCTTCGCAAGGAAGTTGCTCCTGATCACCTTGAAATTGAAGATGGTGTTGCGCTTCTTGCTGTTGTGGGAAGAAGAATGAAGAACACAAGAGGTACTGTTGCAAGAATTTTTGCTGCTATGGCACATGCAAGAATTAATGTAAAAATGATAGATCAGGGTTCGAGTGAGCTTAATGTTATTATCGGCGTAAGCGAAAACGATCTTAACGAAGCAATCCGCAGAATCTATGATATGTTTATAAGCTCTGAACAAACAGCATAAAAAGTAAAATGCGGTTACCGATTAAAAAATCGGTAACCGCATTTTTTAGAGAAAGCATCCTAACGTGCAGTAGTCTTCAGATTAATATGCCGTCAAAATGGTCGATTTCGTGCTGAATAACCTGTGCTTCAAAATCATTGAATCTTCTTTTTTTAGGCTTGAATTTCTTATCAAGATATTCAACAGTGATATTCTTATGACGTGTTGCGGGACGTGAGCCTATAAGTGAAAGACAGCTTTCCATTGTTTCATAAATCTGTTTGGATTTTTCTACAATTTCGGGATTAACCATTACTGTATACTCGCCGTCAACGAGAACGACAATAATCTTTTTGCGAAATCCTATCATATTCGCCGCCATTCCGACACAATGATCACGATTTGCTGTAATTGTATCAAGCAGGTCTGTGATTATATACTCATCTGATTTTGTTGCAGGCTCTGATTTCTGCATGAGAAACATTGTGTCCGTAACAATATTCTTAACCATAATAATTCTCCAATTCCTTTAAGTAGTTATTTCTCTTTGTTTTTTCTTTATTCTGCGATTATAAATATAATACACAGTCATTGCAATCAATGAAACAGCAATGATAATTCCCGAAATCAAGGCTATCATTTCTGTCTGTGCATTTTTAATATTTATACCGAGGAATGTAAGCATAATAACGCTTGGAAGCATTCCCAAAAATGATGGTATCAGGTATCTCAGATATGAAGATTTTGTTGCACCGAAATACATACTTGTTACATTACCCGGAAGAAAATATATCGAGTGAAGAATAAATGCGAGAAAAAATGTGTTTTTCTGCTGCTTATCAAGCAGAATTTCAAGCCTTTTATGTTTTTTTACAAGCTTTTCAACCGAATCTACACCCGAAAAGCGTCCGATATTATAAGGTATGCTTATATCAATCACTATACCGATAACATTTATAATAAAGGCTATATATGTCGGCAGAACAAGCGTTGCCGCAATCTGTATAATTACAAGCGGAAAAGCTACTGATATACTTTTTATCGCATACATTAAAAATATAACAAGAACTGCAAGAGGAACATTATCAGGGGTATATTTAGCTAAAGTTTCAGGTGAAATCTCTGCCCCCGAACAAAAATATATAATTACAAATGCAAGACAGATAATAATGGGCAGTTTCCTTACCATCCCGATAAACTTATTATTCTTATCCGACATATATTCACCTCTCTGTATAATTATATATACGAAATACATTATGTGTATATTATACTATATTTTTAATAACATTTCAACTTTATTTAGTGAATATTTTATGTACAAAAAATGTACTCCGCAGAAAAACGGAGTACATAATAATTGTAAATACATATTTTATGCTGATATTTTATCTTCCTTCGGGAATTTTTTTCTCATAAATATATAGCAAATAAGATGAACCGCAAATGTAATTATCCATGTTATCGGATAGGATAAGAACAGCATAAATTCTGTGTGAAAACGTGGAATCTGAAAAATAGTAGCTATCCATAAAATTCTTAATCCACACGCACCTATAAGAGATACGATTGTAGGAGTTACAGCAAATCCCATTCCTCTGATATTACCGACAATACAATCCATTAAACCGCAAGTAAAATAAAAACAGCAGACAAGCCCCATTCTTATTGTACCTGCCTCAACAACAGCGGCTCTTGAATCATATATATTGATAAGCGGCTCTGCAAGGAAATATGCGGCATTACCTAAAATAATGCCTGTAACTGCGGCACATGCACATGTTATAACTGCAATTCTGTTTATACGGGTATATTTTCCGCCGCCTATATTCTGACTCATAAATGTGAGCGCTCCCTGAGAAAATGAATTCATTGAAACCCAGATAAAGCCCTCTATACTTGCGGCGGCGGCACTTCCTGCCATTACTATTGCACCGAAGCCGTTGATTGAAGATTGTATTACTACATTTGAAAGAGAAAATACAACTCCCTGAAAGCCTGCGGGAATACCGATTTTAAGCATTCTTGCTACAATTTTCCTGTCAAATCTCATTTTACGGAATTCAAATCTGAATGCATCATCCTCTTTCATAAGACAACGAATAATAAGGAAGGCTGAAATACATTGTGATATAGCTGTTGCAAGTGCAACACCTGCAACGTCCATCTTGAATACAATTACAAATAAAAGATTGAGAAGTACATTTATAATTCCTGCAAATGTAAGATAATAAAGCGGACGTTTTGTATCACCCTTTGAACGCAGTACAGAGCTTCCGAAATTATATATCATCATCGCTGTCATACCGAAAAAGTAAATTCTGAGATAAAGAGTTGAAAGCGAGAGAATTTCCTTTGGAGTATTCATAAGAATAAGGAGTTTATCTGCGAAAATCACTCCGAAAACTGTCATTATAAGACCGCTTGCAATACTAAGACAGATTGAGGTATGTACAGTTTTATTAACACGCTCATTCTTCCCTGCCCCCATAAACATTGAGGTGAGAATATTTGCACTTGTCGAAAGTCCGAGAAAGAGATTTGTAATCAGATTTACAAGTGCTGTTGTTGAACCTACTGCCGCAAGAGAATTTTCTCCTGCAAAATTACCGACAACGATAATATCAGCCGCATTGAAAAGAAGCTGAAGCACGCTTGAAAGCATAAGCGGCAATGTAAGCCTTAAAAGCTTTGGAAGTATTGTACCGCTGCACATATCTATTTCATACTTGTTTTCTTTCATTGTATCATATCCTCTCGTTCAAAAGCAACATTGCACAAAATCAGTGCAGGAATTTTGTATACTATCACCTTAAAAGTATACTCCTATGATTTGAAAAAGTCAATAGCAAAAATGTAAAAAAATACAGCTGTCGTAAAATGACAGCTGTATTTCTGAATTAATTATCAGTTGATGTTGCGGATGAAGATTTATCCTCTCTGCTGATAGTAACCTTGTTAAGCCCTACTGACCATACATTATCATATTCGGGACATCTTATCGTTACAGGATAAGTAAACGATGAGGATGACGGTGCAGGGTCTTCAAAATCAAGAAGGTCGATGTCAGCTATAATCTGTTTTGCAGTAAGTGATTCGATTATATCCTTTGGACCTATCATTGTTACTCTCATGCTCTTTGTTACTACATCAAAATTGTACATAGACGGAGGATTGCTTATTGAGAAATCATTGATTACAAATTCTTTTTTCGCAAGATTTTCATCGTCAAGTGTTACAGTTACTGTTTCAAAGCCAGATTTATTTATATCGTCCTTTGTATCAATCCTGAATGTTCTCTGAAATCCGAGATCAAGTTCATAAAGAAGGATTTTACCGATTTCAAATTTTTCAGGAAAATCGCTATAACTCTTTGTCTGTGAAGCAAGCGTAATCTGATCCTTTGACAAGATGAAATTAATTGAATCTGTATCAAAATCAGAAGGTACATTTGAAAGCGATACTGATAAATCAAGCGTTTTCTGTGTAAGTACAGGAATATTGATAAGAATATTCCTTGCCTCTGTGCTTTTTTCAAGCATATTATTGTCAATTATAGCACCCTTATCATTATAAAACTTGATTTCATCACATTCAAAGCTGTAACTGCTGCTGAGCTTATCGCTTCTGTTTGTAACTGCGGCACATTTTGCAATCTGATCAAGCTGTGCGGAAGGACCTGTAATTTTAATAATACTTGGTGAGCATGAAAACTCATCAGGAGTTTTTCCCTCTTCAAATGTTATATTCGGAATTTCGGGAGTAAGCTCGAATTCTCTTGTTTCCATTTTATCAAACATAACATTTGCAACAGATGGTGTAATCTTATTAACCTTGAAATTTACGCCATTCTTGCTTTCAATTATAATATCAAGTCTTTTTGTTCCCGATCTGAAAACATTCTGTACCTCAAGCTTAGCAATAATATCCTCACTTGTAAGGTTACCGATTTCGGAACGATTACCCTCAAGCTGAATATTTACCTCCTTTACGTCGCAGTTTATTACGCTCAAACCGTATTCTTCAGCTACTGACTGTGAAATATCAAGGCTTAGCGGAATATTGTTTATAGTTTTTGGCGTTGAAGGATAAATTGTAATTGAAATTACAAACCATGCGATAATTGCAACAAGAAACGCATATATCGCCATAAGAAAATTATTCTTAATAAGATTTTCAAATTTGTTTTTTATAAAACTCATTTCTTTTTCCTCCTTTTCAGCTTTGAAGGAGCAGAAGAAACCTTTGTAGCAATAGCTGTTTCAATAGGATTTTCAATCAATTCATTTGTAAGCAGTGTTTTAAGCTTTTCATGTGTATACTCTCTTGTAAGAACACCATCAATCGCAATTGAAATCATACCTGTTTCTTCGGATACTACAATTACGATAGCGTCGGAGTTTTCACTCATTCCTATTGCGGCTCTGTGTCTTGAACCAAGCTTCTTGTTTACAAGTGCCTCTTTCTGCGGCTTTGGAAGAAAACATGCCGCCGCAAGAATGATTCCGTCACGCATAATTACCGCACCATCATGAAGCGGTGTTTTCGGATAGAATATATTGCCGAAAATTTCCTTGCTTGGCTTTGCTTTAAGAATTGTACCTGTTTCAATCTGTTCACCGAGCCTTACCTGACGCTCAATTACTATAAGTGCACCTGTACATGTTGCGGAAAGCTCTATACATGAATCACATATAGCCTGAATTGCAGGAGTCCAGCGTTCATGAAGGTCTGAACGTGATTCGCCGAAGCCGAACATTTTAAGTCCCATTCGTGTACGACCAACCTTTTCAAGCGCACGGCGAAGTTCAGGCTGGAACAGAATAAGTACAGCAATAAGACCGATATCTATTGTCTGCTTTATGATATATGTCACAGCCTTAAGCTGAATTGCATTAAACACAACATAAGCGGCAACAAGCAACAGAATACCCTTTATAAGCTGACCTGCTCTTGTTTCTTTTACAAGCTTCAGAATAAGATAAACAAGATATGTAAGCAGGGCTATATCTATAAAATCAACGATACTCATTGTCTTTACGACGCTGAACAATGAGTCTTTTATATCCTGGAATGACATTTTTCGATACTGCACATCCTTTCAAAAATCAAGAAAACAAATGATATGCTTATGTAGAGATGTGCCGATGAATCAGCACATCATTATAAGATATAATTATACTCAATAATACCTCATATATAATTGTACCACAAATAGAAATTTTTTCAATACCTATTTGAGATTTTTTTTAAAAACTCATAAATTTAATTGTCTTAACAAGTCGAATTACATCTTTCTCTCTGCTGAACACAGACGGTGCAAATCTTACTGTGCCATTATCTGTGCCGAGCGTTGAATGTGCAAGTGCGGCACAATGAAAACCTGCCCTCAGACAGAATCCTTTTTCCGAAAGCAGCTGTGCTGTTTTTTCTGACGGAACTCCTGATATATTAAATGAAACTATCGGTACATACTCACACTCATTTCTGCGGTATATTTTTATACGCTTATCATTTTTCAAGCCATTGATGAAAATATCACACATACGCTCTTCATGCCTGCGGATGCGCTCAACACCAATGCGGTTTATAAAATCAATTCCCGATTTAAGCGATATCGCACCGAGAACATTCATTGTTCCGCTTTCAAGACTATCGGGAAGAAAATCAGGCTGTTTAAGCCCTGTTGAGCTGCTGCCTGTTCCGCCTTCAATTATCGGATGAATTTTATATTTTCCGTCAGTTATCAGCAAGCCTGTACCTGTAACTCCGTAAAGTCCTTTATGACCTGCTGTGCAGAGAATATTGATTCCGTCAGAAAGCTTCACATCGATAATTCCGCATACCTGTGCACCGTCAACAATAAAGCAGATTCCCTTTTCCTTACAAAGATCAGCAATTTTCTTTATCGGCATAAGCTGTCCTGTAACATTGCTTGCATAGGTACATACTATTGCCTTTGTATCAGGGCGGATATGATTTCTGAAACTATCAACAGTCATTTCATCATTACTGTAAACATCGGCAACGGAAAGCATGATTTTTTTCTCTATCGCAAGTGCTGCTGCGGGACGTGCAACGGAATTGTGCTCCATACCGCTTATAATCAGATGTCCTCCATCATGCATTATGCCCTTTACAGCCATATTCAATGCCGCTGTGCAATTGAGTGTAAACACGACATTTTCCGCTTCAGCACCAAAAAAATCAGCAATTGTTTCTCTTGAAGAAAAGACAGCCGCAGAAGTTCTTGCCGCAAGCTGATGACCACCCCTGCCTGCGTTTCCGCCAAGCATTTCAACCGCATTATTAACAGCCAAACGTACTTCTTTAGGCTTGGGATAAGTTGTTGCGGCATTATCAAAATTTACAAGCATATTTATTTCACCTCATTTCTGAGGCGTATAAATGGGATTGAATAATCATTCAGTATTTTTGCAACAGTATCACAATCAATGCTGATAACAAGCGAATAGCCGCACCCCTCTGTTGACTGTTCATTACGTCTTAGTGCCGCTTCTATTCCCCTGCCTGAAAGAAGCTTCTGCGCTTTTGCGGCATGAGTATACGACTGCATTGAAATTACACATTTTTTCACTTTCTCCCTCCTTACATCAGACAGATTGAATTATAAATAAGCATAAATCGTCATGCTATTCTGTCTGTAATATATTATATGGTATGGCTTGATGTAAAGTGCTTTATCAATCAATGTCGGCACAATTATATTTTCTTTTTATCTGCATAAAAAACGCTAGTTATCAGAGCAACAGTATTTTCAGACTTAACATTTCATTGCTATTATGCTTGTAACCGAATTGTAATCTTATTGCTATTTAATTTTATAATCTATTAATATTTTATTAATAGATTTGTTTTTTAGAGTCTATAATTTTTGTCTTTATGTACATAATATAATTTGTAATATTGTAGCTTCTCACAAAGTTTTGCGCAAATGTCGCTTGTAACCAAATTGTAACTTTTTATTGGTAAAAAATAAGGTATAATATAGTTGATATTATAGGTGTCACTATAATCAGAAAGGATGATTGATGAAAATGGTAAAATCAAAATTATCAAAAATCAAGGCTGCTCTTGTAAGCGGAATTCTTGCCGTTTCTGCAATTGCAACCCCAATCCCTGCAATTTCTCCTTCTCTCGAGGCTGAGGCTGCAGGAAGCGATAACTACGCTAAACTCTTACAGTACTCACTCTATTTCTACGACGCAAACATGTGTGGTAAGGAAGTTGACTCAAAGTCAGCTATCACATGGAGAGGCAACTGCCATACTGATGATGAGGTACAGGGCGGTTTCCACGATGCAGGTGACCACGCAATGTTCGGTCTTCCACAGGGCTTTACAGCTTCTGTTCTCGGATGGAGCTACTATGAATTCAAGGATGCTTATGAAGCAACAGGTCAGACTGAACACCTTAAGGTAATCATGGATCATTTCTGTGATTTCTTTAAGAGATCAACAAAACTCAATGGTAACTCAGTATCCAGCTTCCTCTATCAGAAGGGTGACGGTACCGAAGACCACAGCTACTGGGGCGCTCCTGAACTTCAGGGCAGCGGAAGAAAGATGTTCTGGACATCAAACAGCGCAAGTGATATGGCTGCTGACTATGCTGCTGCACTTGCTCTCAACTACATAAACTTCGGCGATTCGGAAGACCTTAAATATGCTGAAGCACTTTACAACTTCTCAACACAGCACAACAAGTGCGAGTCAAACGGTCCAAGCGGATTCTATCTTGCAACAGGCTGTTCACCAGTAGACGAACAGGCTAACGCAGCCGGTTGGCTTTACCTCGCTACAAAGAACGAAAAGTATAAGAATGACTGTGCAAGCAAGCAGACTCAGTACCTTGGCTGGTGTGATGGCTGGGATAACAGAGGACTCGGTGCAGCTTGCGTATACGCTCATATTACAGGCGACTGGGGCAAGGTTAACAGCTTCCTCGGCGGCTACACAAACAACAGCAACTACCTCTGTATGGATGACTGGGGCAGTGCAAGACTTAACTGCTCAATGCAGATGTCAGCTCTCGTAGCTACAAAGAATTCAAATGCAAACCACGCTAACTGGGCTAAGGGTCAGATGAATTACATCCTCGGCGATAACCCATTCAACGTTTGCTTTGTAACAGGTTTTGCTTCAAACTCAGCTAAGAATACTCACCACAGAGCAGCTTCAGGCTATCAGGGTTATAACCCACCAGATGGTATGAATGAACATACAACTACATACCACTCAACAAATGGTAAGACTCTTATTGGTGCTCTTACAGGTGGTCCTAACAAGGCTGGTCAGTATTCAGACGTTATGAACGACTATATGTGTAACGAAGTTGCTATCGACTATAATGCAGGTCTTGTAGGTTCTGCTGCAGGTCTTTACTCAATTTACGGTACAGGTTCTATCGATACTTCTATCACAGGTGTTGACAAGATTTATAGTGGCGGCAGTGATAAGCCACCTGTAACAACTACTAAGCCTGCTCAGACAACAGCTCCAAGCAACAACACAACAACTAAGCCTACTACAACAACTAAGCCATCATCATCAGAATCAAATGGCAAGTACACACTCAAGCTTGATCAGGATATCGTTTACAAGAATCTTCCTGAAAACGACAAGATGATTGGCTGGGAATGGTCAGAATTCGGCATTCCTGCAGGCGAAAAGCCTTCAAAGGTAGAAATCAAGATTTCTGCTTTAGGCAACATCGGTAAGTGGGAAGGTGCTTTCGGTTCTTCAACAAGCAAGTCACCTGACTACTGGACACAGACAGACGATATGTCTAAGACAATTTCTTCTAACTCAGGTACAATCACATGGGATATCGACTCTTCTGACGCTTCAATCATTCAGCTTCAGTACGGCGGCGAGCTCAAGTGGGGTATCTGGTGGATCGACTGCAACTCATTCACAATTGACGAAATCAATGTTTATACATCAGGCGGTTCTTCAACAACAACTACAACAACTAAGCCAAAGACAACTACTACAAAGCCAACTACTACAACTACAAAGCCAAGCTCATCAAGCGGTTCAGGCGTTTACGAACTCAAACTCGATCAGGATATCGTTTACAAGAATCTTCCTGAAAACGACAAGATGATCGGTTGGGAATGGGCTGAATTCGGTATTCCTGCTGGTGAAACACCAAAGAAGGTAGAAATCAACATTTCTGCTTCAGGTAACATCGGTAAGTGGGAAGGTGCTTTCGGTTCTTCAACAAGCAAGTCACCTGACTACTGGACACAGACAGATGATATGTCTAAGACAATTTCTTCTAACTCAGGCACAATCACATGGGATATCTCTTCATCTGACGCTTCAATCATTCAGCTTAAATACGGCGGAGAGCTCAAGTGGGGTATCTGGTGGATCGACTGCAACTCATTTACAATCGATTCAATCAAGGTTTACACATCAGGCGGTTCTTCAACAACAACTACAACAACTAAGCCAAAGACTACTACTACAAAGCCTGTTACTACAACAACTAAGCCAAAGACTACTACTACAAAGCCAACAACTACAACAAAACCTGTTATTACAGTTACAGTTGCTGGTGACGCTAACGGAAACGGCACTGTTGATATCGCAGACGCAGTTCTCGTAAAGTGCAACCTCCTCAATTCAAACAAGTTCAAGCTTTCAACTCAGGGCGCAGCAAATGCTGACGTTCAGGGTAACGGAAACGGCTTAACAATTCAGGATGCACTTGCAATTCAGAAATTCATACTCGGTGAAATCAAATCACTTCCAGTATAATAACATTAACGGCTGTTAAGCTTAACGCTTAACAGCCGTTTTCTTTTTCTATTCACTTACAAGACTGCTTATCCATACACCTTTTTTTATAAGAATGTATCCTACAATTACTTTTATTATATCAAGTGCCTGTATTATCGCATAAACAAACAGAATAGGCAATGGCGAGAAATAACAGAGAACTATCGCTGTCGGAAGCGATACTACCCATGAAAATACACTGTCAAAGAGGAAAGTAACAAGCGTTTTTCCTCCCGAACGAAGTGTAAAATAGAGTGCATTAAGATATCCCTGAACAGGAAAAAATACCGCAGTTATTACTATAAATCCTGTTCCGTAATTTCTTACGGCTTCTGTGGTATCATATACTCTTGGAAACACTCCCGCTATTGAAACAAGCGTTACAGTCAATCCCACACAGATAATTCCTGTAAATTTCATCAAGGAGAATGCCTCGCTCTGAGCCTCTTTGTATTTCGATGCGCCAAGCTTTTGTCCCGTTAGTATTCCTACCGCATTTCCGAGTGCTACAAATACCACATTAAGCATATTGCAGATTGTATTTGATATGTTAAGTCCTGCGACAACCTCAAGCCCTCTGATTGAATAGCATTGAGTAAGTGCCGCTATACCTGCCGCCCAGAGAAATTCATTGAAGAATATTGGAGTTCCCTTTTTAAGCATATTTCTGCACATATCACGAGGAATAAGAAGCGTTTTGTAGACTCCTTTAAGAAAACGCTGATGTCTGCGGTTGATGTTTGCCCATATAACGACAACAAGCATTTCAACAACTCTTGCGGCAACCGTTGCAATAGCCGCACCTCTTACGCCAAGCTGAGGAAATCCGAAATTACCATATATAAGACAATAATTCAGAACTATATCAACCACAACAGAGGCAATTCCGCCAACCATAGGATTTATACTGTCCCCTGCCTCACGCAGACTTCCTGCATATATCTGAGTAATTACAAACGGCAGCATTCCGAAAATCATTATATCGAGATAATTATGTGCCTGCTCAATCGTAAGAGCTTTATTGAGTGCTTCACTTTCTCCGTGCAGATAAAGACCTATCAGAAAATCGCTTCCGAATGAAAATGCAAGTATTCCGAAAATCAGACAGAACAAGCCTATCCAATGTTTTAAGCGGAATGTCCCTCTGAAGCCCTCATTATTTCCCTGACCGAAAAACTGTGCACCGTATATTCCAGGACCCGACATACCGCCGAATATCGCCAGATTGAATACAAACATGAGCTGTCCGACAATTGAAACAGCTGTCATAGATTCTGTTCCAAGACTTCCTACCATTATATTATCAACAAGCACAACAGCATTCGTGATACCATTCTGTATCATCATAGGAACAGCAAGCCGCAGTGCTCTTTTATATATACTATTCATTTTTCCTCCATAAATAAAACCAGCCACAGAATAACTGCGACTGATTTATTGTATTACCTTAAGTATTTTCTTTTTTGTTTGCGGAATTAATGAATTCTGCAACTATATATCTTGGTCGCTGTTTAACCTCGGCATATATTTTTCCGATATATTCACCGATTACGCCAAGGCACAGAATCTGAAGTCCGCCTATAAACCATATTGAGCATATCAGACTTGACCAGCCAAGCTCGGATTCGCCGATAAATTTAGCAACAAATGCCCAGATAAACGCAATCATACTGAGAAACACCATTAAAAATCCGATTCCGGTAATGATTTTAAGCGGTTTTACGCTGAACGATGTTATACCGTTCATGGCAAATGCAAGCATTTTTTTAAGCGGATATTTGCTTTCACCTGCAAAGCGCTCATTTCTCTCATAATAAACGCTTGTGCTCTTATATCCGATAAGAGGAATCATACCTCTTAAAAACAGATTAACCTCTTTGAAATTTTCAAGCTCCTTTAATACAACCTTGCTCATAAGCCGGAAATCGGCGTGGTTATATACAACGTCTGCGCCCATAACCTTCATAAACTTATAAAAGCTCTCCGCAGTAAAGCGTTTGAAGAATGTATCTGTCTTTCTTTCACTTCTTACGCCATATACTACCTGATTTCCCTTATAGTATTCCTCAACCATTGAATCAATCGCATTTATGTCGTCCTGCAAATCGGCATCCATAGTAATAGCTATGTCACATATGTCCTTTACTGTCATAAGGCCTGCAAGAACGGCATTCTGATGTCCGCTGTTGCGAGCGAGATTGATTCCTGAAAAGTATTCGGGAGAATCAGAATGAAGCTCCTCTATTATCTGCCATGTCTTATCCTTTGAGCCGTCATTTACAAAAACAACACGGCTCTGCTCTGAAATAAGCTTGCGTTCTATCAGGGATTTATATTTTTCTTTAAGCTGTTTTGCCGTTTCGTGAAGAACTGCCTCTTCATTGTAGCAAGGAACAACCATATATAAAATTGCGATATTATTCATATTGTTTCTCCTTATTCTGATTTTATACAGTAAAACGAAAGGGAAATGCAAAAAATGTCAGATTTATTTATACACAAAAAAACTCCAACTTAAAGTCAGAGTTCGAACTAATCTGGTGGAGCATAGGGGATTCGAACCCCTGACCCCCACACTGCCAGTGTGATGCGCTCCCAACTGCGCTAATGCCCCTGTTTGGCGGAGATGGTGGGATTCGAACCCACGGAGCGTGTTACCGCTCAAACGATTTCGAGTCGTTCTCGTTATGACCACTTCGATACATCTCCATATAACAGAATTTATTATATCATACATCAGATAAAAAATCAAGAGAAAAAATAAAAAAATAACCATTATACAGATGTAATCTTGTCGGAAATAATAAATAATGCTATTGAACATCGAGAGTAACGCATACAATTTCGGGGCGGTTGAATAGTCTGAAAGGAATGACGCTGTTGCCTATTCCTCTGCTTATAATCATCGTTTTCCCGTTTTTCTCAAAAACTCCCTCTGTATATTCAGGTAAGAAAGACTGGTCAGGGGCGATAATGCCTTTATGCGTAAACGGAATTCTGAACTGTCCTCCGTGAGCGTGTCCTGATAATACAAGGTCAATATCACAGGTATTGTATTCATCCCAAAACTGCGGCTCATGAGCAAGAAGAAGCATCATGCTTTCTTTATCCGCATTTTCAATAACTTTATTGAGTGTAAAGCTATTAAGTGAATCATCATCAAGCCCGATTATTGTTATATTTTCTTCATCAAGCTTTACAAAATCATTATCGAGAATTGTAACTGCGTTTTCGGAAAGTCCGTTCATAAGCTTTTTATAATCACCGTCAGAAAGCCATTTTTCGTGATTTCCTGTTATATAATATACAGGAGCAAGCTCTTTTATCTCCTTACAGAAATTCAGCGAATACTCAATATCAGTATGATTACTATCAATGAGGTCACCTGTAAGCACGATTATATCAGGCTCACATTCAGAAATTTTATCGGCAAGCTTTTCTCCGTTTTTACCCATTTTCTTATTATGCAAGTCTGAAATCTGAACTATTTTAAATCCGTCATATTTTTCGGATATTTTATCGGTTTTATATGTATAATACGTTATCTGTAAAGCGTTATTCTCAAAAGCAAGAAAAACTGACAGAATTAATATTATTACTGCGAAAACAAGCAGTTTCTTTTTATTGATTTTTATACGTTTCATTTATATCACCTATATTATAATTTATCAGAATTTCTATAAAATGTCAACCGAATAAACGGATGCGATTTTTCTTCATATTGCTATTGAAAAAAACAGCAAAAAATGATATAATATAATAATAAGTAATTTCAGAACGGAGCTTTATATGAAAAAATGGGATATCGCTAAACCTGATATAAAAGTTATGCAGAATTTTATGCTCAGCGGTAAGCTTTCACTGCTTACGGCAGGAGTTCTTGCGTCAAGAGGATTTTCATCTGTTGAATCAGTAAACAGCTTTTTCGCAGTTGATAATCTTTCAGACCCATTTCTCATCAAAGATATAGATAAAGCTTCTGAGATAATCAACGAAGCAATTGAGAACGGCAGTAAAATCTGCATTTACGGAGATTATGACTGCGATGGTATTGTTTCTACCGTTATTTTATATACATATCTTCTCGAAACAGGTGCGGATGTAAGCTATTACATCCCTGAACGTGAAGAAGGCTACGGACTCAATGAAAACGCTGTCCGTAAGCTTGCTGACGAAGGAACTGAACTTATCATTACGGTTGATAACGGCATTTCCGCTGTAAATGAAGCTGAACTTATCTATGAGCTTGGTATGAAGCTTGTTATCACAGACCATCATCAGCCGAGCGAGGTTATTCCGAGAGCAGAAGCTGTTGTTGACCCTCACCAGACTGACTGCTTCTCCCCTTTTAAACTGCTTTGCGGTGCAGGAGTTGCACTGAAACTCATAGCTGCTCTTGACGGCGGTGATTATACGCTTGCTCTTGAACAATTCGGTGACCTTGTTGCAATAGCTACAATTGCCGATATTGTTGAACTTACAGGTGAAAACAGATTTATTGTTCAGCAAGGACTTCCTCTTATCGAAAACACAGACAGAACAGGTCTGCTTGCTCTTATAAAAGTTGCAGGACTTGAAGGAAAGCCTATAAATTCACAGTCAGTTGCATTTATTCTTGCTCCGAGAATAAACTCGTCGGGACGTTTCGGCTCTCCGAAAACAGCAGTTGAGCTTCTGATATGCGAAGATATTGGAAAAGCTGACCAGCTTGCCGCTGAGCTTAACAGACTCAATGAAGAAAGAAAAAAAGCCGAACAGATTATTCTTAGCGAAATATATGAAGAAATAAATAGAAATCCAATGCTTATAAGAGAGCGTATTCTCTTTTTCTGCGGAAAAGACTGGCATCACGGAGTTATCGGCATTGTTGCCGCAAGATTGCTTGAAAGCTTTGGAAAGCCCTGCTTTATAATGTCGGAAAGTAACGGAGAAATCAGAGGCTCTGCTCGCTCATTTGATGAGTTTTCCACATTCAAGGCATTACAGGCTTCATCTGATACACTTGAAAAATTCGGTGGTCATAAAGGTGCTGGCGGATTTACAGTTAAAAACGGAATGGCTGAGGATTTCAGAAAATCACTTCTCAGGTATTCTCTTGAAAATCATAAACAGATGCCCATACTGGCTTATAAGGTTGATTATGCGGTTTCTCCGAATGATATTACAATTGACAATATAAAAGACCTTAAAAAGCTTGAACCTTTCGGTGTAGGAAATGAAAGTCCGCTGTTTGTAGTAAATAATGCGGTTGTTGATAACATAGTTGCTCTTTCGAAGGGCGTACACACAAAGCTTGTTCTTAATTTCGGAGGAG
>JAFWWU010000019.1 GCA_017523285.1 Ruminococcus sp.
AGATTAGTATCAAGGAGTCAGAAAAACAAAATGCCATCGTTGCTGATGTGTCAAAAAATTCCCCCCAATTGAATACGACATTCCACTTTAATGGAAAAAGCGTCACAATTCCGTGCCGATTTTCAGAATTTTCTAATATTGAACTGGATACATCCATGCTGATTCCTGCAAACGACAATGATGTGTATGGTGCAATCTACAAAGCAGATGAACGAATAGGACGTGTCATCTTGAAAAATTTTGATATAGATGACAAGGATGTCAGTGATAATGTTGTAACATATCTTGAGCTGAACCCTGATATAGGATTCGATAAAATCGATTTTACTTATCAAGGATTTACCCATGCAACATCCAAAGAACAAATCATTGATGCGTTTGGAACTCCAGACGAGGAATACAGTAATAACGTGTGCTATCACCTTAAAAACTATGGATACATCGAATTTGAGTTTAGCAAGGAATTCAGTGAAATTGAAAGTATCAAGATCAAATCAGAATCATAATGATCAGCTTATCCAACTGTATTAACGATAATCTGCCACGCTAAAATCATTCGAAGGCACAATTGGGAGCGGCGGCTCGCCGTAAGGGGTTCGGGTTCTCCCGACCAGCTGCGTTCGGTGGGCCGCTATGCGAACTGTCGAATGCGATGCTGGCAAACCAAAGGTTTACTTTCGGCGAACCCAGAAACCCTGCATTTCAATTGTTGACATTATCTGCCCACAAACGCCCCACGTTCGCCTGTGCGGCGTTCTGTGTCGATTTCCGATAACCTTGTCCTACGGTAATTCCGATGGCACAAATCGCTCACAAAACGCTGACAGGGAGTGCAGTGGTTTCGATAAAGTTACCGTCACCCGACTCAATATATTCAAGCTCCAGTATGCGGCATCCATGACTTCTCCTGAAGCTGAACAGCACACCATACCGTTGCAGTTCTTCTGTGTACTGAATCAGATCACGACTCAATCGGTTCGGGTAATACTTTCGATTGAATTTCTGATACAGCAATTCACACAAATCCGTTGCAGAACCACTGAACGACCGCTGTTCCATCATGAAGTCATGAATGGCAAAAGAGAAAATGTCGGGAAGTGTCGGTGCGATTTCATCGCAAGGAGATACAAATACTACTTGTGCGAAGCTGCAAATTCTCTGAGAAGATGCGACCCGGAGTTTAAGCGTTTCTACACCCTCAAATACCAAGAGGCGACCAAGCACAAGCATAAGCGTGCACTCGTTCTTACTGCCAGAAAGTTGGTCAGGTTAGTCTATACACTGCTAAAGACTAACCGCCTTTATATCCCACCGGAGGTCTGATCCGGTAATTCTCAGCCTGTCAAAATTTTTTTGATGGCAGGCTTTATTGGGAGTTGGTCTTTTTGTCTCTTTTTACAAAAATATCATTGCTTTTTCTACTTTTTGCCTATTGACATTTCACCGTGGGACTTTCATTGCCCCCTACTTAAGAGCCGGCGATACGCTGCAAAAAACTACCCCTTTTGAAACAAGTTCAGTTACCTGCACAATCGGACACCATTTCAAATCCGTTCTTTTTATTTCCCATGCACAAAAATCGAACATCTGCAACACCTGATTTTCGATTGACAGAGTGCAATTCTCGTGATAAAATAGAATTAGTCATATTACAATATGATAAATTGGAGGTGCTGAAATGAAATTGGATATACAGATTCACTTGGAAGAATTACAGTGCAGAATCACATCTCATCTACGCAGCTGTATCGAGAATCATGAACGTGATCGGATCATTAAGCTGTGTGGCATTTCGGGAACAGGCAAGACACATCTTGCAATCAGCTTTGCACAGAATACAAAATGCAGTATGTATTTCAGCTTTCGTGGACTTGATCAACGCACTGCGCTTGCACAGTTTAAAAACACTTTCAGCATGTGGGGTAACTTATCCTCTGCAATGACGTGGCAGGAAGCGTTTCAGTGCCTTGTCCCGTTTTTCAAGAAGCACACTACCAGAATTGTTCTTGATGATTTAGAACATAGCAAGTCAGAATCCGAAGTTATTGCTGCTATTGAACAGCTTTCCGAATCGTTGACTGATATGAAGAATCTGTTTTTATTGCCTTGTCGGTGCGAGTCATCATTCGGGAAACACGAACTGTTCAGAGTACCGCTGTACACTTCATCGGACATAAAAAAACGCACTCAAAAAATGAGCGCAGTTGATATTGCAAGGTTATGTGCTGTTACAGGCGGTCTGTCTGCTTTGCTGAATGATTATGATGAGAATAAACCCTTTTCTGATAACTTTTACGCTTGGACTTCAACAGACTCCATGTTGTATCGTTTGATGCCACAGATGCTCAGCGAACAGTTCCGTACTCCCGAATCCTATCATGCGATTCTGTATGCGATTGCGACAGGGAATCACCGCTTGAGTGAAATCGCCAAGCACATGGCTGTTCCGAATAATCAGTGTAAGAAGTATCTTGATGCACTGATTGCGGCTGGCTTGATTACAGTCAAGGAACACTACTACTTTATCCTCAACTCCTATGTGGATTTCTGGCACAGATTCTTATATCTGAATGTGGGCAGATTGATTACAGCTCCGCACGATGTTGTAAATGAAATTCTATCACAGCTCGATGAATTTGCACTGGAGAAGCAGTTGCCCGAATGCATAAAGAAACTGCCGTTTGACATCCCGAAGGACGCAAAACGGCAGTATAACAGTGTTTTTGATTATGTTTTTCAAAGCGGCAGTCACACAGTTCTGATCAAACTACCTGAATCACTTGACTGGCACTGTACGAAGCAGGAGCATGATACACTGCTGGACAGTGTTACTAACTATTGTGGTGCATTCTATGAAGCGGAGATATGTGTTGTGAGTTTTCACAGGTTCAGTAATTACTGTGTGAAGCAATCAGGACAACTGGATAATTTGCATTTGGTGTCGTACTGACATGCTGAATTCACTTTATATTGCAACAAAAGGAGCGTCCGAAGACGCTCCTTTCTTGATGTTATTGAGGATTATTCCTCATCTCTTTTCTGCTCTTTGCCATTGCATAGATACCGAAGAGTACCATTGCGGCTGCTGCAAGCATAATGTAGTTGTAAACCACGCTGTAACCTGTCTGGGGGAGATTTACCTCGCCGCCGTCGGATTCAGTGCCAACACCTGTGAACGGATCGATGCTGTAAACGTCCAGAACGTTGCCTTCAGCATCTGTCAGAGTAATCACTGCGTTTCCGTCAGCTGTGTACTCGATTTCTGCATTTTCGGGAGTTACGCCTGTCTTTTCCGCATAATCGTTCACTGCCCAATCGCAAAGTTCCTCGTCGGATGCGATATGAGTCGAAGTGGTGGTTGTTGTAGTAGTGCTTGAAGTTGTGGTTTCAGTTGTTGTAGAAGTAGTAGTGCTTGATGTAGTTGTTTCAGTTGTTGTGGATGTAGTAGTACTTGAAGTTGTGGTTTCTGTGCTTGTAGAAGTACTTGTACTTGAAGTTGTGGTTTCTGTGCTTGTAGATGTAGTAGTGCTTGATGTTGTAGTTTCAGTCGTTGTGGAAGTAGTAGTGCTTGATGTTGTAGTTTCTGTTGTTGTTGAAGTACTTGTACTTGAAGTTGTGGTCTCTGTTGTTGTGGAAGTAGTTGTGCTTGATGTTGTGGTTTCTATGCTTGTGGAAGTACTTGTACTCGAGGTTGTAGTCTCTGTGCTTGTGGAAGTACTTGTACTTGATGTTGTGGTTTCTGTGGTCGTAGATGTAGTAGTGCTTGATGTTGTGGTTTCAGTTGTTGTAGATGTAGTAGAGCTTGATGTTGTGGTTTCAGTTGTTGTAGATGTAGTAGTGCTTGATGTTGTGGTTTCAGTTGTTGTAGATATAGTAGTGCTTGAAGTTGTTGTTTCGGTTGTTGTAGATGTAGTAGTGCTTGAAGTTGTTGTTTCAGTTGTTGTAGATGTGGTAG
>JAFWWU010000020.1 GCA_017523285.1 Ruminococcus sp.
AGTTCCGTATGTTCAGAGGCACGTTGAAATACAACACACTTATCGCTGCACTGGAACTGGTAAATGCAATTTGTGATATTGCTGTTGAAATGAGCGACGAAGGATTACAGAAGCTTTCATGGTCGGAATTTGCAGCAAATATTACAGATACCGAACTTATTCAGTATCTCAAAGAACGCAAGCTCTACATAAATGAAGAAATAGAAGCACAGGAGGAAATGTGATGAAAACAACAGAAATTCTTGGAAAAATCACCAAGCTTCCCGTTCCGCAGATGAAACAGGGTGATGCTCAGGTTATTCTCAGACTTGTTACCGTTTTAGCGACAACACATCTCGTGAACAAAATTAACAAAACTATCAAAAAAATTAACGAGCTCGATAATCCTGATCAGATTATCGGCTTTTTTAAGTGAGGTGTATAACTATGTGCGCACTTTTTGGTTGGCTCGATTATAAACACATTTTACCGTATAACGTACTGAAAAAACTTACTCAGGCACTTGCAAATGCCGCTGAGGAACGTGGCACAGATGCTGCCGGTATATCCTACATCAAAGAAGGTAAAGTCACGATTTATAAACGTCCGAGAGCTGCACATCTTATCAGGTTTAATGCTCCCGATGATACAAAAGCTATCATGGGTCACACTCGTATGGCTACTCAGGGCGATAAAAAGCATAATTACAATAACCACCCATTCATCGGCACTGCAGGAGAAACAAGCTACAGCTTCGCTCACAACGGTGTGATATTTGATAAGGATCTTCGCAATAAGAAGCTTATACCCGATACTCACATTGAGACTGACAGCTATGCCGCTTGTCAGCTCATTGAGACACAGGGAAAGCTTGACTTCGATAGTCTCAAATATATGGCTGAAACAGTCGAGGGAAACTTCGTGTTTACTGTACTTGACCAGTGCAACAATTTGTATATCGTCAAAGGAAGCAATCCCATGTGCCTGATTCACTTCAAAGATATAGGGCTGTATGTATATGCTTCAACTGAATCTATTATGAAGAACGCTTTAAATAAAGTCGGATTCCATAAATTTGATGCTGAAAAGGTTGAAGTCGTTGAGGGGGATATCCTCAAAATCGACGAAAACGGAATTGTTTCAAGAGCAGAGTTTGAATATCTCACAGCTTCAAGCCGTTTTGGTTGGTACAATTCCGCTGACTATTATCCGATACATGAAGAATTGCTTCTTGCATATTGTGGCTGTTATGGTGTGGACTCATCGGATGTTGAACTTCTGCTGGAGTACGGCTATTCTTGCGATGAAATTGAGGAGATGCTGATGGACACGAATTTGCTTCATGAAGCTCTCAGGGATATAAAGTTTATGTGCGGTGAAGCTGTGTACGAGGAATGTTGTGGGGTGTTCTAATGGGCAAAATTGGATATATTCGTGTTTCAACGGAACATCAGGAAACGGCACGACAAGAAGCGATAATGGAGCAGTATAAGGTAGAACGTGTATTTGCAGAAAAGATGTCAGGCAAGAATACTAATCGTCCTGAGCTGAAAGCTATGCTTGATTATGTCCGTGAGGGAGATACGCTTTACATTGAGAGCATAAGCAGGCTTGGAAGATCCACAAGAGATCTGCTTAACATTATTGATGTGCTTCAGCAGAAAAAAGTAACACTCGTGAGCAGTAAAGAAAACATAGACACCAATACTCCGCAAGGGCGTTTTGTTCTGTCAATATTTGCCGCACTCTCTGAGCTTGAACGTGAACAGACTTTACAGCGTCAGCGTGAGGGGATTGCTATAGCCAAGGCTCAAGGAAAATATAAGGGCAGACAGCCTATCCTTATCGATTGGATGAAGTTCGGTCAACTATATGAGCAGTGGAAGTCTGGCACTATTACGGCAGTATGGTTTCAGAAAGAGATTGGCCTGCGTGCCAACACCTTCTACCGCCGTCTAAGAGAATATGAACATAGACAAAAATAACAATATGCCGATACGGGAAATCACTGTATCGGCATAATTTTTTCAATAGGGTATCCGTTATTATTGCAATATTGCAAAAGCGGAAATACCACTTATGTGAAACAGATTTTTCATATGTCAGTAGACTACGGGCTAATGAAACACTAATTTGTTAAGGCTTTGCAATAATTCAATCATAACTTGCAGCGTTGACTTCTTCAACATCGCCGCCGTTGGATGATACGTCGTAAGAATCGTGAGAAGCAGCAATAATTTCAAGTGTATCAATACGTTTTCTTACCTCCGCAGCAATAGCTTTGGCACGTTCTGCTTCCACATACTGAACTGCATTATCCTCACACAGTATATTCAGAATCTCGTCTTCAATACCATTAAGCTTTGAAATATCAAGCCAGTCAAATGAAGAAACCATCCTGAGTTGTTCGCTGTGCTTCTTTTTAAATGGCTTGCATGGAATATCATATGTTGATATTCCCCTTGCAGAAGTATCATACCATAATGAAGTACCGCTGTCAAATATAGGTGCAGCACCTATCCATTCAAGAGTATTAGCATCACGGAGCAGACCGAAATTATTAAAGTGCCTGTCTTCATTGGCTATGATGTAATCAAGAACTATCATTCGATCAAGTGCAGGTGCTATATCAATACCAAGTTCTTTGCAGATATTGACGTAGTGAAGATAACTGCTTTCGTGGTTTTCCTTTTGTCGCAGTTGGAGAACTCGCCATGCACTGATAAGCTCTGTATCTTTAGTAACGAAATCCTCGCATACGCTGTAAGGTTTATTGTCTATCCATATAATAGTATACGGCACATGCTCTATACCAAGTTTGTTCATTATCAGCGTAGCAATCACCTCATTGAACGGCTGCTGTATGAACGGCGTTGAACCTGATTTCAACAGACATCGTTTACCGTCAATAATTTTCCAACGCTTCTGCAAGTTTCCGTCAGATGTATTATCAGGTGATACGAAATCAAAATCAGCATTTTTACCGTTCATGCCGAACAGCACATCTCCGATATCATCTGAAAAGTCATTGTCGAAAAAATTCACATCTTCCCACAATATGTTCTTATTGTAAGGCTTTATCCAGTAATGATCTGAAAGACTTAATCCCAGACATTTTGTAAGCAATAATTTTGTGTTATATATTCCAAGAGTTTCAAGAGCGTCTGAGACTCCCATTCTGCTTGCAGGGATAGAACGTCCTGTCCACCACTGGTTGAAAGCGTATCTGTCTACAACTTCATCATCACGTTGAATCCTAATAGTACCTACAGGAAGATGTTCCTTTGCTGTAATATTTCTGATTTTCGTAACTCCACCAAGAGTTTCATCTATTTCTATATCTGCAACTGCAACATTCTTGTGCATTAATGTGTATTTCAACGCCATCACCTCCGTGTGCTTTTATTATATCATTATTGCAGGAATATTTCAAGTGATTCTTATCACATATCGGATTCACGTGAAAAGAAGTACCTAAGAAAAATCTTTTGCGTAAAAAAGTTATGTGCTTCTATGAATTGCATTTGAAGCTCTCAACAAGTTTGGTGTACCTGAGCAAAACATTATCATCGACAATGCTTCCCTTGCTTTTTATGTTGATATCTATGCTTGTCAAGTTCTTTTGTCCGTTTAACTTTGTTAGCTAATTCTTTATCAATAGAAACAAAATAATCTATTGCACGATCAATAATTTCACTATTCTCAATGATTTCTTTTATATAAGAATTGGAACACACATATTCACAAACCCATTTTAGTTTTAGAAGTTCAATAGGTGGTAGCGTTTTCTCTTTTAGTATCATCTCAAAATTAATTGACTCTAAATAATCGAATACCATAGCAGGTGTCAAATTCTGTGCTTTTTCACCAAGTGAATTAGCACAATTTATAATTGAAGCACTTATTTGATTATGGGTAATAATTCCATCTTTAGTTTCTTTATTTGTTCCGAATGTAAAAGGAAATGAATTTGAAAACACGCTTAAAAGCGTGAATTCAACTTCAATCATTGTATATGCCAAATCACTTCTCAACGCATATGACAACGCCGTGATCCATTGCTCTTTCACATTTGGATCAACATCATCCAGCCTATTAATGATCTCAAACAATCGAGAGCTTAATTCAACAATCTCATGGTATGAATAATCTTCGATCTTGCCATCAAGCCATTTCCTAATTATGATATCTCTTTTATTATCCGATACTGATCTAAGAAGAATCTCTTTTATGATTGGTGAGTCTTTGGAATAAATGTAAAATGAACCTTTTGATCCTTTGGCTTTAAATAATTTCAATTCGATATAAAAAACATTTTTCATCAAATAAGAAAAATGTTTTGATAAATAACGACGCATGGTATCTTCATCAAATTTTTCAACATAAGCACAGTCTGAATCGAAAAGGCGATCAAAATACCACTTATTTAGATCTTCTTCACGAAAGATAATTTCCTCTCCATTAACAATCATTACAGAATCTTGAATGTTATCAAATACTGCCTCTTCTTGAGGCTGTGATTGGTAATATTCAATAATATTTGTATATATGCCAGTAATTATAACTTCTTCCATCAACTTACTCCTTTCTTGTTGGAACGAAAAACGTTTTTTCGTTCTTAGACAAGGCTGAAAAGATGTGCTATTCTAATAAACGGCAGCGATGCCGTTTTGAAAAAACAACTTCAAAATTTCAAAACTCAGGTCAAAATGACGAGCGATGAGAAAAAATGCTGAAACGCCCGGGATTTTCAGAAAAAATTTCTCTCTCTTGGATTTTTTACCCGAGATTTTTTGAAAACGAAGTAGTTCTTAATTATACTTCAGGAGGTAATATAAAATGTTTAACGATATTCAAAACAACAATATGTACTTCGGTCAGACAGCGGACAACTTCAATGCTTCATCGAATTGTCCGAATCCCTACCAGGGATTTGATCCCAACAGCCGCCGCTACGGCTACGGAGATGTTAACCGCTGTCTTTCACAGTCAGAAGCAAACTACGTTTCTACACCGATACCAACTTACCCACTTGAGAACCCCGATAGCCGCCGCCATGACAAGGGCAACGGCAAAGGCGACGAGATAATCCATAAGCGTTCGTATTACAACAATGACGGTATACACTGTTGCTTGATTGAGGAATCAAGCAACGGAAAAGCAAAGATAATACCGCTTGCCTTTGCATTCAGTATCGGCTGTGTCACTTACATAAGAGAATATGGTGAAACTCCAATTAAGTATGTTCTCATCGCGGGCGGAACAGAACGCCCGTATAGCTCAATCATTACATATGAAGATTACATGAATGAGCGTTTTTATCAGAATATGAAGTGGGTTAGAAGATGTCCGAGTCGTACAAAGAAGCAGGTGAACGACCTTATATATGATCAGATACAGAAAGCGCCTAAGTCGGAAGCGAAGATATATTCACGTCAGGGCTTTGTTAAAGTTGGTGACAACGATTATTCTTTCGGTTCATATCCAGAAGACATGGAAGCCTATGCCGAGATAATGTCTGACAGCGTAAAAATGAAAAAACTGATTCCGATTTATAGAGAGGCGCAGGAGATAGTGCAGAGGTGGCTTGACATTTACGCTTCACATCCGACCTTAAAATTCTTAGGCCTGATCTCAATAGCGACAAAGTTGAAGTTTATTCTTGAAGAAAACGAAGTGTCTTTTAAGCCGATTATAACAGTTTCACAATCGGCTGAACTCGATGAAGAGAAGCTGAAAGCGATGCTCTATTCATTTGACATCAAGAATTATCCTGTTCCTTCTCTGGCACTCAGTGAAAAAGGACTTTTATCTTTTCTCAAAAATATCTGGGATTCACTTGCGGTATTTTCGGATAATTCATTCTCAGATGAGGCGGCAACAATTGAGGAGCCGCTCAGGACTTTGATAAAAGCAAGTCGCGGTGATTACGGTGAAAAATGTGCTGAGAGAAGCATTATTGCAGTCATTTCTGAAAATGCGGGATATATAGCGCACCGTATTTCGCCCGAAAGTGTTATTCCTCTCTCGATGGAGGGCATAACACTGAATTACAGTAGTGCCCACATTAGCGAAGTAACAAGTGAGATGGAGAGTTTGGTCGTAAAACACACACTCAACAGACTGTCTGAAATTCGGTCAATTGCTGCGTATGTGATAAATCAAAAAAACAAATTTTGTAGTGATAAATATCAAACCGCGGAGGCGATGACAATTACTGTCTGCTTAATGGTGGCGGAGATGTTCCTACAGCAGATCTTTGGTGTAAACCTCGCCACATCCGAGGAAATAATCCAGTGGGTGCAAGGTATTGATACGCAGAGAAATGCTCTTATAGATTCGGATACGGCTATCATTTGCGATTTCTCTAAGGTCGCAAGCAAACATTTTCGTTCCGGCAGTTTCAATGCAATCCGTAAGAAGAACGGTATGATTATAAACGATACCGGCAACACAGCTATTATTTCCGGAAACAGAGTATATCTTACCGGTAAAATGATTGCTGAGGTATTGTCACAAATGGCTACAACTCACAATATGAAGGCACTCCTGAATGCTCTTGCTCACTATAACGCACTTGATGAAAGAGATGGTCGTACACATCCGCTTGATGCTCATAATAGCAGCGGAGAAGCCGTTAGGGTATATCTTTACGATATATCCGCTGATATTTTTGATGCGGATATCATCTTCATCTTCAACAATCTTGAGAGTGAGCCATATATGCTTTCAGAAAAGGAAATACCCCCAAAGCCTTTCTTGCCAATATTACGCGACGTCAACGGAAGAGTTGCAGGAAAGGTAATTGACTATGACGAAGAGGATAACGATCATTCGCTGATCTGCGGTCAGAGCGGCTTCGGCAAATCATATCTTCAAGCTCAGCTTATAGCAAAACGTTTTTCCCTCGGCAATAAAGTCGTTGCTTTCGATACCAGTGACTCGTTTACATACAAAGCTCTCTGCAAAAATCTCCCAAAAAGTTTTGTTGATGAGAACGTTACCTTCTATAATATCGACAGCTCTGTTATACCTATCAACATATTCCATGTTGATGATACTCTCGGCAAAGCCTCGAAAATCAAGTATCTTGTCGGCATTTTTAAGGCAGGTATTGGGGAATTGAGTGTTCCACAGTCAAATGCATTACGCTCTATTTTGGATGAGGTATTGTCAAATCCCAGTGAAGAAGGCTTTCCTCAGCAGATGTTAAAAGCACTTGATGACGTTGGCAAAGGTACTGAAAAGATAGATGAAAGAACTATTATGAGCCTGCGTAATCGCCTTGAGCCGCTCCTGGGTGATATTATTGAGTGCGGAATGTCTGAAGATACAAGGAACGACTTCTTAGCAAGCTCCAAGCCCATCGTCATTATTCATACGGAGGGTATCAATCTCGATAACAACAATCAGGTCATTGATATGCTGCTTTTGACTCTGTTCAGCTACCAGAACGAGGATTTCACGATTCCGCTTGACATCTTCATTGACGAGATACAAAACCAGAACTTCAGCAGTACCAGCTCAATACGCAAAATAATGAAGGAGGGCAGAACGATCCATATGGCGTTCTTCGGTTCAACACAGGACTATTATCCCAAGAAGACTGAGTTGGGAAGCACAATGGGAAAGGCAGGAACACAGATATTCCTTCGCCCATCTGAGGACTCTGAACAAGCTGTTGCAGCTGAGCTTCGCTGGAAGAAAGCTGACATAGCTCGCTTTGACTCAATGGAGCGCGGTGATATTATTGTTAAAGGCGCATTTTATAACAAAGCGAAGGG
>JAFWWU010000021.1 GCA_017523285.1 Ruminococcus sp.
CAAAATCTGCTGGCATATTTTCCGTAATCTTGCACAGAAATCTCTTGACATACGATAGTATGCCTGCAAGATTTCTATACAATCTGACGAAAAATCTGACTTCGCATCTTTTGCACAAGCTCTGTGCGGTATTGCCTTAAGACAAAATTCGGCACAAATTGTCGGGCATCAGAATTCTCCACATGATACAATATTCTTACAGCGAAGGAAGGGAGATTTACTATGAGCTGGATGGAGATAATAAGCGAAGCTATTCTATACATAGAGGAACATATTGCAGATGATATTACACCTGAAATGGTAGCAAAACAGTCTAACATTTCATCTTTCTATTTTCAGAAAGGCTTTACAATGCTTTGCGGTTTTACATTGGGAGAATATATACGAAACCGCAAACTTGCTCTGGCAGGCAACGACCTCGCTACAACTGACGAAAAAGTTATAGATATCGCTTTGAAATACGGTTATGAATCTCCTGACAGCTTTACCAAAGCTTTTACACGTTTTCATGGTGTTACACCTACACAGGTGCGAAAAGAAACAGTATTGCTGAAATCCTTTGCTCCGCTGAAAATCAGTTTTTCACTTAATGGAGGATATCTTATGGATTACAGAATTGAAAAAAAGGAAACGTTTACTGTTATCGGAGCTTCAAAAACTTTTTCTTATGAAGGCGCAAAAGACATTGTTCCGAAATTCTGGCAGGAACATTTTAAAAATGGCGGCGGCAAAACAGTAATGGGAGTGTATGGCATATGCATTGATGAAGCAATGGAGAATAATACTTTTGATTATCTTATTGCTGATCCTTGCAGTCCTGACAGACAGGCTCCCGAAGGATTTGTAATAAAAACAATCCCTGAATTTACATGGGCTGTATTTCCATGTAAAGGCGCAATGCCGGATGCTTTGCAGGATGTAAATACAAAGATCTATACAGAATGGCTGCCCGCTCTTAAATATTACGAATTTGCAGCAGGATATTGCGTGGAATATTATGATAACCCTGCAAATTACCCCAAAGGAACCCTTGACGAAAACTATTATTGTGAAATATGGATTCCTGTAAAGAAAAAATAAAATAAAGGCAATACTGCAGGAACAATTCTGCGGTATTGCCTTTTTAGCATTAATCTTTCTTTTCAGCAGGAATCCAGTTTATTCCGCCCCATCCGTCAATATTACTGCGTTTCATCGCACTGAAAAGACGATCCTTGAAACCATGGTCATTATGCTCCATCTGCGCCAGAAACTGCTTGGTTTTTTCTCGGTTTGTAAATCCGTCAGCAGGACATTTCGATTTTACTACCTCAAGCCCGTTTCTCTCAGCAGTTCTTCTTATAATATTTTCAGGTGCAAGTGCAAGAGGTCTTATAAGCGTTATCTGTTTGCGAGAAAGATAGCTTTTAGGCGCAAAACAACCTATTCTTCCCTCGTTAAACAAATTCATTACAAATGTTTCAACTACATCATCATAATTATGTCCCAGAGCTATTTTATTACAGCCATACTCAAGCGTAGCATCGTGAAGTGCGCCTCTCCTCATCCTCGCACACAAGCTGCATGGATTAGGCTCTTTTCTGACATCAAAAACTATCTCCCCTATATGCGTAGGCAGAATATGATATTCAACACTATTATCCGCACACAGCTTTTCAACGGAAGAATAATTGCCTGCCACACCATTAAACTGAGGGTCAATTGTTACAGCAACTATTTCATAATCTATCCCGATAAAGCGTCTTAGCAGAATCATCCCCATAAGAAGCACAAGACTATCCTTTCCTCCTGATACACCTACGCATATTCTGTCACCGTCATCAATTAGACCATACTCCTGTATAGCCCTTCTCATATACCCAAGAATTTTCTGCATAAATCATTCCTCCGATTTATCGATATAGCAGCAAATGCTTTATTTCAAATCAATGAACATTATTATAACATATTTTTACGATTTTTGCAATTATCTCTTGAAATTTACGAAAAAAAAGTATATAATAAAAATATATGTAACGTTTTTATTCAAAAATTATGAAAGGAACGGCTTTTCGCCGACTTACCACAATATTATGTTTACTGCACTTTCTTTATTACGCCCGCTTCACTTCGCATTATCAGACGGAATGAAAAATTTTATGCTTATTCTGTTCGGCATAGCCGTTGTACTTGTTATTATTGTTCTTCTCGGCTCAAGCAAAAGTAAGTTTAAACGCGGAGTTTCAATGTTTCTTGCTGAGGATGAGGAAGAACGCCGCAAATATGCACATCAGGCTCCACCACCAAGACAAAAACAGCAGAAAGTCCTGTCAGATGGTGAAGCTTACTATGAATATGATAACGACAATCAGAAGTATTCGAATTCAAATCAGATTGAAATGGCTACTCTCATCAGAAAAAGCGATGACAGATTGAGAGTAATCGAAAGCACAGGTCAGGTTCGCCTTATGGACGAATTTTATCAGCTTGTTTTTAAATCACGCAAAGGCCGCACTATCAAGGTTGAATGTTCACGTCAGGCTTACGAACAGATTCCCTTCAATCAGCAAGGCTCGCTGACATTCAGAAAAAATACATTCGTAAAATTCAAATACATTGACGGAACTATATATAATCAATAAAAATTATGGTAGAGCTTAATAACGACTGGGATTTACTCCTCAAAGACGAATTTTCAAAACAATATTATCTCGATTTGCGAAAAAAACTGATTGTTGAATATAAAACACAGCAGATTTTCCCTGATATGTACGATATATTCAACGCTCTGAGATACACTCCGTACAGCAAGGTGAAAGCTGTAATTATCGGGCAGGACCCTTACCATAATATAGGTCAGGCACACGGACTGAGCTTTTCAGTCAGAAAAGGAGTAGCTCCTCCGCCTTCGCTTATAAATATTTTCAAGGAAATAAAATCCGATATCGGTACAGATAACCTCGGAAGGCACGGAGAGCTTATCAGCTGGGCAGAAAACGGAGTGCTTCTTCTTAACTCTGTTCTTACCGTAAGAGCAAATCAGCCGAGAAGCCACAGAAATATCGGCTGGGAGATTTTCACCGATAATGTCATAAAGCTGCTCAACCAAAGAGAAACTCCGATTGTATTTCTGCTTTGGGGCAATGACGCTAAAGCTAAAGAAAAGCTTATCACAAATCCAAACCACTTGATTCTGAAAGCAGCACATCCGAGTCCTCTTTCGGCTTTCAACGGATTTTTCGGCTGCCGCCATTTTTCAAAGACCAATGAATTTCTGAACTCACATGGAATAGAAAGCATCGACTGGTCTATTAAGTAAGGAGTATACATAAATGAAAATAAGAGAATTATTCGATAAAAAAACAGTATTCTCATTCGAAATCTTTCCGCCTAAAAAAACAAGCTCTGTTGATGTTATTTACAAAACTCTCGAAGAACTTGGCGACCTTTCTCCTGACTTCATAAGTGTTACATTCAGTGCAGGCGGAAGCGGAAATGGCTCTCTTTCATGCGAAATAGCTTCAAGAATTAAGGATGAATACAACATAACTCCGATGATTCATCTGCCCTGTATAAACTATACGGAAGATGAAATTCTCGCTGTACTTAACGACCTTGATAAACGAGGAATTGAAAATATACTTGCTTTAAGAGGAGATATCAATCCTGATATTGAACCAAAAAAACATTTCAGATATGCAAGCGACCTTATTTCATTTATAAAAAAGCATGGTGATTACGATATCGCAGGCGCTTGCTATCCTGAGGGACATATCGAAACGGAAAACATTGTAGATGATATAAAAAATCTCAAGCATAAGGTTGATATGGGCGCTGACCACCTTATATCACAGCTTTTCTTTGACAATAACCTGTTTTACAGTTTCCTTGAAAAAACTGCAATTGCAGGTATCAATGTACCGATTGAAGCGGGTATTATGCCCGTTGTAAATAAAAATCAGATTGAACGAATGGTTGGTATGTGCGGCGCAAGTCTGCCGCCTAAATTCGTAAAAATCATGCAGAAATTCGAACATAACCCTGAAGCACTCCGTGATGCAGGAATTGCCTATGCAATTGACCAGATAGTTGACCTTGTTTCAAGCGGTGTTGACGGTATTCATCTTTACACTATGAATAACCCTTATGTTGCAAAACGTATTTCTGAAGCTGTTTCAGGCATTATCGGAAACAGTAAATGATTATATCTGAACTTAATAAAGCAGAAGCTTTACGTTATATGGGACATAAAGGCGATGTGCCGCCTGTTTTATCTGATATTCTTGATAAATGCGAAAAAATGGTACTTGAAGCCATAAAGCCTGCTTATGTCTATCGTGAAGCTTCGCTTATACGCACGGACGAAAATATTAAAATCGCAGACAGTTCTCTTTGTCTTACAGGAAACGACATCGCAAGACATCTAAAAGGCTGCGACAAAGCGATTATTTTCGCCGCAACTCTTTCTTCCTCCGCAGATACTCTTATAAGACGCCTTGAAGCCGAAGATATGGCTATGGCACTCGCTGCGGATGCTCTCTGTTCTGCCGCTGTTGAACAGGTATGCGACATTGCAGAGAAAGAATTTCTATCATCAGACTGCTGTAATTTCCACACACGGCGATTCAGCGCAGGATATGGGGATTTGCCTGTTTCTTTGCAGAAGGATATCGTGTTTTATCTCAATGCTCAGCGAAGAATAGGTCTTACAGTCACAGAAAATTATATGATGATTCCCAGAAAATCAGTTACCGCAATTATCGGAATTTCCGATAATAAGCTTGAAAAACACATCGGGGGGTGTGCGGTCTGCAATATGCGTGACCGCTGTGATTTTTCAAAGTGCAGTAACTGTGATGAGTTTTAGGGAACCTTTTCTGCGTTTACATATTTTGCTCATATTTTTTCAATATTTCTGCAATGATTATAGTGTTTTTATACAATATATGCCAGTGAATTATATAAGAAATGTTTATTGACAGTGTTTGTTTTTTAATGCTATAATATTTATAACAGCAGAATATATCTGAAGGGAGTTTGCATGATGAAAAAATCAAAACAACGTTTCATTTTTACTGTTCTTTCCATAATCTCCATCGCAATGTTCGGCTGTTCAGGTAAATCAACAGACAAAAACGGCAAAACAGATACTGCTCTCGACCCTGAATTACGTCAGAAAATTGACAGTATAGCAAAAGACGATCCTCTTCTTTCAGGCGAGCTTGAAAATAAGACTATCAAATGGATGGCTTCATGGGATATCAACAAGCCCGACGACATTCCCGTTGACCTTGCTATATTTCAGGAATACTACGGCGGAAAAATCGAGTTTCATCAGGTTGTTTATGAAGAACGCTATGATAAGCTGACACAGGCAATTCAGAGCGGCGAGGGTATAGATTTCTTCTCCGCAGGCGATATGGACGCTTTTCCTAAGGGTGCGGTAAGTAATATGTTTATCCCTGCCGATGATTACATCGATTTTGATTCACCTTTATGGGCTGACGTGAAAAATGCAAACGATTCTTTAATGTGGAACGGAAATCATTACGTTGCTGCCGTTTCAGTAACAGGCGATAACTGTGTTGTAATTTATAACAAGAATACTTTTGAAGAAAACGGACTCGAAGACCCTGCCGACCTTTACTATAAAGGCGAGTGGGACTGGAACGCATTTGAAAATGCACTTGTAAGCTTCACCGATACCGCCAATCAACAATACGGAATCGACGGCTGGTGGTTTGAATTCGGACTTATCAACACAACAGGAGTTCCTGCTGTAAGCCTGAGCAATCAGAAGCTTACAAACAATCTTGCCGATCCTTCCATGGCTCGTGTTCAGAACTGGATTTACGGACTTTACAACAAAGACCTCATTGCTATCGGTGTAGGCACTTACGGCTGGGATACACGTCCTAATTACATAGGAGAAGGAAAGCTTCTGTTCTATCCGAGCGGTCTGTATAATTTCTATTGCCCTAAGGAACAATGGGCTTCAATTTACGGCGAAGACGTTTTCTTTGTACCAATGCCCAAAGACCCTGAAGCAGATGCACATTACATCCCAACTGGTATGGATTCGTATCTTATAGTAAATGGCGCACAAAATCCTGAGGGAGTTGCAAAATATCTTAACTGCAAGCGTTATGCAATCACCAACAGCGAATTCAAGGCTCTTGCAGATAAACAGATGTACGCTAACTACGGCTGGACAGATGAAATGATCGCTATGAACAACGAGCTTACAAAACTCGCATCAGCAAATCCACGATTTGATGTTTCAAGAGGAGTTTCATCCGACTGCGGAAAAATGCTTGACGATTGTCTGCGTTATACGGCAAGAGGTCTTGCCCCCTGGAACGAAACATTCGATTCCATAAATTCCACCATCGATCTCTATTTAGAAGAAGTTAATTCCGCCTCAAGCGCTGATTAAACTATTTTATAATTGAGCCATTATTTATTATCAATCACAATTAATGACAAGTATTTTAGTAACATTTGCCATATTGAATAAAACAACGTAATATGGTATAATTATTCTAATTGATACTGAATTTACGAAAGGAGTTACGTTTATGAAAACTGTTTTAGTTACAGGAGCTTGCGGTCTTATGGGTCAGCATATTTGTTCGGGTCTGCTGAAAAAAGGAAATGCCGTTATTGCCGTTGACAGAGAAGAAGGTCATTACAACGACGATAAAGAAAATTACACTTTCATTCAGGCTGAACCAAATGATTCAAGCGCTTATGCGGATATATTCAGCAATAACAAAATAGATACAGTTGTTCACGCAGCTTGTTGCGTTGATAACGACTTCGGTCCGATTATCACAGATAAAGAAATGAAAATTTCAGCTTCATGCGATAAATTCATTTACAGCTATGCATTCAACGCAGGCGTTACAAAGTTTATTATGATAAGCACTCATCAGGTTTATGATTTTCCTAAAACCCGTGAGCCTATCCGTGAAGATGATATGCTGAAGCCTGTTACGAATTATGCTGTTATGAAGCTCAATTCCGAAAAAGCCTTTGCGGAAGAATTCGGTCGCCGCAAAGAAGTTATAGGAGCTATTTTAAGACCTGCACCTATTTACACACTCAGCTTCTACGATAACCTTGTAAGCAAGATTACAGACTCAAAGGGCACACACTTCGTTTATGGAACAGGACAGTATGGTTTCCAGTTCTGTTGTCTGCATAATCTCGTAGATTTCATTCTCTGCTTTGTAAAGAATGCCGACGATGCTACATATACAGGCATTTACAATGTAAGCGATAAGCTTCTGATTACAGCTTCGGCAATTATCAACTTTATGCGTGCAAATCATCGTATAGGTGCTGTTTTACAGAAAAATCAGAGTGTTGATTCTATTACTTCTATTTTCCGTAAATTAGGAAACAAGGAAGAAAAAACAAATTACCGTTATCTTGATATGAACACCATTATGAATAATAATATGCTTGATAACAATAAAGCTGCAAAACTTCTCTCATTCAGATGGGATATCAATAATACAAAATAAAAATTAATGGTATCGGGATTGACCCGATACCATTTTCTATTATATAAGATTTTACAATCCATCAAAACTATCAATAAGCCTCAGGATCTTTTTCTGAATAGCAATTGCATCCTGAACATTTATGCCATTGCCTGAATTATGCACATCAGCATTTAAAAGTCCTATAGGAGAAAGTGAATACACATCACCATTTATAAGATAGCACTTACAACTCACAACATCAGCAACACTTATTCTATCATCACAATTCACATCACCTTTTATAGTAGGCTCAATTTTAGGCGTAGTCGTGGTAGTTGTAGTGGTAATCATCGTTGTTGTGGTTGTTGTTGTTGTGGTGGTGGTTGTCGTTGTAGTAGTAGTAGTGGTTGTAGTAATCGTAGGACCGCCAGGCAGAATTTCATATTTTCTGCCATACATATTTGCATATTGCTGAAAGGTCGAGCCTTCATATCCATAAAAAGTAGCGCTCGGGAATGTACTCGAATCATTATAAATAGAGCAATCCATACTTTTTAAGGTTACGCTCTCAACATCAAAGCACACATCAAATGCATCTTCGCCAATATATTTCATCGTACTCGGAAGGTCGATATATTTTAATTTCTTACAATATGCAAACGCAAGCCTCTCTATGTTTTCAAGTCCCTCATTGAATATAACTGTTTCAAGAAACGAGCAGTCATAGAAGGCGTTTGGCATTATCCTTTTTACAGAACGAGGTATTTCAATAGAAACAAGCGAATCGCACTGATAAAAAGCATCTACGCCGATTTCTTCAAGTGTGTTAGGCAATTCTACATGTGACAATTTATAACAACTCGAAAAACCATATGAAGCAATTTTCTTAACAGGCATTCCCTCAATCTGTGCTGGAATAATAGCTGCAGTAATATCATCATTCGATGCATATACAGTGACATAGCCATCAGCAATTTTATATACAATATTTTCATCATAAGCAGACAAGGCTCCAGCAGTAATAGCACTATCCATAAATTTTTCATTATAATCAGGTAATAAACCTATTATCATAATAAATACTGTAACAGCCGCAAATAGTTTTTTCAGAATCATATAAACACCCTTTCACAAACGCCGTATCCGAATAATATATTATAAAAAGTATATATTTTTTTCAACAATTACCAATTCTATATTTATAATTATACCAAATACATTTTAATTTTCAAGAGATAATATATGAAAAAAATTATAATCTCTCATTTGCACAAAACAACAAAAACATCATTGTAAAAAATCACCATATAGTTAAAGTTATATAATAAACCTAATTCTTTTATATTTCTATTTTATGAATATGTAAAATATATTTCTTGCTAAAACGTATAAAAAAGACTACCAGATTATCGTCTGATAGCCTTTTTATTTTACATTGCATCAAAATCGCTGATAAGTTTCAGTGCTTTTTTCTGAATTGCAAGAACATCCTGAACATTAAGTCCATTACCCGAATTATGAACATCAGCATTTACCAAACCTTGTTTTGATAACGAATATCTGACGCCATTAATAAGATAACACTTAGCACTTACAACATCAGCAATATCAACAGAAGAATCTCCGTTAGCATCGCCTTTAAGTGTAGGCTCAAGTTTTCCTGTAGTGGCTGTAACAACAGTTGTTGTAGTTGCAGGTTTCTTTGCGGTTGTGGTAGTTGTCGTAGTTGCTGGTTTCTTTGTGGTTGTAACAGTTGTCGCAGTTGCAGGCTTCTTTGTGGTTGTAACAGTTGTCGTAGTTGCTGGTTTCTTTGTAGTTGTAGCTGTTGTTGTAGTTACTGGCTTCTTTGTGGTTGTGGTAGTTGTTGTAGTTGCTGATTTCTTTGTAGTTGTGATAGTCGTTGTAGTTGCTGGCTTCTTTGTAGTTGTAGCTGTTGTTGTAGTTACTGGCTTCTTTGTGGTTGTAACAGTTGTCGTAGTTACCGGCTTCTTTGTTGTAACTGTTGTTGTAGTTACAGGTTTCTTTGTAGTTGTGGTAGTCGTTGTAGTTGCTGGTTTCTTTGTAGTTGTGATAGTTGTTGTAGTTACAGGTTTCTTTGTAGTCGTCGTAGTAGCGGTTGTAGTCTGTTTCTCTCTGTCAATAGTAATCGTGCCATTATTAAGCACAAGAGGAACACTTCCGCCCGAATACATTGACTCCATATTTATACCTTTAGTCCTGCTTGTATCAAAAATAAATTCATATACACCATCAGGAGTTGTATCCTTTACTTTCAATGCAAAATAAACTACCAGATCGCCTTCTTCTGCAATTACAGGATTTATATCACTATCTCCGATACTTATAAGCGTAAAATTATACGCTCCGTCATACGATTCTGGAATGTCAAAGCCTCCATCAGATTTAACGTTTTCTC
>JAFWWU010000022.1 GCA_017523285.1 Ruminococcus sp.
CTCGCTCTTAAAGAGGGATTGCTTATGGAGGAAACTATTATTGAACAAATGACAGAATCGGATTTTAGTGAAATCAAATGGGGTATGGAAATGTGTGCCGAATTTTGGGGAGACTCAGACGGCACCTTTTTTAATTTTGAATCAATTGCAAAAAACAGAAAAATTCAATTTCCAATGTTACCAGATTCACTATCATCTAAACTATCAAATAATACCAAAGTTCGCATTCAGCCAAAACAAAATGGTGAAAAAAGAATATTGTCAGCCGATATAGCTCTTATGTCGAGTAGCAAACACAAGAACGACGCATCGGCAATATTCATAAATCAACTCTTCCCCACTAAGGCTGGGCGATATTCAAATAATATTATATACACAGAAACATCAGAAGGAGCTCACACAGAAGACCAAGCTCTTCGCATAAGAAAATTATTCGAGGAGTACGAGTGCGATTACATCGTTCTTGACGTAAAAGGTGTTGGTTTAGGTGTATATGATGCTCTTGCAAGAGTTATTGCCGACTCAGAAACAGGAGAAATTTATCCTGCTTTATCGTGTTGTAACAATCCTGAAATGGCTGCAAGATGTACAGATCGTGGAGCTGAAAAGGCTATATGGGCTATAAATGGCTCTGCTCGTTTTAACTCTGATTGTGCGATTTTGTTGCGAGAAGGATTTAAGACAGGAAAAATACGTTTATTAGCAACTGAATATGACGGCGAAGAAGCTCTTGGAGGTATAAAAGGATATAACTCCCTATCTTCTTCAGATAAAATGATATTTACATTGCCGTATGTACATACAACTTTGTTAATTAGCGAACTTATTAACCTAAAACACGAAGAGTCGGGCGGACTGGTAAAAATCATCGAAAAAAGCGGTATGAGAAAAGATAGATATTCAAGCTTGAGCTACAATTATTATGTTGCGTGCCAACTTGAAAAGAATATTAAGAAACGTTCAAGTTCTGATGATATTAACAGTCTGTTTATGTTTAGAGCTCCAAAAATTAAACGATAAATGAAAGGCGGTGATTGCCCGAAATGAGTAACACAAAAAACAAGGAAATTGTTGTGTCAGACGGTGCAATTCCAAACAGTAATTCGGTTCATAATAAAAATATGAGCTTGGATAGTATGTTTCATATGCCGCAACGATTTTCTGCAATGAACAAACTCATATTAAGAGATTTGAACGGTGCCGCATCGTCGCCTACTTTCTATTTATATAGCAAAGATAAAATCACTGAGTTTTTGCAAAATCCATATACTAACGAGAAAAATATTAGAAATGCTGTAATTTATATTTATAGTGCGAGCTCGCATTTCAGACGACTTATTCAGTATTTTTCAAGTTTATCGGATTTGGCTTACGTTGTTTCTCCGCATAAAATCGACACTTCGACTGCCAAGCCGCAGTCAATCAGGCGAAACTATACAAAGGTTTTAAATTTATTATCATCTATGGATATAAAAAATCAGTTTGCAAAAGTGTTAACTGTATGTTTGCGTGAAGATGTGTTTTATGGAACCATGTGGGTAAATACAGATAGTGTAATTATTCAACAATTACCATCAGATTATTGTACCGTCGCAATCATAGAAGATAATGTTTTAAATGTGTCGTTTGATTTCTCCTATTTTGACAGTAATGCAAAATATCTTGAAACATATCCACCTGAGTTTAAGGTGAAATATGCTGCATATCAAAAAGACAGAACCAATATGAAGTGGCAGGAGTTAGACTCCCCCACTTCTTTTGCTATAAAATGCAATAACGATATTTTGAATTATGCCGTACCTCCTTTTGTCGGCTTACTTAGAGAAATATACGATATTGAAGATTATAAACAATTAAAATTAACAAAAACCGAACTTGAAAACTATGCAATGCTCGTTATGACACTTGGTATTAATGACGAGGGTGAATGGGAAATGGATTTCGACAAAGCCAAAGAGTTCTGGAGGAACTTAGATAGTGTTTTGCCGGAAGAAATTGGTTCAATTTTAACACCGATGCCCATTAACAAAATAAGCTTTGAAAAGAATAATGTTGGTGATACCGACACGATATCTAAAGCCGAACAAAACCTATTTACCGCTGCCGGTGTATCAAGTTTGTTGTTTAATAATGAAAAAGCATCTGCTAATGCACTATCATTATCAATCAAAGCTGACCAAGCTTTAACATATGGAATTGTGAAAAATATAGAGGCGGCTATAAATCGTTTCTTACACGCACAGTCATATGGAAAGAATTTCAAAGTGACATTTTTAGATTGTAGTCCATTTAACCGAAAAGAAGTGGGTGACGCTTATATTAAAGCCTGTCAATTGGGTATGCCGATGATTTCGTATTATTGTGCATCACAAGGGCTTGCTCAGGATGAGATGGATTGTATGAATTTCTTAGAAGATGATGTATTGGGCGTAAAAGAAAGATTTACTCCATTGCAGAGTTCATCTACGCTATCAGCAAATTCATCCAAGGATGTAACAAAGGATGCTGGTCGTGAAGAGAAAGATGTTGACGAACTCACTGAGTCTGGAGAACAAACTCGTGAGGATGCTTAATTTTAACCAAGAAGAAAAGGAGAAAAACTAATGTTTATATATGTTATGGATATTGAAAGCAGAGATTATTTGATTGCACACGGTTACAATCTCTTAAAAGATAATGGTAACTCTGAAGGAACTGTTTGGGTTTTTGCAAATAAAGAGGATTGTCAATTTGACACACTCGATATTCCTTGCGTTGTATCAGATACTTTGACTTTTTAATACTACATAGCTCAAAAGGCGGTGATTAATATTGGGTGACAAAAGTTTGAATATTGTGTATGAATCTGCCGTTGAAAAACTTACCGAAATCAATTCGTCATTTGATAAAGGCATTTTAAGGGTAGCTTACACAGGTAAAAACAGAAATAAGTCATTCATTAGCAAAAGTACTTTTGAGAAATGCATTGATACAATTTATAATTGCCCTATTGTATGCAACTATAATCGTGAAACCGATTCTATAGGAGCACACGATGTTGAAATAGTCAGCACAAATAAAGGGATGAAACTTGTAAACATTACTCAACCTGTAGGTGTTGTTCCTGAATCTGCTAATTATTGGTGGGAAACTATCACTGAAGACAATGGTGAAACACACGAATACCTATGTGTTGAAATCCTCATTTGGAAAAGGCAAGAAGCTTATTCAAAAATTAAAGAGAACATCATAACTGATGAGTCTATGGAGATTAAAGTCAAGAGCGGAAAAACTGTTGACGGATATTATCACATAGACTCTTTTGAATTTACAGCATTTTGTCTTTTGGAAAGTGCAGAACCGTGTTATGAATCTGCGTGCATTGAAATGTTTACTTTAAATTCGTTCCGTGATGAATACACCAAGATGATGACTGAATTCAAAGAGCATTTTTCAACGGTCACAACCTCGCAAGAGGATGACATAAATCCACAAAATATCACACAAAATCTCTCGAAAGGAGGAAGTATCTCATTGGATAGAATGGAACTTTTATCAGAGTACGGTTTAACCGTAGAAGCACTTGATTTCAATATAGAAGATTTTTCAATTGAAGAGTTAAGAGCAAAATTTGAAGCTATCAACAAAAAGAAACTCGAAGATGATGATGATGAGGTTGTTGATGGTGGAAACGGAGAAGGTTCTGAAGGTGAGGGCGAAGACAAGCCTGAAGTTGCAAGTGTTGAAGACGAACCAGAAACACCCGTTGAAGATGTACCCGAAGATGGTGCAGGCGGTGGTGAAGGCGAAGGCGAAACAGGCGATGATGAGGAATTCTCATTATCCGGTGAGCAATTCAGAGAAGGTTTAGTTGAAGCTTTATATGCGGTGAAATATACAGACCCGTATTGGGGAGAAATCTCTAAGTACATATATGTTGATTATGATACCGAAACTTCAGAAGTGTATTGTTATGACTGCGAAGATTGGAAGCTCTATGGCTTTAGCTATTCTATGAATGGCGACAATGTTATTGTTGATTTCGAGAGTAAAAAGAGAAAGAAATTTACCATTGCAGATTTTGATGAAGGTAGTGCAGATTTCAGCTTCAAATACACATTTGACGCACTTTTATCAAGTGCTAAGAATGTTGCAGAGCAGAAATATAGCGAAGCTTCTAAAACAATTGAAAATATGCAGACTGAACTTGATACTCTGAGAAATTATCAGAAATCAAAAATATCTGAGGAACGCAAAGATGCAGAAGACGAATTATTCGCTCGCTTCTCCGACTTGGATGGCATAGAGGCGTTTGAAGCATTGAAAGCTGATTGCTCAGAAATGGCACTTGAAGATGTAGAAAGTAAATGTTTTGAAATTAAAGGTAGAAATACCACTGTTACTTTCTCTGCAAACAAACCTACATCTACTCGAATTGCTATAGACAAAAATAAATTTGAAAACGAACCTTATGGTGGTCTGTTTGTTCAGTTTCCGCCAAAGAACATTTAAGGAGGATATTTAAGTATGGCTTATACAGTAATTAGAACTGATCTGCTTTCTGGCACTGATGTTGCCGCTGATCTTGTTTCTTTAAGAGTTTATGATGCTGACGGTAATCCTATCGCTGTTGAAAACGGTACTATTGTTGAGCTTCAGGGTTATGAAGATGGTCAGCGTGAAGTTATGAAGGCAGTACTTGCAACATCTGCAAGTAAGATTGAAGATTGTGCTATCGTTGCTACCGAAGAGGTAATGTATGATGAGCGCAAGAAGAACCTTGATGAGTTTATTAACGAAGCAGGTACTATTGCTCGTGGATATATTCCTCGCAGTCGCAATATGTACTCTATCACAAAAGATGGTTTCGTAGGTGGCACTGTTCCGGCTAAGGGTGACGAGGTTGGTATTGGTGCTGACGGTAAAGTTGATGCTGCTGGTACAGGCTACGGCACAATTATGGCAGTTGAAATTGCCGGACGTTATACATACTACGTAATTAAAATTGCCTAATTTAAGAAGGAGGATGTACTAATATGGCTGATTATAAAGATATTGTAAGACTTGCCGTTGATGCTTACCACGGCACTCCTACTAAGTACTCAGTGGGCGAGTCTATGGATGTACTTCGTCAGGCTATGATTGAAGCTAATGGCGGAAGTACTGTACTTGATTATAAAGCAATCCGTGATGGTAAGTGCAACGGTCTCTTTACTCTTGTAGAGCAGATTCTTGCTCGTACTATCGTTGAAGGTTTTCAGGGCGATGAATATTTCAATGCGCTCGTTGATTTCCGTAATGTTGCACTCGGCGACAAGAATGAGTTTGTTGTTGAAGATAGCAATCTATTCGTAGTTTCTGATGCTGCCGAAGGTACTCAGGGTATCCGCAGACAGAGACTTGGCGGATCAAGCAAAACTTCTATTCCGACAACTTTCAAAGTTGTTAAGATTTACGAAGAGCTTAACAGAGTTCTTTCTGGTCAGGTTGACTTTAATAAGTTCATCCAGACTGTAGCTGAATCTTTCCGCAAGAAGTTGCTTGATGACATTTATGCTCTTTGGAGCACTGCTTCTGCTACTGATTTTGGCGGCGCAGTGTACTTCCCTGCTGCTGGTAACTATGATGAGGATGCATTACTTGATGTTATCGCTCACGTAGAAGCTGCTGCTGGTGGTAAGACCGCTACTATTATCGGTTCTAAGAAGGCGGTTCGTAATCTTGCTCCTGCTATTCAGGGTGCAGAGTCTAAGAGTGATTTATACAATATGGGTTACTATGGCAAGTTCTATGGCACTCCTGTTGTTGTAACTCCTCAGAGACATAAGGTTGGTTCTACCGACTTTGTATTTGATGATAATGTACTTACAATTATCGCAGGTGACGACAAGCCTATCAAGTGCGTATATGAAGGACAGTCAACAGTTCTGCTTGGCAATCCTACAGACAACAAAGACTTCACACAGGATTACTTCTATGGTGAGAAGTATGGTATGGGTATCGTGCTTGCAGGCGGTAACGCAGGTATCGGTAGATACGAAATGACTGCGTAATCATACACTACACAGCATTATGTGTTCGGGGCAACTGGCTAAAGTTGCCCCCTATACTATAGTAAAAGTGTTCGGTTTGCACATTAGACCGCCCACTTAAAAATATTGAATTAAAGGAGAACGTTATGGCAACGAAATCTAAGGTAACTAAAAGCACAACAAAACCAGCAACATCAACTACCGAGTCAAAGACTGTTGCTGAAACAACAACTCAGAAAAAGCAATATAAAGTTAAGAAGGAACTTGACCCAAATATGATTATTACTGTTAGAAACGGTTTTCAGGGAAGGTTAATTTACAAGAGTAGAAGAACGCAGGAACGTTTCGTATGGGAAGAATTCGGTGATGAGCAGGATATGGATTTGCAGGAATTAAAGAATGCAAAAAATGCTTCAAAATCATTCTTTGAAAATAACTGGTTTTTAATTGATGACCCAGAAGTTCTTGATTATTTAGGAGTTTCTCAGTATTACAAGTATGCTTTAAATTACGACTCTTTTGATGATTTATTTACCAAAGATTCAGAAGAAATCTCAAAGATTATTTCTAACCTTTCAGTTGGTCAGAAAAAGTCTGTCGCATACAGAGCTAAGCAATTAATCAGTGACGGAATAATTGATTCTATCAAAGTTATTACTGCGTTAGAAGAAAGCTTATTAATTGAGTTGATTGACAGATAAGGAGGCGTATTATGGGCGTTTCCTATAACATTTTTACATCATACTTTTTGGACAAGGTTGAAGAGTATAAATTTATAAAATTACCAGAAGAAAACCGAACTCAAACTGTTGATGGATATATGAAGAGGGCTTGCTCCCAATTTAAGAGAATTTGCAAATACGACATTACCAATGGAGACGATAATGTTCGTGAATTTCCTATTAATATCCCCGCTGAGGATATTGATGAAATTGCAGATATCATTTCCGAGGGTATGCTTGTGCAATGGATGAAACCATATGTTTACAAGCAAGAAAATTATGAAAATATGCTCAATACAACCGACTACTCTGGTTATTCACCAGCAGAATTACTCAACCGTATTACCGGAGCGTATAAAATGTGTAAAAAAGACTTTTCAAATATGATGAAGGAATACTCCTATAACCACGGAGATTTGAGTGATTTACATATATGATGACTAATAAAGGAATCGACATACCAGACAATCTGGTTAAAAACTATCTAAAATCTCTCATAGGTCTATTTTACAAAATATTACCCATTAAGGAAAGTGGCGAGCCATCGCTTGGAAAATATATGGACAGTCTCCAAAGAGAATTGATTGGGTGTCAGAGTTTGATTTCTGAGCTTAATTATGATGAATTGTATTTAAGTCTTCTATCAATCCTTCAGTATTTAATTGAGAATGATTGCAATACAGAGGTTGTAAGATGTGAAGTATTTAAAGCGATAAATATATGTAAGAAATTACAGAAAAAGTATTGTGTTGAGGAGGTGTAGTCATGGGCACGTGGGACACCTACCAAGCACGATTGGAAGTTAATGGGGTAACTAAGCGTGAAAGAGTTTTAAATCACACCAAATCCTATATTTCTGATAAAATCGTAGATTCTCTGTCTTGCCACGAAGTAATTATAAGTGGTTCAAAACAGACTGTAAGCATTTTAAATGAAAAGGAAGATTTAGCAATAAAAAAAATCTGTGCTATGCCCGGTGACTCTTTACCTCACGGTGGTTTAGTGGAGTTTGCCAATAGTAATTGGCTAATCACCGAACTCGATGCAAATGACGAAGTATATGCTTCTGGAAAAATGCGTCGATGTAACTATTTACTTAAATGGCTAAATAAAGACGGAAAGATTATAGAAAAGTGGTGTATCGTCGAAGATGGAACGAAGTATCTTATCGGTGAAAAAGCTGAAGATATTATGTCCATTGGTGATGCACGTATAGCTATAACACTTGGCAAAGATGATGATACCATTGAATTAACTCGTGGAAAGCGATTTTTGGTTGATGATATGGACTCTACTAATGTTCTTGCCTACCAAATAACTAAACCTAACAAGTTGTATAACGTGTATAACGGCAATGGCGTTTTTAGATTTATTCTAAATGAAGTAAATTTAACAGACGATGATAATGTGTCATTGCGTATTGCTGACTATTACAATTGGAAGCCATACCAATCACTTGATAACGAACACGTTGATAAAGATACGACTATTGAAGAAATTGTAGAGTCATCTAAGCTCCCCGACAATGACGATAATAAGGGGGTGTGGATATAATTGCAATTAAATGAATTTTTTGATTATAAAAATCAACTTATGAAAGAGTTGTGTTGCAATGAAGCTATTGTAAAACTCGTTACAGACAAAGATAATAGCGATGTGCCAAATCATACATTGGCATATTCCCAAATATACCCTTTTGAGTTTGTACCAGAAACGGTTGATAACGGACAAACAATTATTTGTTTTGACGTTGATGTCGCTGAGGTAATTAACAAAACATTCTACGTGCCTGTAGTATATGTCTGGGTATTCACACATAAAAGCAAAATGCGTTTATCAACGGGAGGTATTCGCACAGATAAGATAGCGGCAGAAATTGATAAAGTTCTCAATGGTAGTAGGTATTATGGGCTCGGAGAGTTAAATCTCAAATCTGTAGGTAGATTTTCACCCATAGCTGACTATCAGGGCAGAGTTTTAACATACTACGCAAAAGACTTCAATCGTTTAAACACGAAACAACCACCATCCAACAGAAAACAGTTATCTGGAATATAAGCTTATGGAAGGTGATTGTAATGAGTGGTTTTTTATATAAAACAGAATACAAAATCAATGATTATATCACGGTAAAAATTCCAACAGTTGGAGAAATAATCAAGAACGAAGATGAGTATTATGAAAGCATTTCGTTAATCGTTTCTACCCCATACGATATGATGGTTCAGCTTGATGATGCCGGAATTGATTTTACAAACATTACGGACTGGGATTTGTTTTGTCTGCTATTTAAGGATTTGCAAAACAGAGACCTGTCCCTTATTTTTGGTGATATAAATTTAAAAGATTTTGAAACGGCGATAAATAAACAAAACGGAAACATTATTTTATTAAATCAAAAAACAGGTGCAGTTATTGACAGAGCTATACACGATAAAATCTGTAGATTTCTTAGACAAATCTTATGCATTGAAAAAAACACAAAAAAGCCCGCAAATGAAGAGGCTAAGAAATTTATGATTGAACGTGCGAGACGGCGACAAAAAAGAAATAAACGGAAATCCAATCAGTCGCAGTTAGAAAACTTCATTGTTGCTCTCGTAAATACATCTGAATTTTCATATGATTACAGTTCAACTTTGGGACTTACCATATACCAGTTTTATGCAAGTTTACATCAGATAGTTAAAAAGGTTAAGTTTGATAATTTGATGATTGGTTGCTATGCAGGTACGGTTAGTGTTAAAGAGCTGGATCAAAAAGAACTAAACTGGATTTCTAATTAAACAGGAGGAATACATAATGAATATTAACGATATCACAATCACAAGTCTTGAGACTATTACTGCGTTTGATATTGTCACAGGTGCTTATCGTTTTACTCTTGACGAATTACAGAACGCAAAAATCGCAAACACTCAGGACAAGACTGACATCACTGGTAAGGGCGGTCGTAAGCTTAATTCGTTAAAGAAGAATAAGGCGGTTGTTGTATCTGGTACTAACGGTCTTGTATCTGGCGGATTGCTTGAAATGCAGACTGGTAGTGAGTTCCAGACTATGGAAAGTGCTCCTATTCAGTGGACAGACTATATCACAATTGAAGGCAACTCAGCACATACAACTTATATTGCAGTTGGTACGGCAGGTAACGAGATTGAGTCTCTTTACATTAAGAATACCGATGGTACTCTTGGTGAAATTTTAACTCAGGATGCAACTGCTGGTGACGGCAAATTCTCTTATGATCCTGAAACAAAGGTTATTCTTTTTGCAGAAGGTGCTTATGAGGATGGTACTGAGGTAATTGCTTATTACACAAGAAATATTAAGGCTGATGTTCTTGATAACATTTCTGACACTTATTCCGAAAAGTGTAAGCTTTACATTGATGCGTTTGCGGAAGATAAGTGCGCTAATGTTTACAGAATTCAGTTCTATATTCCGAAGGCTGACTTCAGCGGTAACTTTGACTTTGAAATGGGCGACAACCAGACTGTTCATGCGTTTGAAGCAGAATCTCTTGCTGGTGCTTGTGGCTCTAACGGTTCGCTTTGGACATACACCATTTTCGGTGCAAACGCTGAAGATGCTGTAGCTGAAGATGAGGCTGGTGCTTAATTATGCCAAAGGCAATAAAGATATGTAGAGTGTGTGGTGACAAGTATGAAGCTTGTCACACCACCGCTGTAAAAAACACATTCAGGTGGCAAGAAGTCGCTTGTTCGCCTGAATGCGGAGCTGAGTATCTTCGCAGAGTTCAGCAAGCCAGAGGAATTGAAGTAGAAGACGAATATGTTGAATCTACTATGTACAATGAAGATGTCAATGGTTTCGACGGTGAGCCAGACGACGAATATATCAGTGGTTTTGGCGACGAATAGCTGATTTATTTAGGGGGAGGAATCATTTTATCTAATAAGTTTTCCTCCCCCTTTATTTTTCGCTAAAACGGTGGTGATTAAAATAGAACGAACAAAATTTAATGTTGATAAAAATACAGAAAACCGTACTTATGACGGAATAATTTTTGATAGTCAATTGGAGATGAGATACTACAAAGAAGTAGTATTACCCCTATCAAAAGAAGGGGTTATTTCACATTTTGAATTACAAAAGAAATATGAACTACAGCCAAAATTTATACATAAAGGGAAAACAATTCAGCCCATAAATTATGTGGCTGATTTTTATATAGAGTATTCAGATGGACATACTGAGGTGATTGACACAAAAGGTTGCCCTGATTCTGTGGCAATGCTGAAAAAGAAAATGTTTACATATCACTATCCCGATGCTATATATCGTTGGATTTGTTATTCAAAAATAGACGGAGGTTGGTGTGACCTTGAGTATGTTAAAAAGCAGCGTAAAGAACGCAAGAAACAAAAACAATTACAAAAAGAAATAAAGGAGAAATGATTTATGGAAAAAGATATTAAAAGAGTATCTATCGCAAAATTCGAGTCAGCACTTGACAAGGAAAATATTGTAACAGAAACGCTTGCCGGTACAGAGGATGTTGTTATTGAAATAAAAAAGACAATTCCGCTCTATGAAATGACGGCATTTGTGCAAGAGGTTGTTGAGGCTTGTGTTGACAGCGAAACCGGAGATTATATTCCTGAAGCATACGATTTTGCTTTTCGTGTAGCCGTTTTAACGCATTATGCTAATTTTGCGATGCCTTCAAATCTTGAAAAACAATATATGTTAGTTTACGGAACACGTGCTTTCAATCAGGTTACTGGCAGTATAAATGTATGTCAGTTGAATGACATCGTAAAGGCGATTGACCGTAAAATACAGTTTATGCTTGATGTTATTTCTTCTTCTGCCGTTACCAAAATAAACGAAGTTATCAATAAATTTAACGATATTGCTACTTCGAGTGAACAGGTATTCGGTGGCTTGAACCCCGCTGACCTTTCAAAAGTTATCGAGGGTATCACTAAATTAAATAAAATGGACGAAGCTGATGTCGCTAAAGTAATCTTGGATGTAAAATCCGAAGGTTCTGATACGACAGAAACTATCGCCGTTAGTAAGGAATAAAATGGCTGACATTTATTTTTCTAAATGGGATGATTTAGTCAATGCAGTTGACAATAAATTATCTGTAATATTAGAAAAAGATGTTGCACCTATTGCAGAAGAAATACTCAAGAAACATATAAAATCAGATATTTATGATGCTTATACTCCAAAAGAAAATGGTTGGGTTAACGGAACTACATATCAAAGGCGACACGTATTAGAAGAAGCTGTGACTTCGATAATGCTTGATAAAAATACAGTTCTTATTACAAGTACTGCAACTGCCTCCCCTTCCATTGTTAATGGTTGGAGTTTTCACAATAGATATCCGGGTGCATTTTTGAAACTGATTGAAAGCGGGAATACAGGTATATGGAAAAATGGTTTTCCACGTCCGGCAGTTTCTAACACTCAGGATGAAATTGACAACAGCAATCAAATAGCATCTGCAATAAAACGAGGAATTAAAAGGGAAATTGGAATTTGTATAGATATTTGAAGGGGTGATTATTATCATCCCTTCTTTGTTATAAAAGGGACGGTGATATAATTGGCTTTTGGAGCAAAAATAAAGCTTAAAGTTAACACTTCTGGAGCCTCCGCCTTCCGTACTGAAATTCAGAACTATGTAAACAGTGCAACGAGTAGCAAGCCTATTGTGATTAAAAATATCACCATTAAACTTGCTAATCCTAAAACACAATTATCCCAAATCCGAAATCAGCTTAATCAAGCTGGTGGCATTGGTTCGGTAAATCTTAAAGAGATAAATGCCACGGGTGCTATAAATAAACTGCGTAAAGACATACAGTATATGTTGAGCGGTTTAAATATTGTTGGTTTAAAAGAATTTTTAGGAGCGGAAGGCATTACTGCCGCAGCCGGAGATATTAACAAAGCAAAAGAGGCTGCCAGTGCGTGGGCTTCTCAATTACAAGTCGTAAACGACATTTCAAAGAAGTTAAGCACTTCGTATAAAGGTGCTTTATCTGGTAATCAAATGATTGCTAATTCTGCGGAATTAACTCAAATTACCGCAGCATATACTGCTTGGCAGCAAAAAGTTGAACAGTTAAGAGCAACAAAAGTCGCTTTATCTGCCGAAGAACTGACAAGCTTACAAAATGAAGGTATTGCTATTCAGCAGAAAATCTCTTTACTTCAAAGAGAGCAGACTGAGGCAACGAAAGCCGCAAATGCTAAAAAGACTGATGCTATGGATGCTGAAGCGGCTGCTAAAAAAGAACTTGCACTTACTCAGCAAACAATAACACTACGTTCACAAGTTCAGCGTTATATTCTTTCAAATAGCAAGGCTTATAAAGCATATGGTGCTGACCTTGATGGTATAATGTTTGCCCTCAGAGACGAAGCAAATTTATCTGAAGAAGCATTAAAAAGATTAAAAATTCGTTTTTCTGAGATAAAAACCGAGGCAGATGCCGCAGGTTTATCAGGCAATACATTCTTTACAACTCTGAAGAAGGGTTGGGAGAAATTTGGTGGTTGGTCACTTGTAACTAAAACAATGATGACTGCATATCGCACCATCAAAAATATGGTAAAAGCGGTTAAAGAACTTGATTCAGCAATGACTGAATTAAAGAAAGTAACCGACTTATCAAACCAATCTTACGAAAGCTATTTAAAGAAAGCAACCTCTATGTCAAAAGAGGTTGGTGCAAGTCTGGCGGATACAGTTAATGCAACTGCTGACTTTGCACGTTTAGGATACAATATCGAAGATTCAAGCTCGTTGGCGGAAGCTGCACTTGTTTATAAGAATGTTGGTGATGGCATTGAAGATATTTCAGAGGCTTCTGAATCAATTATTTCAACCATCAAGGCATTTGAACAGTTTGGTGTATCTGCTGAAAACGCTATGGATATCGTTGATAAGTTCAACGAAGTAGGTAACAACTTTGCAATCAGCTCACAGGGTATTGGTGTTGCTTTGCAAAAGTCCGCCTCTTCCCTTGCTGCGGCTGGCAATGATTTAAGCGAAAGTATTGCTTTGATTACTGCTGCAAACGCAGTTGTGCAAAACCCTGAAGTTGTCGGTACAGCAATGAAAACTATGTCAATGTACCTAAGAGCTGCTAAAACTGAGGCTGAAGAAGCCGGAGAAGCAACTGATGGTA
>JAFWWU010000023.1 GCA_017523285.1 Ruminococcus sp.
TATATATATGAATTTACAAATCTTTGGAGGATATATATAAATAAGCGGCTACCGCCGAAGCAGTAACCGCTTATATTATAAATTATAATTCAATTAACTTGAGAACAAGCTTCTGAATTGCAATAACGTCCTGAATTTCAAGACCATTGCCTTCGCCGACTACGTCAGCATTTACCTTGCCCTGCTCTGTGATTGAATATGAAGTACCATTGATAAGATAGCACTTTGCAAGAACTACGTCTGCAACGTCAGTTGCACCATCACAGTTTGCGTCACCCTTTACTGTAACTTCAAGTGAAGGAGTTGTAGCAGGTGTTGTAGTTGTAGTTACAGGAGCTGTAGTTGTTGTAACAGGCTCTGTAACAGGTGGCTCAACATAATCAATACCGTCTACGATTGAGTAGAAGCATGGCTTTGCTGTATAGTCACCATTGAAGAAAAGTGGATACTGTGAAGCTCTCCAGCTTGTATCGTCCTTTGTACCCCAGAAAACAACTGCTGAAATCTTGTCAGCATACTTTACATAGAGATCGAAAAGATCGCTGTAATACTTAGCCTGTGCTTCAAAGCTTGATTCTGAATTGCTCTGTACAGTAGCGTCAAGCTCTGTAATCTGAACATCAAGACCTAAGCTTGTATATGTCTTTAATGCGTTTTCATACATCTGGATTGATGGGAAAGCATCATTACCCTGTCTTACGTCAAGGTGTGACTGCATACCGATACCGTCAATAAGACCTTTTTCCTTAAGTCTGTTTGCCATTTCAACGATAGCGTCCATCTTGCCTGTCATGTATTCGTTATAGTCGTTGTAGAAGAGCTTTGTGCCCTCAGGAGCATACTTTCTTGCATATTCAAAAGCGTAATCGATAAATGAGTTATCGCCGAATACCTTTACCCATGCAGACTGCTCTGAACCGCTTGAACCCTGCTGACCAGGCTGACGTGGTGTACCCTGATCTGTCCATGCTTCGTTTACAACGTCGTATGCGTAGAAATCAACTGTCGGATATTCTTCCTTAAGAGCTGTGAAAACGTTCTTGATGTAGTTTTCCATTCTCTTGAGCATTGTTTCCTTGCTTACCCATTCGCCGTCGTCTGCAAATTCTTCCTTGAAGAACCAGTCAGGAGTCTGGCTGTGCCATACGAGAACGTGACCTCTTACAGGGATATTGTTTGCCTTTGCGAAGTTTAAGATTGTTCTTACACTTGAAAGGTTTACAAGCGGGTTATCGAAATCGCCGCTTTCTATTGTTGCATCTTTGTCAATAATTGCGTCAGGCTTAAGCTCGTTACCGAGAGTAAGGCTGTTGCAGTGCTTGAGGATAAGATTTTTTGTTGACTTAGGAGCAAGTTCCATTGTTGTTGTAGCTGTACCAACCTTGAAGTAGTCAGCGTAAACATTTTTAAGTGATGGGATATCAGTTTCAATCGGAATAACAGGAGCTTCTACAACTGAGAAATCATCAATGTAGATATCATCTGTTCCGCCCTCGAAATAAACATAAACATCCTTTACGTCATCTGAGAAGCTTACCTTAAGATTCTTGAATTCAAGCCAGTCACCGCTGCTTCCGTTTGTAAGATTAACATAGTGTGGGTCGCCTGATGAATCGCTGTACTGATAGCTGCAAGTGATTTGTGAATAATATTTGCCTCTAACCTTAGCGTTTACATAGTATTCTGTACCCGGTTCACACTTATCATCAAGACGGAATGCAGGACCATTCCATGACTCTGAACGTCCTGATGCACAAAGTGCATATTCTCCGCTTGTAGCGTAATCTGTTGAAGCTGAGAGAACAGTTGTATCATTCTCACCACGCTTATCAAAAGCAGATACATCCTGATCTTCAAAGTCTGTTGAATAAATAACCTTCTGTTCTTCAGCATTTGCTTTCAGAAGTTCAGGAGTTGCGACGCCTGCGAAACCTGAAACTGAAGCTGTACAGAACATTGTTGCTGCAAGAAAGCCTGTAATAGCTTTTTTAGCAAGTGAATTCTTCATTTCTTTTTTACCTCCAATACATATTAAACAATACCGAGCAATAAAAGCAAATACGCAAATAATGCATAGTATCATTATTACACCGTCATTATATCATAAATATCACAAAAAGTCAATGAATTCATACCATAAACTATTTGTATTATACATATAGATAAATTATTAATATTATTTTTACTAAAAATTTCGGATTGAAATTCTTTTCAATTTTTGACAACTATCGATTACACGTTAATCATTTTCGCAATATTTGATAGTTAAAAATTACCATTTGTATAATTTCGAGATAATATGAATAACATACTAATTTTGCGATTCGTTAAACCTGCACAAAATATGCTTATATTTTTATGTTATGTTTGCGATATAAAAGAAAAGCGGACAAAACTGTCCGCTTCTGATATAAACTCACATATTTTCAATCTGATTAACAGCAGGTTCAAGCCAATCGCCTTCGAAAAGCTCTACAACGCCCTTATCGCATACAGACGCAAGGTCAGGACAAATCGGGATTCTTGCAAGTACAGGAATACCGTATTCCATAGCAACCTTATCAATGTTGCTCTTGCCGAATACTTCGATTTTCTTCTTGCAGTCAGGACATTCAAGATAGCTCATATTCTCAATTATACCGATAATCGGAATATTCATCATCTTTGCCATTTTTACTGCCTTTTCAACTATCATTGAAACAAGCTCCTGCGGTGATGTTACAATAACAATACCGTTTACAGGAATTGTCTGGAATACTGTAAGCGGAACATCGCCTGTTCCAGGTGGCATATCAACAAAAAGATAATCAACATCCTTCCAGATTACATCTGTCCAGAACTGTTTTACAACGCCTGCGATAACAGGACCTCTCCATACAACAGGGTCTGTATCGTTTTCAAGAAGAAGATTTACAGACATTACATCAATGCCCATCTTACTCTTTACAGGAATCATTCCAAGCTCTGTTCCCTGTGCCTTTTCCTTTATACCAAAAGCCTTTGGAATTGACGGACCTGTAATATCTGCATCAAGAACTCCGACATTCTTTCCGTGTCTTTGCATACTTACCGCAAGCAGAGATGAAACGAGAGTTTTGCCTACTCCGCCCTTACCGCTGACAATACCTATAACCTTACCTATTTTACTGAGTTCATTTGGTTTTTCAATAAAGCTTTCAGGCTTTTTTCCGCCGCAATTACTGCTGCAGGTTGAACAATCATGTGTACATTCGCTCATTATAATCAATCTCCTTTTATAGTATTATTATCATACTTTATAATTATAATACTATTTTCAGCGAATGTCAAATAATAACCTTAATTTTCTGTTTTATATTTGAGTTTCAGTCTGTCTGAGATAAGTGCAATAAATTCATAATTTGTAGGCTTTCCTTTATAGCTGTTTACTGTATAACCGAAAAATGAATTTATAACATCAGAATTTCCTCTGTCCCACGCAACCTCAATTGCATGACGTATAGCACGTTCAACTCTTGAAGCTGTTGTGGAATAAGCGTTTGCAACCTCAGGATAAAGTGTTTTTGTAATGCTGTCAATATGTTGTTTATTTATTGCGGAAATAATTGCTGTTCTGAGATAATGATAACCCTTTATGTGTGCAGGAACTCCGAGATTATGTATCGTTTCTGTAACAATAAGCTCAATATCCTTGCTCTCGGCAAGATTTTCCTTTTTAACTACTGATTTTATTGTTGAAATAAGCGTTTCGACTTCAAAAGGCTTGATAAGATAATACGCCGCACCTGCTTCTATAACCTGACGTTCTACAAATGCATTATCGAAAGCAGATGTAATAATAAACTCAGGCTTTTTGATATCAAGCGCACTTATTCTTCTCATTAATGCAATAGCATCGATTTTCTGGATCGAAAGGTCAATGACGACTACATCGGGCAAATCTCTCTGTATAGCCTCAAGTAATACCATGCCGTCTTTTTTTCTTGTGTAGGCATAAATACCGCTGTTACGAAGCTTACTTGCAAGACAAACACCATATTCGGCTGTGTCATCTCCTATCATCACTTTAATCTGGTTGTCCATATTTGCCTCCTTCTTTTCTACAAGCAGATTTTATCACAAACATAATTAATCATTCAAGTGAATCAGAATTATTTTTTTGTCGAAAAATTTTCCTCTGTCGCAATAAAGAATTTTACTAAAAATTAACTTGACTATTCTGACAAATTATGAGATAATTATTAAAGTGCTGACAACGCTTTAAAGCAATAGTCAGAATGTTTCTTAATACATGAAAGGACGTTTATATGGAACACTTAATCAATATTCTTAAAGGTGCAGTAATCGGTGTTGCAAACTCAATTCCGGGCGTAAGCGGCGGAACTATGATGGTCATTATGAAGGTTTTTGACAGACTCATGGGCGCTGTTACACTTAATCTGAAAAAACTGAAAGAAAACTTTGTTTTTCTCTTTACTATAATTCTCGGTATGGGAATAGGGGTTATTCTTTCTTCAAAAGTGCTTTCAATCTGCTTCGAAAACTTTTTCGTTCAGACACAGTTCTTCTTTATGGGCGTTGTCCTCGGAAGTCTGCCTATGATTTATAAAGAGGGCACAAGCGAAAAAAAATTCAAACCTATACATATCATACCGTTTTTAATCGGGCTTGGCATAATTATCGGAGTTACTGTAATAAGTATGTCAACAACTTCAAGTTCAATTACTACTGAACTTGACGGCGGAACTTTTGTATTTCTTCTTGTAATTTGTGTTATTGCTGCTGCGGCAATGATTATGCCCGGTCTCAGCGGAAGTCTTGTTCTTCTCATTTTAGGAGGATATCACACTGTTATTACTGCTGTAAGTGATATGAATATCCCTATTCTCATTCCTGCTGCTATCGGTATTTTAATCGGCGTTGTTCTTTGCGCAAAGCTTATTACTCTTTGTCTTAAAAAATGGAAAAACGGTACATACGCTGTAATACTCGGACTTATCTTCGGCTCATTTTACGCAATCTGGCCTCGTGAATCAACATCTGTTGAACTCGTTGACGGAGTAGAAAAAACTATAACAACAGGTGCAAACTTTGAGCTTAATTCAACAGGTATTATCGCAATCGTTATCGGCATTATCGGCGTTCTTCTTCCACTCTCAATGGAATTTATTGACAGAAAGAAAGCTGCTTCAGAAAATAAGTAATATATATATCAGAGTCGGGCTTATGCCCGACTTTTTATGTGCAAAAAACACCTAATATATTGACATTTCGGCTAAAATAGTTTACAATATAGTTGAACTTGATATTGATGCTTTATATAAGCATCTGTATTCTGGAAAGAGGAGTATAAAAATGAATTTCAAAAAAATAATCGCCTGCTTTGCGGCAGCAGTTATTGCAGGCAGTGCTTATACGGGAAAAACTCCTGTTGAAAAAGTTGTTGCTGCTCCCGATGAATATCACGATGACTGGCTTCATGTAAATGAAGATGCACAGATTGTTGATATGTACGGAAATCCTGTATGGCTGACAGGCTGTAACTGGTTTGGCTACAACGTAGGAAGTCAGGTATTTGACGGTGTATGGAGTCTTAATATGCACGAGGCTCTCAATCAGATTGCTGACCGTGGTTTTAACCTCCTTCGTGTACCTATGTCAACAGAAATTCTTCTCCAGTGGAAGAACAACGATCCTGACCCGATGGTTAAGGTAAACGCTTACTCAAACCCTGAGCTTACTATTGAGGGCGTTGAAGGCGGCACAATTATGTACAGCTTCGATATCTGGAACAAGGCTGTTGAATGGTGCAGAGAAAACGGCATCAAGATTATGATGGATATTCATAGTGCCGAAACTGCATCAGCAGGTCACCAGTATCCTGTATGGTATACAGACAAATTCTCTACTGACGACTGGCTTGAAGCTCTTGCATGGTTTGCTGACTACTATAAGGATGATGACACAATCATTGCTATCGACCTAAAAAATGAACCTCACGGCAAAAAAGACGAGGTTACATTCGCTAAATGGGACGACAGTACAGATATTAACAACTGGAAATATGCAGCAGAACGTGGTGCTGCTGCCGTTCTTGAAAAGAACCCTAATCTTCTGATTATGGTTGAGGGTATTGAAATCTACCCTAAATTCGAAGAAGGTGCTGACTGGAATTCAATAGGCACTGACTATGCGAAACCTCCTTATCCATACAGCAACTTCCATGGAACATGGTGGGGCGGTAATTTCAGAGGCGTAAGAGAGTATCCTGTTGACCTCGGTGAGCATCAGGATCAGCTTGTTTATTCTCCTCACGATTACGGTCCGCTTGTTTACGCTCAGACATGGTTCTATGACGGATTTGATAAAGAAACCCTTATGGAAGATGTATGGTATGACAACTGGTTCTTCATTATCGAAGAAAAGATTGCTCCGCTTCTTATGGGCGAATGGGGCGGCTTCCTTGACGCTGAACATGACGAAGACGGTAAAAACAGACACTGGATGGCTTGTCTGCGTGAGCTTATGATTGAAAATACTATTCATCATACATTCTGGTGCTTCAATGAAAACTCAGGTGACACAGGCGGTCTTATCGCAGGCGGCACAAACTGGACAGAATGGGACGAAGAAAAATACGAATTCGTAGAGCCGTCGCTCTGGCAGAATGAAGATGGAAAATTCATAAGCCTTGACCATAAGATTCCTCTTGGAAAAAGCGGAAATGGTATTTCACTTTCTGAGCACTATTCAGGCAACGGCGGTATAACACCTCCTACAACAACTGCTCCACAGACTACAACTACAACACCTGCAACTACTACAGCTCCTGCTACAACAACAGAGCCAAAAACAACTGCTCCTACAACAAACGGCAGTTCAGTTACTGACATAAAGAAAGGCGATGCAAACTGCGACGGTACAGCTGATATCGCTGACGTTGTTCTCGCAAAATGCTATCTTATTAATCCGAAAGCTTATTCAATTACCGAACAGGGACTTGCAAATGCCGATGTAATCGGAAGCGGTAACGGTCTTGAAATTCAAGACGTTGTTGCTATTCAGAAGCTTGTTCTTAAATTAATAAGTTCTGACGACTTATAATACAAAAACAGCGGTTACTGTAATTTCACAGTAACCGCTTTATTTATGTGTATTCTGTTTTCAGATTCCTGCGTGCCATTCCCAGTTGCGAACTTCAAGCTCCTCCAAATCAAACGGAGTAAGCTGATATACGCAATAATTGAGCCAGTTTGAGAACATCAGATTTGCTGTGCATCTCCACGAAAACTCAGGACTCTTTGTTGGGTCATCATCAGGGAAATAATTATACGGAATCTGTATATCTATTCCCTTATCCTTATCTCTGAAATACTCATTTGCAATAGTATCCCTGTCATATTCTGAATGTCCTGTTATGAAATACTGTCTGCCGTTCTTGTTTGCAACGATATGAACTCCTGAAAACTCAGAAGATGTGAGAATTTCAAGCTGATTATTCTTCTCGATGTCTTCACGTCTTATTTCGGTATTTCTTGAATGAGGAACAAGGAATATATCGTCAAATCCACGAAGAAGCTGACAGTTTTCAACCTCGGCTTTATGCGGAAATATTCCGAACATTTTTCTTTCAAGCGGATATTTCGGTATTCCGAAATGATGATATAATCCAGCCTGTGCCGCCCAGCAAATATGCAGGGTTGAGAATACATGAGTTGTAGACCAATCCATAATTTTACATATTTCATCCCAGTAATCAACTTCCTCATAATCAAGAAGCTCAACAGGCGCACCTGTTATAATCATACCGTCATAGCGTGAATCCTTGATTTCATCAAACGTCTTGTAAAATGCCGCAAGGTGATTGAGTGATGTATTCTTTGAAACGTGTGAAGCAACATGGAGAAGGTCAACGTCTACCTGAAGAGGAGTATTACTCAGAAGCCTTAAAAGCTGGCTTTCTGTTTCAATCTTTTTGGGCATTATATTCAGTATCACCACTTTTAATGGTCTGATATCCTGATGTTCTGCTCTGTCCTGAGCCATTACAAATATATTCTCGTTCATTAATGTTTTGAATGCAGGAAGCTCTGATGATATTCGTATAGGCATAATACATTTCCCCTTTCGGTATTTTTGGAATTATATAAGTATCGGGCGAAAAAATCCGCCCGATTATTTTTTTATTTTATACGGGATGTACTCCCTTTGAAGCGTCGCCGTGCTTGCCGTCCAAGTTATACTTTGCGTTTCTTCTGTTTTCGAAGAACTTAACAGCAACCTGTCCGAACTGAGCGTAGCTGAGTACGTCTTCCTCCTGCTCAATCCATTCTGCACATTCCTCACGGAGTTTATCAAGCTCTGGAGCAATATTATCAGCAGGACGGCAGTTAATCGGCTCTTCATTGCCGATAATCTTCTTTCTAAATTCTGGGTCAATCGGAACAGGAGTCTGTCCGTATTCGCCTCTTACAACGCCCTTGAATTCCTTTGTTACAGTCTTGTAACGCTCACCCATGATTACATTGAATACAGCCTGTGTACCAACAATCTGTGATGATGGAGTTACAAGCGGTGGATAACCTGCATCTTCTCTTACTCTTGGAACTTCCTTGAGAACTTCATCAAGCTGATCTTCCTTACCAGCCTGCTTGAGCTGTGAAAGGAGGTTTGAAAGCATACCGCCGGGAACCTGATAGATAAGAGCATTTGCGTCTACTGCAAGCATCTTAGGGTCAAGAAGTCCTTCGTCAATATACTTCTTACGGAGAGTCATGAAATAATCTCTGATTTCAGTAAGCTGAACGAGGTCAAGACCTGTATCGTATTCAGTTCCCTGAAGAGCAGCAACCATTGACTCTGTCGGAGCGTGTGATGTTCCGAGTGCAAGTGGTGACATTGCTGTATCGATAACGTCTACGCCAGCCTCGATACCCTTCATAAGACACATAGAAGCAAGTCCCGATGTGTAGTGTGTATGAAGCTGAATAGGAATATTAACAGCTGATTTAAGAGCCTTTACAAGCTTTTCTGTTTCGTATGGAGTGAGAAGCGCAGCCATATCCTTGATACAGATTGAGTCTGCACCCGCATCCTGAATTCTCTTTGCGTAATCAATGTAATAATCAGTTGTGAACACATCACCGAGAGTATATGAAATAGCAATCTGTGTATGTGCGCCCTCTTTCTTAGCAGCCTTTACAGCTGTTTCGAGGTTTCTGATATCATTAAGAGCATCAAAAATTCTGATAATATCAATACCGTTTGCTACTGACTTCTGTACGAAATATTCGAGTACATCATCAGCGTAATGACGGTAACCAAGCATATTCTGACCTCTGAAAAGCATCTGAAGCTTGGTATTAGGCATTTCTTTTCTGATTGTACGAAGTCTTTCCCATGGATCTTCGTTTAAAAATCTTAAGCATGAATCGAATGTAGCACCGCCCCAGCATTCTACTGAGTGATAGCCAACCTTATCCATAAGCGGAAGAATCGGACGCATTTCGTCCATAGTCATTCTTGTTGCAAGAAGTGACTGATGTGCGTCACGCAAAACAGTTTCCGTAATTTTAACCTTTGCCATAACAACGACCATTTATTCGCTTATATTGCGAAATATCCTTTCCTGAGTATTTTTTACTGAACAGTTGCAAGAGTGTCGCCCGAATTTACTGTATCGTTCTTCTTAGCAAGGATACTTGTAATTTTACCGTCACAAGGCGCAACAATGTCATTTTCCATCTTCATAGCTTCAAGAATCATAATAACCTGACCCTTTGAAACTGTATCACCTACATTTACCTTAACATCAAGGATTGTACCAGGCATTGGTGCAGTAACAGTTTCACCTTCGCCTGCTGCTGCAGGTGCCGCAGGAGCTGCTGCCGGTGCAGGTGCAGCTGCAACAGGTGCCGGAGCTGCAGGAGCTGCTGCAACTACAGGTGCGCTTCCGTCTGTAATCTCTTCAACAGCTACATCGTATGCTTTGCCATTAACAGTAACACTAAATCTTTTCATTTTATTTACCACCATTCAAATTATTATTTTTTATCTTTAGAAAGGAATGTTATTGTGCTTTTTAGGAAGCTTTGTAACTCTCTTGCCTGCGAGGATATCGAGAGCAGATACAACAGCTTCTCTTGTTGAAGCCGCAGAAATAATCTCATCAACAGCACCGTTTGCAGCAGCACTTTCTGCTGAAGCAAGTGTTGAAACATATTCCTGAGCAAGCTCATTTCTCTTTGCTTCTGCATTAGCCGCACCCTTGAGCTTATCGTGCCAGAGGAATTCTACTGCTGATAAAGGAGCAAGCGGTGAAACAGAAGCTGTTTCCCAGATATATGTAAAGTCTGAGCTTATATTCTTGCCTGCAAGTGCGATAAATGCAGGACCAACTGCCTTACCTGTGATTACTGCAATCTTAGCTGTTGTAGCTTCTGCATAACAGCTTGCAAGCTGTGTCATTGATTTAACGCCTGCGATTGCACTTGTTGCTTCAAAGCCCTCTGTATCAACAAATGTTACAACAGGGAGAGCGAAAGCGTCACATGTTCTTACAAAACGTGCAAGCTTTGAGCAGTCATCATCTGTAAGCTTGTCTGCTGTCTTGTTTGTAGCAGCAATACCTACTGTTGAACCGCCGATTGTTGCGAGTGCTGTATATGAAGCCTTACCGAAATCAGCGTAAAGCTCTACTGCGCTGTCTGCGTCTGCAACACCGTTTACAAGAGCTTCAAGGTTTGCTGATACAGCTGACTGTGGCTCTGCATATTCAAACATAGGTGCAGGTGAGAGGTTGTTAACAGGCATGAGGTTGATAATTTCTCTTACCTTGTCAATTGCAGCCTTATCATCATCGCATACAGCTGCTGCGATACCGTTTGAAGCCGCATCTGATGCTGAGCCTGCGTTTTCCTTATTGAAAACAGGTGTGAGAAATAATTCAGCATCCTTTGTCATTACGATAAAATCTGAAGAGCAAGCAAACATTGCCGCACTTCCTGCACAAGCTCCTGCAATAACTGAAATCTGCGGTACAACGCCTGAGATAACAGCTGAAGCATTAATCATTTCGCCGTAAGCTGAAAGTGAATCTGTTGTGCCGTTCATAAATGCACCGTTTGAATCATGAATACCTACAACAGGATTGCCTGTTTTAGCGGCAAGAGCGTAAAGCTTTGCAATTTTAGCCGCCTGTGCAGCACCTACTGCACCATCATTCACAGACTTGTCCTGTGAAAAAGCGTATACAGCGTTACCATTGACGTATCCGTAAGCTGTAACAACGCCTGTCAGACTATCATTTTCCTTTACATAAGAATTGATTTCGGTGTATTTCCCATCATCAAATAAATAAGAAAGTCTGATACGAGCCTGACTGTTCATATTTTTCTCAATTTGCATACTATCGTTCCTTCCTAACTAATCAATATACTATTTAATAATACTATTTTTTCGGCAATTTTTCAAGTATCTATTGCATTCCTTTGCACTTTTTGCACTTATCCATAAATTCATTCATATTATCAAGCGTTTTACTGTCATCCTTTACAAATAAAAGTGATTTAAGACGCTTTAATTTTTCTTCATTATCAATATCAAAATAAGCCTTGTCAAGTCCTTTAAGACAGCCCTTGAAAAGTACGGAGCGTACCATTCCGTCACATAGATACAAATCGCCGTTATCCTCAAAATCGCAGATAATTACTTCTTCATCTGCATAGGAGTATGCGATAAATCCTGTTACATTTCCTTTATCGAGTGCTTCTGTTATATGGAGCTTTTTATCGCCTGACTGAGCAATTACATCGCTGTATTTTTCAAGTTCGAAGGTTTCCTGAATTTCAAGCATATCAGTTCTCCTTGCCGATTGCGTTTAGGATTGCACGGAGTTCTTCTGCTGTAAGCTCTCTCCACGCACCCGGCTTTAGCATACCAAGTTTAAGCGGACCTATGCTTATTCTTCTTAAACGTGCAACTTCAAGTCCGACAGCCTCACACATTTTTCTGATTTGTCTGTTTCTGCCCTCTTTGATTGTTATTAGCATTACAACTCTGCCCTGTTCCTTTGTTTTTACAACAACAGTTGCAGGCAGTGTCTTTCTGCCGTCAATTTCAACGCCCTCTGAAAGCTGTACAAGCTGTTCATCGTTTATATCAGGTCTTACAGTTACACGATATGTTTTTGCTATATGACGGCTTGGGTGCATAATACTGTTTGCAAATTCACCGTCATTTGTGAAAAGGAGAAGTCCCTCTGAATTTCTGTCAAGACGTCCTACGGGATATACTCTCTCCCCTACATCTTCAAGCAGGTCAGTTACACATCTTCTGTCAAGCTCATCTGACATAGTTGTAACATAACCTCTCGGCTTATTCATCATAATATAGATGTTGTTCTTTCTTCTCGGAACAAAGAGCTTTTCACCGTCTATTGTTATAAGGTCTTTAAAGCCTGCCTTATCGCCAAGCTTTATAGGTCTGCCGTTTACCTTGACTCTGCCCTTTGAAATCAGTTCTTCAGCCTTACGTCTTGAACAATAGCCTGCATCAGCAATTATTTTCTGAATTCTGGTTTTTTCCACTTTACTTCTCCTGTTTCAATAGTTTTACAATTTTATTCTTAAGCTTTTCAAAAAAGCCTTTTTCCTTTTTCGGAGATTTTTTCATCTCACAGCTTTCTGCTGTAAATAAAGGTATTTCGCATATTTTTCTGCCGTCTGTGCTTATTTCCAGCATACCTGCCTGCTGACTTTCTTCAAACGGTGCATACAGAAACGGAGGTGCTTTCACCTTATATGTATATCCGTTTTCGGAATTACCGACAGTACAGATTTCCGGCACTTCATTCACAGCAAGCAAAATACTGTCATTCACTCCGCCTGCAACATCTGCTGTGATATTATCAGGTATTTTAGGAGTTACAAGCTTTACTTGCTTAAATCCGTATTCATACATTGAAATATGATCCTGCCAGTCATTCTTATCATTGAGCGTAACGCAGATTAAATTCTTGCCGTCACGTTCACACGCTGACACAAGGCATCTGCCCGCATCATCGGTAAAGCCTGTTTTCACACCATAAACTCCGTCATACATTGAAAGAAGCTTGTTTGTATTTTTCAGCCACCTGTCATACGGCGGATTACCGAATTGAAGCTGAATACTCTCCTTCGAACAGATTTCTCTGAATGTTTCATTTTTCAAAGCCTCTCTTGCAAGAAGAGCCATATCGTATGCAGACGCGCCATGCCCCTGAGCATCAAGTCCTGACGGTGTAACAAAATAGCTGTGCGTCATTCCAATCTGCTCAGCTCTTTTATTCATAAGCTCGGCAAATCTCTCAACACTGCCTGCAACGCATACAGCCGCCGCATTTGCGGCGTCATTGCCCGACGGAAGCAGCATTCCGCAGCAAAGCGCATATTTTGTCACTATATCGCCCTCGACAAGCCCCATTGATGAGCCTTCAACCTTTATAGCTTCACTGTCAACAACAAATTCCTCGTCAAGATTACCGCTTTCAAGAAGTAATAATGCAGACATTATTTTTGTCGTGCTTGCCATAGGAAGCTTCTGAAAGGAGTTATGTGAATATATAATCTCGCCTGTATCTGCTGAAATGAGTACAGCCCCGACTGCCGAAACAGTCGGTTTATCCTCAGCTGATGCGCTGAAATCAACGCAAAGCATCAGAATAGCAAAAGTCAATATGAGTGCTGTTATTTTTTTCATTACGGCACCTCCGCTGAATGTAATCAGGCGGATTTCCGCCACATTCAAGGATATGCCGTATTATGCGATTATATTACTCTTCTTCTACAACAATGCCGTCTTCTTCTGAGGCATCCTTTTTCTTCTTTATCATTCCTGACACCTTGCTTACCACATCAGGAATAGCATTAAGTGCTGAGCTTACAGGGTCGTTTCCGCCTGATACAGGAACCATTTTTGCATTTCCGTTTGAAATTACAAGGAAGCCTTCCGGCTTGATTGAAACGCCTGCACCTGCACCGCCGCCGAATAATGATTTTTCACTCTTAGTCGGAAGGTCTGAACCGCCTGACGCAAAGCCGTATGAAACCTTTGAAATCGGAATAACAGTTGTTCCGTCTTCAAGTGTGATAGGATCGCCGATAATGGAATTGATATCAACCATTTCCTTGATTTTTTCCATTGTTATGCCCATAAGTTCATTGATTGGACGATTGCTGTTTGTGCTCATAAAATATACCTCCTTCGTCTATGCAGTTTTTCTGACAGACGCTTTTATTTTTCTTTTTTGTGATTTTTTATTTTTTAATTTTTTCTTGTTTGGTCTATGGATTTTGAAATAATATGTCAGCAGGAACATTATTCCTGCACAAACAGCTGTTCCGAGTCTGAATCTTGCTGTAAACGAAATATCATATTCGCTTTTCTCCTCAGCAAAAACACAATATACTTTAATATGCTCAGGTTTAACGGTAAATATTTCATTTGCAAGCTCAAGTCCGTTATATACAGCAAAACACATTCTGCCGTATTTAAGTGCACAGTCGTATGCGTCTTCATCCGAAACCTTGATGTCAATATGCACCTTTGTAAACTTAAAGCCCTTGAAAATTCTTCTTACAGGCTTCTTTGCCGCATTCCATATATCAAGGAAAAATTCAATTTTCTCGGATATCGATTTTTTCTTTTTCGGTTTATCTGAACTTTTTTCATCAGATTTATCTTCTTTGGAACTTTCACCCTTTTTATCGGAAACAGTATTTTCTTCAGTTTTCGGTTTCTGTTCTGTATTTTCGGTGGAAATAATGTGAGGCTTGTCCGATTTATCTTCGATAATTCCGGATTTCTTTTTCTCTTTTTTCTTTTTGTTTTTCTTAATCTTTTCGGGTTTATTTTTCTTTGGTTTCTTCTTTTTTTCCTTTTTTGGCTTATCCTTTTTCTCCGAACTTATTATTGGATAAAAGGCATATTTTACTACATAAAACATCTTACCGCCCTTATAAGAAAATTTCGCTTTAACGGGAATTATCAGAATAAGCGCAATAAGTCCTAAAATTATCGCAAGAATTATAAGAAAAATTTTCACAGCTTCTCACCTCTTTTACAGTAAAATCAAATTTGCTTTATATATCTTCTGTTTCCTCTTCGGCTGAAAGATCAAAAAACGACGGAGTATCACTCTTATCAGGCAGCGGGGGTAAATCCGCAAGTGATGAAAGCCCGAAGCTTCTGAGAAAAACTGGCGTTGTCTTATATACGATAGGCTTACCAGGAACATCAAGTCTTCCTGCCTCTTCAACAAGACCCTTTTCTACAAGATTGTTTATAACAGAAGAACTGTCAACGCCTCTTACATTTTCAACAAAGCCTTTTGAAACAGGCTGATTATATGCAATTATTGTAAGCGCTTCCATACCTGCATTTGAAAGCGGAACGGATTTTTTTGTATCAAGTGCTTTTTTTATACATAAAGCATATTCTGCCCTTGTACACATCTGAAAACTGCTTTCAAGACGCATTATTTTCAAAGCGCTTTTCTGCTCGTCATATCTGTCGTTCAGAAGCTTTATCATTGACGGCAGAGTTGCTGTATCAATACCGCTTGCCTGCGACAGACGATATATTTCGACAGGCTCTCCGCAAGCAAAAAGTATCGCTTCAAGGACTGCAAGCTTATCATTTATCTCCAAAAAAATTACACTTCCTTTATTTTCTGCCTTTGAATCTTATCATTGTATTATCATCGCTTATTGTAATTCTTCCTGAACGTGTAAGCTCCAGCACCGCAAGGAATGTTGCCACACGCTCTGAACGGTTGGTAACACCGTCATAAAGCGAGTCTATATATGCTTCTCCGTCTGTACAGAGCTGTCTTAAAATACGGACAACCTTTGAAATAACAGAGATAATCTTTCTTTTTACAACAGAATTGATTTTTGTTTCTATATGTGTTTTCTGCTCAGGCTTAACGCCTTTTACATTTATTGCCGAATATGCCGTTACAAGACGTTCTTTGTCATGAACAAGATTATATACTGCGTCACTTTTAATTTTCATCGGCTGGCGGACAAAAATCTCACCTCCGACAAATCTTTCATTGAGATATCGTGCCGCTACCTTGCATAACGAATATTCAATAAGAGTTCCTTCAAGCTCTTTTTTCATCTTTTCAGCTTCCTCAGGCTGAGGAAGAAGCGAGGCTGTCTTGATGTATATAAGTCTTGCCGCCATTTCAAGAAATTCGCCTGCAAGCTCTAAATTCTGCTCATGGCATGCTTCAATGTAAAGAAGATACTGCTCAAGGAGCTTTGAAATTTCAATATCGTATATATTAAGCTTATGCTTTGAAATTAAATTAAGCATAAGGTCAAGAGGCCCTTCAAACACATCAAGCTTAAATGATATGCTTTCCACGTTATATCACTCCGTATCCGCCGATTAAATCGGGTATCCAGCCAACAACAAATCCGATTACGTTAGATATAAGATTTGAAACTATAAGAATCGGATTGAAGGCAGATGGTATTCTGTTCATAAATATAATGAAGATGAAAAATACTGTTGAAATAATATGTCCGTTTTCTCTGAACCACTTATCAACTTTATATGATGTAAAATAGCTGATAATGTTGTATCCGTCAAGCGGTGGAACAGGTATTAGATTGAATACAGCAAGGTGAATATTTATCTGATACATAAATACAAGAAGCATTAAAACTGTGGATACAGTCATATTGTCTGAATAATACACTCCTTTGAAACAGAATGCAACCTCGCAGATAATTCTTATCAGAAGTGCCGCAAGAAGATTTGAAACAGGGCCTGCAAGTGCTGTAAGAGCCATGCCCTTTCTCGGACTTTTCATTCTGTGCGGATTTACAGGAACAGGTTTAGCCCAGCCGAAACCCGTAAACACAAGAAGCAGAGAACCTACCAGATCAACATGTGCAGGCGGATTAAGAGTTATTCTTCCGCTGAGCTCGGCAGTATCATCGCCCATTTTATGAGCAATGAATCCATGAGCAAGTTCATGAAGAGGCAGAATAAGCAAAATCATAAGGACTCTCGCAAAAATTTCTATCAAATAATCGTTCATACAAATCTTCCTTTCACTATACTTATAATTGCCCCAATAGAAAAATATACACATTTATTGTACCATATTTTAATATTTTTTGCAAGAGAAAGTACATATTTTTATTTTTTCAAAATATTTTTCTCTTTTTTTCAAAAAACACTTGCATTTTTCTTTTGTTTATGATAAAATAATTATGTTGTATTTTTTTCAACGATTTTTAAAGGAGGTGCAACCTACATGGCAAAATGTGAAATCTGCGGAAAGGGCGTTACTTTCGGAATTAAAGTATCACACTCTCACAGACGTACTAACAGAACATGGAAGCCTAATGTAAAGCGTGTTAAGGCTATCGTTAAGGGTACTCCTTGTCATATTTACGCTTGCTCAAGATGCTTGCGTTCAGGTAAGGTTGAAAGAGCTTAATTAATGCTTTTGAAATTCAGGAACATTCTTTTGAATGTTCCTGTTTTTTATTTATTATTTACAAAATTTATTTTTCAGTGCTTGACATTTTCAAAGATTTTGTATATAATTAACCTATAATATTGATGCTTATAAATTATTATAAGCACTTTATAATGCATATTTAAAAGGTGGGTTTACTATGTTCAAATTATTCAAAAAATCAGTTTCAGTTATCACAGCATTTATGCTCGCTTGTCCTTTGACATGTACTGCCGCTGATGAAAAGTTATACGGCCCTCAGGATAACGGCTCGTATATTTCAAATTCAAACATTACTTATACCGCAGAACAGATTGAAGCTTCAAAGGTTAAACCTGTTTTATCACTTACAAAAACAGAATTAAATGCTGAAGATTGCTACGGTCAGTCTATTCCTGTAACCCTCTCTGTAAAAGGTGCAGAATATGCATGGAGCAGTATGGGTGTGCATATTTATTATGACGAAAAACTTTCTCTTGTAACAGACTCAAGAAACAATGTTCAAAAGACATGGGGTGTTGCTGCTGAAGATATGCCGTTAAAGCAGGTTTCAACCATTGATAATTGCATCTTTGTAACTTGTGCAGGCGATACCGGATATGGCGGGGACGGAGATATCATTACTTTCAATTTCACTCTTCCCGATAACGCAACATACGGAGATAACTTCCCTATCGAAATAAAATACGAATATACGATTCTTGACAGCGTCACCTCAACAGACCTTTTCACAAACAGAATTGACATGAACACAAGAGATGAGCTTATGGAAGCTTACGCATTTACAAAAGGACTTGATAATGGCTATATCAAAATCAAGGAACAGGTGACAACAACAACTACTACAACTACTACAACTACTACGACAACCACTACTTCGACTACTACAACGACAACCACTACCAAGCCTGTTACAACTACTACAACAACGACAACTACTAAACCGGTTACAACAACAACTACTACCACTACAAAACCCGTTACAACAACAACTACTACCACTACAAAACCCGTTACAACAACAACTACTACTAAACCAATCACAACTACCACTACTACAACTGCTCCTGTAACTACAACAACTCCCATTGTTACTACAACAGAGCCTACTAATACAACTGCTCCTCAGCCAATAACATTGGGTGACGTTGATCTCGATAAGGAAATAAATGCATCTGACGCTTCCGCGGCACTCAGAATATACGCATTATATGCAACAGGCAGTAACAGCGAAATCGCAAAGCTTTACAGTGAATTACAGCTTAAAAACGCTGATGTTGATGAAAACGGCGATATCAATTCCAGTGACGCTTCACTTATTCTTGCCTTCTATGCATATGAATCGACAGGCGGCACAATGAAATTTGAAGAATATCTGAAAACAAGAAAATAGATTATAAGGCTGCGAAAAAAATCGCAGCCTTTTTTATATAATCTATTGATTTATTATCTGTTTTGTGATATAATTTTAATGTAATTGTATAATATTTTTTCAGTAAAACGGATTTTACTATAAATAACGTAATGTTATCACGTCAGATTAAACAGGAGAAATAATATGGAAGTTAAACTTATGAAATCTGCCTTTGAGATTATTATTAATAATTCAAAGGACATTATGTTTGTAAAAGATGAATTTCTAATTTATCGTGCGGCTTCGGCAGCATTTGTTAAAATGACAGGTAATTCTTCAGTGTCAGATATTATAGGTCATACTGACCTGGAAATATTTGAAAATAAGGAACTTGCCAAGCGATATATTTCAGATGACCATCGTCTGCTCTCAAAGGAAGAGGATCTTACAGATTATGTTGAGCCTATCACTGATGATCACGGCAAAGCTCGCTATGGTTCAACATCTAAATACATTCTGAGGGATGAAAAGAGAAAAGCAATAGGTATTCTCGGTATTACTAAGGATATAACAACTGAATATCTTGTGCGCAAACGCTATCAACAGGAGCTTAAATATTTATTCGAACTCCCGAAGGATACATACGCTGTATGTTATATTGACGTTGACGATTGGCGAGTTATTTCTCAGCGCCGCCAGAATATTACAGGTGAAACCATACAGCTGGCACAAACAGTAGAAGAAGTATGTAATTATGCTGTTGAATCTATTATTGACAAGGAAAGCAGAGCAGCAGAATTCTACAGTCACTTTACTTCTGAAAATCTGCACGAAATCTATTCAGATGGGCGAAGAATGCTCACATTCAAGTATGAGAGAAAATTCTCTGATGACATTATACGCTGGGTAAGAAATGAAGTTAATTTCATTACAGATGTCGATAGCGGTCATTTATGTATAATGCTCTCGGCTAAGGATATTAATTCTATCAAGCAGGAAGAACAAAAACTCTTAGAGGGTGCACAACTTGATTCAATGACAAAGTTACTTAATCACGAAACCTCTATGGAACGCATAAATAAAATTTTATATGAGGAAAACGACAAACAGCACGCTTTATTTATGCTCGATATTGATAATTTCAAGAGCCTTAATGATACTCTCGGTCATCAGGCAGGAGATAAGTTCCTTATTGATTTTGCTAATGAGCTGTAAAACAGATTCCGTGAAACAGATATTGTCGGCAGAATCGGCGGTGACGAATTCTTCGCACTTATGAAGAATATATTTGACCGAGGTCAGATTGAACGCAGAGCTATGGATATACTTGAAATTATCGAGAAAACTGCTCAGCAGTTCCCCGAAGTCAAGCTCGGCGGCAGTATCGGTATAAGCCTTTACCCGAAAGACGGAACAAACCTCGATGTGCTTTATACAAAGGCTGATGAAGCTCTTTATGAATCGAAACGAAACGGCAAAAATCAATATAAATTCGCTGAATAAACAAAAAAGTCAAGTGAAAATTCACTTGACTTTTTATTTTCATTATTATTCCTTTACGCCACCGAGCGCAACGCCTGCGATGATAAACTTTGAAAGGAAAACGTAAGCAATGATAAGTGGAAGAACTGAAAGTGCAATTGTAATATAAACTACACCCCAGTCGGTCTTATCGTTTGCCTGAAGAGAAACAAGCATCATAGGAAGAGTCTTCTTCTCTACTCCTACTGAAAGAAGTATCATCTGTGGAGTATAAAGGTTATTCCAGTTAGCGATGAATGCGAAGATTGCCTGAACAGCAATAGCAGGCTTCATCATTGGAATTGCAATTTTAAGGAATGTGCTGAATTCGCCTGAACCGTCAATTCTTGCAGCTTCAACAATTTCCAAAGGAAATGATGATTTCATATATGAACGCATAAAGAATACAACAGCAGGAGCAGCAATTGCAGGAATGATAAGTGGCCACTTAGTATTATGTAAGTTTAAGTCAATCATAAAGCTAAGGAAGCCCGCACCTGTAACCTGTACAGGAACCATCATTACAAGAAGAATAATTGTATATGAAACTTCTTTCATCTTGAATTCATATACCTGAATTCCGTATGCAGTAAGTGCTGAAAAGAAAACAGTTAAGAAACAAGCTGATACTGTAATAATAGCACTGTTTAAATAACCATAAGCTACATTAACTGAACTTGTAAAGTTTGTATCAGTTGTAAGCTTTTTAAAGTTTTCCATTAATGCGTTACCAGGAACAAACGCAATACCATTCTGAATTTCAATGGATTCTCTTGTCGCATTTATAAGGAGAATAAAGATTGGGAAAAGACAAATAAAAGTAAGCACTGCCATAAGAGCAAATAAAGTCCATGACTTAAGAGCAATCTTTAAGCCATAATTTGCCTTTGGCTCGCCGTATGTAGATTTCATACTCATATACCCAAACCTCCAAACTGACTTTTCTTTGCTTTAGCCTGCTTAATGAGCATCTTACGCTGTTTTCTCTTTAATACTTCATCCTTATCTCTGTTCATAATAAATGTAATTGAACCGAGAGCCGCAGTAAATGCAAATAGAATAACAGAAGCAGCACCTGCATAACCGAACTGATAGCCATTAGGGTTATTATATTTATTTAAGATGTAAACGGCAACAGTTTTTATATAATCATTCTCAATAGCACCATCATGGAAAAGGAACGGAATATCGAACATCTGTAAACCACCGATCATTGATGTTACAACTGTGTAAACCATAATCGGACTTAAAAGTGGGAGAGTTACTCTCCAGAAAGTCTGCATACTGCTTGCGCCGTCGATATCAGCAGCCTCAAAAAGTGATGGGCTGATACCCATGATACCTGACATAAGCATAATCATTGTATTACCAAACCACATCCATGTCTGGATAAACATAACAACAGGTCTTGCATTTTTTCCCTCAACGAATCTGATAGTATCTAATCCGATACCTTCTAAAATCTGGTTTATTGGGCCCTTATTTGCACAAAGCGCAAGAAAAAGTACAGAAACCGAAGCAGCTGTAATGATATTTGGCATATACATTACAACCTTGAAAAATCCTTTACCCATAATCTTGAGCTTGGCATCTGTAAACCAAACTGCAAGTGATAAGGAAAGGATAATCTGTGGTATAAAGTTACCAATCCATAAAAGTATGGTATTTCCAAATGCCTGAGTAAACTGTTCATGCTGAACAGTTGAAGCATCAAATTCGCCTTTTCCGCCGAATAATAATGCCTTAAAGTTATCAAGACCTACAAAATCCTCATTACTAATATCACTAATCCTAGGCTGACCCGTCATTATATCAATGCCAAGGTCTTTATTACCATTACCATAAAAAGAAAGAATAAAAGTTTTGATTAATGGCCATAACTGAAAAATGCCATATACAAGAAAGAATGGCAAAATAAATAAATATCCGTATTTAGCATAGCTGATTGATTTAATTCTTTTCTGTGCAGCTGACGCCATAAAACACACCCTCTCTGATTCAGACATATAAATATACACCTACGGAATGTATAAAACATTCCGTAGGTAATTAATTCAAAAATTAATTTTTATATATTTATTGATTATTCAACTTCGAGAGTGCTGATTTCAGCCTTAACAGCCTTCTTGAATGTTGTCATTGTGTCATCCCATGACTTGCCGCCAACAACATACTGTTCCTTAACAGCCTTCATGAACTGACTCTTGATTGTAGCGTCATAAGGTGTGATAAGACCCTTAAGATCGATACCCTTTACAGATTCGTCAAGAACTTCAAAGTAGTTCTGACCGCCGAGGTTGTTGAGAACCTTCTGATCCTTGTATGTTGTTGGATCTGATGAAGCTGAAGCAACGATGTCAGCCATTACAGTCTTGTTGTTGCAGTATTCAGGCTTTGAAAGTGCATATTCCTTGATAGTTGCATTGTCAACTGTGAATGTCTTGATGAACTTCTGGCATTCTTCAGCGTTGTCTGTACCTGGGTTAACAACCATCCATGTACCGCCCCAGAAGAATTCCTGTGGACCTACGCAAACGTTCCACTTACCATATGTCTTACCGCCTTCGCCACCAGCAGCAGCACCAAGGATAGCATCGCCGAATCCCCATGTTGATACGAAGTAACCCATTGTAGCGTCTGACTGACCAGCTGGGAGCCATTCGTTACCCCACTGATCGCACTGCATTACACCCTTGTTATCCCAAAGGTTCTTAGCGAGGTCAGCAAACTGCTTGCATGAATCATCGATAACGAGCTTATTGTTTTCAACCCAAGCATTTGTTCTACCAGCAGAGAATACCTGCCAGAGACCACCGAGTGTATCAGCGAGAGCTGTCTTACCGCCTGAAGCGTCAGCAACTGTCTTAGCAGCAGCTTCGAAATCAGCCCATGTGCCGATCTTCTTCTGCATATCTTCAGGTGTCTTTACGCCGAGGTACTTTTCAGCAAGGTCAGTTCTGTATGCGAAACCGCCTGCTGCAGCCTGCCATGAAGCACCCTTACGAACACCGCTGATGCTCTTACCGATTTCATCTGTGTATTCGTACATTTCAGCAAAGTTAGCATCTGAGAAACCGAGCTTGTCAAGACCAACTGTGAATTTGTCATCATTTACGAACTGGAGAGCCCAGTCAGCTTCTACGAAATAAACGTCGAGGTCGTCGCCAGCCTGGAACATACTCTTGTACTTTTCAGCAGCTTCTTCACCCTTACAGCTCATGTTAACGAACTTAGCTGTCATGCCTGACTTTTCGTTGAACATCTTAACGAGTGCTTCAGCGTCGTCAGCGTTCCATGATGTTACTGTGAATTCCTTACCGCCTGTCTTGAGGCTTGAGTCGATAGCGCCAACTTCTTCACTCTTTGTTGAAGGATCGTTCTTTGAATCTTCTGCTGATGATCCGTCAGCCTTTGAGTCTGTAGCTGAAGATTCTGTCTTTGATTCAGCCTTTGATGATGATGACTTGTCATCCTTGTCACAGCTTGCGAAAGCTGTTGTAGCCATTGCAAGAGTTGCAACTAAAGCTAATGTTCTTTTAAGTTTGTTCATTTGATTTTCCTCCTTAAATATATATATTATATTAGTCGTTCTAATATAATACGCTTGGATTTCGGCTTTTAGCCTTTTTTATGTAGAGCGTACAGTTTAACAACCATACAGTTTCCTTTCGGTATTCGAAATGTACTTCCGAGACTTACGGGAAGCATATATAACCGTGAAACCGAGAGCTCTGTTCATTTACATTACAGCGTATCCCACTATAAACAGCCGAATATAAATGAAATATATTACAATGGCAATGCCATAGTAACCGATATAAAGCGAAATCTATTATGGAAATGATATCATAACAGTTGCTTCCTTTTGTACTATTAGTCTAATATATTTTTTGCTCAATGTCAAGCAGTGTTTCATTTCTTAATCTTTTTTAGTCGCATTGCACAAGTTTTAACCTCTTTTTCCGTCAGCTTATACAAAATTCAGACCGCTATTCTGAAATAGTTACAAAACGGTTAAAATCAAGCACAATATACTTATTTTTCTCCAAATGAATAAAACACCTTATACTTATTCAACAATTTCGAGGTGTTTCATATACTCCGAAGCTGTATCACGAGATATGCCTTCGATATACAAAATCTCGTAAATATGGCTATATGAGCCGATTTGTTCTCTAAGCTCAATAATTTTAAGCGCGTGTTCTTCTTTCATATCGGGAATAAACATTAACTCCTCGAATGTTACAGTATTAAGGTCGAATATTTCCGAAAATGGCTCTGTAACAATTTCCGTCTGTGGAGGTTTTGTTTCTGTTTTTGTCGTTACAACGGGAGTTTTGGCTGTTGTAGCTTCGGGATATACAGGATTTTCCACATAAATGTATGGCAGTATCACCTCGTAAAGCTTTTCACCTATGCCACAGACATTCATTATTTCTTCTGTATTTCTGAAATCTCCGTAGGTATTGCGATATGTGATAATCCTCTCAGCAAAAGCCTCACCGATTCCATTGAGAAGCATTAATTCTTCTTTTGTTGCTGTATTGATATTCAGATACAGTGGCTTCGACACTGTTGTTTCTGCCTGTATAACTGATGTTTGTGTGATTGGCTGAGTAGTAACAACCAGCTCTGTCGAAGGTTCAGTTTGATATTTTTCAGCCGTGCTGTTATATACTATTATAATGTCGTTTTTCTTGTTACTGAGTATAGCATAAATTGATATTGCAATAATTAGTATCACACCTGCTGCTATTACAGCTATATCCCTGCGTTTCACACAATCACCTCCATCGAAGAAACAAAATGCAGTTATCGGACAAAGCCGATAACTGCACAATAATCAGATTTTAAGCAACCGGAAGTTCGTCAATAAGCTTGAGAACATATTTCTGAATTGCTATTACGTCCTGTACGTTTATACCGTTTGATTTGCCCTGAACATCCGCATTTGCGGCGCCCTGCTTTGTCATTGAATAGCTTTCGCCATTAATGAGATAGCATTTTACAAGCACAACGTCAGCAACGTCAACTGCTCCGTCGCCGTTTGCATCACCGTATTTGATGTCTGCCACCGGTTCTGTAACAATCGGCTTTGTTGTTGTAGTTGTTGTGGTTGTAGCCTTAGGAGTTGTAGTTGTTGCCTTAGGTGTAGTAGTTGTTACCTTTGGTGTAGTGGTTGTATCCTTTGGTGCTGTAGTAGTTGTAACTCCCTGAACAGGATTACCGCTTGCAGTTTTGCCACCGTCAAGGTTACTACCCTCTGTGTTTGCATAATTTGCATAGAAATCGTTGAGTGAAATACCATTTTTACCAAGTGCTACCTGATGGTCAAGACCGATATATTTACCTGTTTTCTGAGTCTGCCAGAGTGATACTTCAAACATCTCATACTTAGGCTCGTTCCAGTCTATAGTTGTACCCTCACCCTGCTGGAATCCGAGGCTGTCCCAGAGTCCGCCTGTATCGCCTGAGTTAGTGTTAAGGCACCAGAATGTATGATTGATGTGATTTTTAATCATGTAATCACGGAGAAGAAGCATCCATTTGAGGTTGTCGCCTTCCATGTGACCGCCCCATTCACCGATAAGCTCAGGAGCAACATCTTCTGCGTTAATCCAAGCCCATGTGTCGTACCAGTAGTCATCAAGAAGCGTCTGCTCTTTGAAGTCCTTGTCAAACCATGTCTGAGCATAAACTGATGGACCGTAGTCGTGAGGAGAATAAACAATCTGACTTGTTCCCTGCTTTGGAACGATAGGATATTCTCTTGCACCACGGAAGTTACCGCCCCACCATGCACCGATGTATGGTGAGTTATCTCTTCTGTCAGGCATTCCCCAGTAGTCGCCTTCCATTGCACCACTCATTGACTGCTCAACGCCTTCAACGAAAATAAGTGCATTAGGGTTTACATCAAGAATAGCTTCTGCACACTTTGTTGCGGCATAAGCCCAGTTATTTTCATCTGTTGAACCATCCCACTTAGCAGCTTCAACGCCTTCCTGTCCCTTACCATGAGGCTCGTTTTTAAGGTCGTAGCCGATAAGCGTATCGTCATTCTTATACTTTTCAGCAAGCCATACAAGAGTTTCAATCCATACTTCTGTTGTAACGCCTGCTTTGCCGTACCAGAGGTTGTAGTTATGACCTGAGTTATCTGAATGTGGGCTGTGAATATCAACGAAAGCCTTGATACCGTATTTCTTACATTTCTGCATAATGATATCAAAAATCTGCATTGAATCCTTTAAAGTCTTGCCGTCTTCAAGTACGAAATCAGGGTTGATTGTGAATGCAGGGTCTGCATTACCTGAAACACTTGATACAGGATTCGGAGTACCCTCCATCCATGAAACTAAAAGCTCACTGGATATAGGGAAACGGATTACGTTGATACCTCTGTCTGCAACTTCCTGAAGAACATCATCAACGTCCGCACTCCAGAGATAGTGAACACAGTTTTCAGAACAGTTGAAGCCGAACCAGTTCGCACCTGTGAGCCATACCTCGTTGCCGTTCATGTCGTAAAGTCGGCTTCCCTCTGCGTGAAGCCAGTCGTCGTTGCAATCATCAAGAGCTGATGCATACTTTGTTGCACCTGTAAATCCTGAGATTGAAGCTGATGCCGCTACTACTGCAAATGAAAGCATAGCAGCGAGAATTTTTTTAATCTTCATAAAGATTACCCCTCTCAAAAAATAAATTTAGTGAATGTAAATTTATACACATATATTGTATCATTATTCCCTGTCAATGTCAATCGAAAAACTAATATATAGCGATATACATATGTATATCTCTGCGTTTCAAGCAATCACCTCCGTCGAAGAAATAAAATGCAGTTATCTGACAAAAGCTGATAACTGCATAATAATCAGATTTTAGGCAACAGGAAGCTCATCAATAAGCTTGAGAACATATTTCTGAATTGCTATTACGTCCTGTACGTTTATACCA
>JAFWWU010000001.1 GCA_017523285.1 Ruminococcus sp.
TCACTGAATGAAACCATATCACAGGCAAAAAGCAAGACTGCGGATACTGCAAGGTTCATTTCACTGGCAAAGAAGTATACGGTTCTGACCGAGCTCACACAAGAGGTTCTCCACACCTTTGTATCATGCATTGAAGTGCATGAAAGAACCATCGACAGCTTCGGAAAAGAGCATCAGGATATTGACATTTACTTCACGCACATCGGAGCTGTGAAGTAATCTGTATAAAAGAAAAGTGGATAGCATTTCTGCTATCCACTATCTTGAATTAAGTGTTCCCTAATTCAGCCACGATAATGCGTGGCTTTTCGCCCTGTCATCTATTTTGGGCATAAGAAATGGTCTGAGTGACGGGACTTGAACCCACGGCCTCTACCACCCCAAGGTAGCGCGCTACCATCTGCGCCACACCCAGAACTCACTTAAATTATTATATCATATCAGCATTTTTTTGTCAATCAAAAAAAGAAAAATATATGCGGACTGCCGTTTTGACAGTCCGCTGTTATATTAATATCAGTCTATTCTCTCAACAGTATATCCCATATCTTCAAGTAGGTCATCAACACCCTCATCACCTGCAAAGTGAAGTGCGCCAACCATAAAGAAGAGATTATCGCCGTTTTCAATAAACTGTGAGGCTCTTTCAGCCATTACCTTGTTTCTTGATGTAAGAATAAGCTCCTCGCTTTTGTTGTAATAATCAATAAGCTCCTGAGGGATAGAGGAATCCTCGTCTATGTCGGATTCTTCGGCAAGCTTATCTACATCACCGTCAGCCCAGTAGTTATAGAGCGCAGCAAGCTCCTCAGCCGAATCCTTTGTGATAGTAGTGCTGTCCTCTTCGCCAAGCTCCATAATCATATATTCAACAAGCTCATCAGAATAAGAGCCAAGAGCTTTAATCTGAGCGTCAAGCTTTTCGATATTTACAATTTGCTTTTTATCCTTGTCCGCAAGATTTATAAAATGCATATCAACGCCGTCTGTGCTGAGATTATCTATATTCATAATCTGAGCGTTTGTGATAAGGCTCATCCAGTAAGCCGCATTATAGCTGTTGAAAAGCTTGTTGTAAAGTCCTGCGTCTTTAAGGTAGTTTTTGGCGATTTCATAAGCTTCAGCTGAAATATGATTTGTGATGTCTGTGCCGTCTGTGTAAACAAAGGCACTCTGGAATGCCATAAGCTCCTTTAAATCGCTCTGGAGTGCTTTCACGTTATATTCCACAGCAATGCCATCACAGCCGTTGTAGACGTCCATAACGTAGTCAGGGAGTGGGAATGTGGTATCACCTGCGACGTGAATTGTACCCATCATATAAAGCACATTATCGCTGTCGTTGTCGGTTACTTTCCAGAGAGCAGGATTAGGTGATGTATTATTGAAATAATCGTTTATATCAACCTTTTCAATCTTGTCTTTTTTATCTGATGAACTATCATTGTTTTCTGATGAATTATCTGATGAATCGTCTTTGCTTTCTTCTGAGCTTTCCGAAACGGAAGATGATTTATCAGCTTTCTTGGTGTCTGAGTTTTTGTTACAAGCTGTGCAGGAAAGACAGAGTGCGGAAATTAAAATTAAAGACAATATTTTTTTCGGTTTCATGGTATATCCTTTCATATATGTATGGAATGTATTATTTGCAGAGTTTACTGACATATCAGTATATAGACTTAAAGCGAACCATTATGGTTCGCTTTATTAATGCGTTAATTATTCAGCGTCTGAATTCTTTTCGATGTAGTTAACGATATCGCCAACTGTCTTGATTTCGTCAACAGCTTCATCAGGGATTGAGAGATCAAATTCATCTTCAATTGTTGTGATGAGGTCAACGATGTCGAGTGAGTCAGCACCGAGGTCTTCCTGAATGTTAGCAGTTAATGTAACAGCATCCTCATCTGCGTCAAGCTGTTCTACGATAATGTCCTTGAGTTTATCAAAAATCATTTTCTAATCCTCCAATTTTTTATTTGACGGTATTCCGTCATTAATCTAATCGATAAGCTTACTCTATGAAGTCACCGATTTTCCTAAACTTAGTATAACGTGCTTTAAGCAATTCGTCAATATCTTTTTGACATTTTTCTGATATTTTTTCTGACAAATATTCTTTAATATTTTCCGAAATTTTGTCTAAATCGTTATGTGCGCCTCCAAGAGGTTCTTCAATAACGGTTTCTGCAATGCCAAGACGCACGAGATCTTCGGCTGTAATCTTCATTATCTGGCAGGCTTCCTTTTCCTTTGAAGCGTCTTTCCAGAGGATGCTTGCAAAGCCTCTCGGAGAAACAACCGAGTAAATTGCATTTTCAAGCATAGCAAGTTCATCACATACACCGAGTGCAAGCGCACCGCCGCTTCCTCCTTCGCCGAGAACAACGGAAATTATAGGAGTTCTGAGAGTCATAAACTCAGCGATATTCTTAGCGATAGCCTCGCCCTGACCTCTTTCTTCAGCGGCAATGCCACAGAAAGCACCTGGGGTATCGATAAAGCATATAACAGGTCTGTTGAATTTCTCAGCCTGTTTAACAAGTCTGAGCGCTTTACGGTAGCCCTCAGGATGAGGCATAGCGAAGTTGCATTTTTTATTTTCGTTTATATCTCTGCCCTTAACCTGAGCGATGATAGTAACAGGTCTGCCGTCAAGACGACCTACACCGCCGATAATAGCTGCGTCATCACCGCAAAGACGGTCACCGTGCATTTCGTAGAAATCCGTAAAAATAAGAGGAATATAATCTCTTACTGTCGGACGGTTTTTATGACGTATAAGCTCAAGGCGTTCATACGCAGATTTAACTTCCTTTTCCACTTAAAGCACCTCCTTATTCCGCATTATAGCCGTGAAGCTTAAGTAAATGAGAAAGTGTACTTCTCATTTTATAGCGTTCAACGATTATATCAACAAAGCCTTTTTCCTGCATAAATTCGGCAAGCTGGAAGTTATCGGGAAGTCTTTGCTTTATGGTACCCTCAATAACACGTCTGCCTGCAAAGCCTACAAGCACCTTTGGCTCGGCAATGATAATATCTCCGAGAGACGCAAAGCTTGCAGTAACACCGCCTGTTGTAGGGTCTGTAAGGACCGTTATATAAAGCTGTCCCGATTGATTATGACGGGCAACAGCACCTGATGTTTTAGCCATCTGCATTAGGGAAACAATGCCCTCCTGCATTCTTGCGCCACCTGAGGCGGTAAATACAACGATAGGCATATTTCTAACAGTAGCAGTTTCAAATGCTCTTGTAATCTTTTCACCTACAACGCTTCCCATAGAAGCCATCATATAATGAGAGTCCATAACAGCGATAATAACAGAAGAACCCTTGATTTTAGCTTCACCTGTGATAACAGCATCCTTAAGACCTGTTGATTTACGGAGCTTAGCCTGTTTTTCATCATAATCAGGATAATCAATAGGGTTACAGCTTATCATATCCTTATCAAATTCAATAAAGCTGCCCTTATCAACTGTAATGGCAATTCTTTCTCTTGCAGTCATACGTCCGTGATAATTACAGCTTGGACAAACCTTTTTAAGTTCTTCAAAGCGGTCAAGGTTTATGATTGACTGACATCTCGGACATTTATAAACAGGCTTTGCTAAATCAGGCTTTTCCTGTTCATCATTAAATCGTTTTTTTACAACATTGAATAAATCTTCAAGCATTTAATTCACCACAATCACTTTTTATTACGGGTTTCCATATAGCGGTTGAGATAGCCGTTATCGTAATCACCCTTTTCGAAGTCACGGTTTTTGATAAGTTCAAGCTGGAAATCGACATTTGTATCGACTCCGCTTACAATAAATTCAGATAAAGCCCATTTCATTTTCATAATAGCTTCATCTCTGTCAGCACCGTGAACTATGAGCTTGCAAATCATAGAATCATAAAAAGGAGTAATAGTATAGCCCTGATAAACAGCGCTGTCTATTCTTACACCCGGGCCGCCCGGAATGTTGAGAGCTTCAATTCTGCCCGGAGAAGGACGGAAATTGAGTTCAGGGTTTTCTGCGTTGATACGACATTCAATCGCATGACCTGTAAGCTTCACATCATCCTGAGTAATGCTGAGTGGCATACCTGCGGCAATTTTTATCTGTGCTTTTACAAGGTCAAAGCCTGTAACCTCTTCAGTAATCGGATGTTCAACCTGAATTCTTGTATTCATTTCCATAAAGTAGAAATTCTTATCCGAATCAACGAGGAATTCGATAGTACCTACGTTATAGTAACCGCTTTGCTTTGCGGCAGTTACGGCGGCTTCGCCCATACGCTTTCTGAGGTCCTCGTTTACAACAGGACTCGGACATTCTTCAAGCACCTTCTGGTTACGTCTTTGCATACTGCAGTCACGCTCTCCGAGATAGATTGTATTGCCCATTTTATCGGCAACTATCTGGATTTCAACGTGATGTGGATTTATAAGGAATTTTTCGATATATACTGAATCATCACCGAAGAAGTTCTTAGCTTCCTGCTGAGCCGCAATAAGCTGTGCTTCAAGGTCTTCGGGACGGTCTACACGGCGTATTCCGCGTCCGCCGCCGCCTGCGGCAGCTTTAACGAGAATAGGGTAGCCTGATTTTTCAGCAATTTTCTTAGCTTCTTCAAATGTGGAAACTGCACCCTTTGAGCCTGGGATAACAGGAACTCCCGCAGCGGCCATAGTTTCCTTTGCGGCAGCCTTATCACCGAGCATTTCAATGGATTTATATGACGGACCGATGAATTCTATTCCGTTTTCACCGCAGAGCTTTGCAAATTCCGCATTTTCTGAAAGGAAACCAAAGCCGGGGTGAATAGCCTCACAGCCTGTATTCTTAGCCGCCATTATAATAGCGTTCATATTGAGATAGCTGTCTTTTGTCGGTGCAGGGCCGATACAAACCGATTCGTCAGCGATTTTTGCATGAAGAGCGTTTGCATCTGCTGTTGAATAGATTGTAACGCATCTGATTCCGAGTTCACGGCAGGCACGGATAATTCTTACAGCTATTTCGCCTCTGTTGGCAATTAAAATCTTTTTAAACATTCTAATTCCTCTTATTTTCCGACAGCAAAGGTTATTTCACATGAAACAGCCTTTTCGCCGTCAACGCTTGCGATAGCCTTGCCTGTTCCCACAGGGCCTCTTACCTTGATTATTTCAACTTCAAGGTCGAGTACATCTCCGGGGAGCACCTGTCTGCGGAATTTAGCCTTGTCAATACCGCCGAAGAAAGCAATTTTGCCCTTGTATTCAGGTTTTGAGAGCATACATACAGCTCCTGCCTGAGCGAGCATTTCAACCATAAGAACGCCCGGAGTTACAGGATAATCAGGAAAATGTCCCTTGAACCAGAATTCATCGTTCTTTATATATTTTCTTGCCTTTATCTTTACGCCGACTTCCATTTCGAGAACTTCGTCAATGAGAAGAAATGGGTCACGGTGAGGAATAATCTCCATAATCTGTTCTTTATTAAGTAAAACGTCTGCCATAGCTAACCTCCGCTTATTCGATAATCATAATAGGCTGGTCAAATTCAACTGCCTGACCATCTTCAACAAGAATCTGTGTAACCTTGCCGTCAAATTCGCTCTGAACCTCGTTCATAAGCTTCATTGATTCGATAATCATGATAACGTCGCCTTTTTTAACTGTATCGCCGATTTTTACGAATGCAGGCTTGCCGGGAGCAGGAGCAGCGTAGAATGTACCTACGATAGGTGATTTTACTACATTACCGCTTGGCTGAGTGTCAGCAGGAGCGTTTATTTCAGCATTAGGAGCTGAAGCGGCTGTTGTTGTAACATTTACCATTGATGGAGCAACAGGTGGTGCCATTACAGGAGGCATAGCAGGAGCCTTCTTTTCACCCTCAATGATGATTTCACAGTCGCCGTTCTTTATTTTAATCTTTCCGAGCTTGTTGTCAGAAACGCAGTTTGCGAGTTCTTTGATTTCGTCGAGCGTAAGTCCGCATGACACGAATTTTTCAGACATTTGATAATCTCCTTTCAGATAAACGGATTAGTCTTTGTATTTTTTCAGGCAGATTGTTGCATTGTGTCCGCCGAAACCGAGTGAATTTGAAAGTGCAGCGTTGATTTCCTGTTCAATATTGCCTTCGCCGCATACATTGAGGTCACATTCTTCATCAGGAACTTTATAGCCGACAGTTTTATGAATGAAGCCTTCTTCGATTGATTTTGCAGTAACGATAGCTTCAACAGCACCTGCCGCACCGAGAAGGTGACCAATCATTGATTTTGTTGAGTTTACTTTTACATTCTTTGCTTCATCGCCGAAAGCATTTTTGATAGCATTTGTTTCGTATTTATCGTTAAGACCTGTTGATGTGCCGTGAGCGTTGATGTAATCAACCTCAGCAGGTGTAACACCTGCCTCCTGCATAGCAAGAGTCATAGCCATACCTGCAGCCATACCGTCAGGAGCAGGAGAAGTCATGTGATATCCGTCACAAGTAGCACCATAGCCTGCAATTTCAGCGTAAATCTTAGCGCCTCTTGCCTTAGCGTGTTCAAGCTCTTCGAGAACGAGCATACCACAGCCTTCACTGAGTACAAAGCCGTTTCTTTCCTTATCGAAAGGAATTGAAGCACGTTCAAGGTCATCGCTCTTTGAAAGAGCCTTCATATTGGCAAATCCGCCGAGGGTAAATTCGTTTATTGTACTTTCTGTACCGCCGCAAAGACATACATCGAGATATCCGTCTTTGATTTTTCTGAAAGCTTCGCCTACTGCGTGAGTAGATGAAGCACAGGCTGTAACAGTTGAATAGTTAGCACCCTTGAAGCCTGTTTTCATTGAAACAGTACCTGCCGCCATATTTCCTATCATCATAGGAACATAGAATACAGACATTCTTCCCGGACCTTTTTCAAGGTATTTGCAGTGTTCTTCAGTTGTAAGGTTGATACCGCCGATACCGCAGCCGATAATTACACCTGCTCTGTATGGGTCTACATCTGTGAAGTCGCTTCCTGCATCATCAAGAGATTCTCTTGCAGCCACAACAGCAAATTTTGTAAATCTGTCCATACGTTTGCTTTCTTTTTTATCAAAGCAGTTAGGCTTGTCGTAATATGCAGTTTCGTCAAAATCTCTTGCAAAGCCTGCGATTTTAACGCCTGTACGTTCTGTATCGAATGAATCTATGAATGAAAATCCTATTTTGTTTGCTTTAAGGTTATTCCAGAAATCCTTTGTGTTTGCGCCGAGAGGGGTAACACTTCCAAGACCTGTGATAACTACTCTTTTCATAATATTAATAAATCCTTTCTGATATAAATTTGTACGTCTGTCTTTTTTATAATTACATTGAAAGTCCGCCTGAAATCTCGATAACCTGACCTGTAACATAGCTTGCGTCAGGAGAAGCAAGGAATGAAACAACGCCTGCGATTTCTTCAACCTGACCATATCTCTTCATAGCAATCTGGCTTAAAATAGCATTTTTCTGATCGTCTGTGAGAGCGTCTGTCATAGGAGTCTGAATGAAGCCGGGAGCAACAGCGTTGCATGTAATGCTTCTTGAACCGAATTCCTTAGCGGCTGTCTTTGTCATACCGATAATAGCTGCCTTAGAAGCTGAATAGTTGAACTGTCCTGGGTTACCGTAAAGTCCTGCAACTGAAGAAACGTTGATAACTCTGCCGCTTCTCTGCTTCATCATAACAGCGCATACTGTTTTCATCATATTGAATACGCTCTTCTGATTTACAGCGATAACAGCGTCATAGTTTTCTTCGGACATACGAGCAAGAAGTCCGTCCTTTGTGATGCCTGCGTTGTTTACCAGAACGTCAATTGTTCCGAATTCAGCCTTGACAGCCTTAACCATTTCTTCGCAGTCAGCGAATTTTGAAACGTCTGCACCATAGCAGAATGTCTTTACGCCAAAGGCTTCACATTCCTTTGCAACTGCTTCTGCCTTTGTTTTTCCGTCTTCGCCGGGATAATAATTTATAACGATATCGTAACCATCTTTAGCGAGTCTTTTTGCGATACAAGCACCGATTCCCTGTGATGCTCCTGTGATAATTGCTGTTGCCATTATTTATTCCTCCAATTATTCTTCTTTTTCAAAAACAAGGTCAAAAAGTGTTGTTATGCCGCAACCGTCTGATGCGACAGGAACCTGACCAACAAAACGCCAGCCCTGTTCAGCCATATCTCTGATAATTTCTCTGTGACCGAGCTTTTTGTATTCTTTGCTGTCTGAAATATATCCTTTGAAAATGGAATGTTTCATTCGTATAAATTTGTACTCTTTCATAGATATAATCCTTTATATATGTTATGCGGATTAATTATTTTGCAAGAAGCTTTTCAGCCTGTTCCATCATCTCTTCAATGATATCCTTGCAAGGCTTTACATCATTAATCATACCAGCGATAAGTCCGCAGAGGAAAGAACCCTCTTCAACATTTCCGTCCTGTACAGCCTTTCTGAGTGAGCCAAGTGTAACTTCTTCAAACTGTTCAGGAGTGAGTGAGCCGTCCTTTTCGCCGCTTGCAAGCATTTTTGCAAATTTTGTCTTGATATTTCTGCATGGATGACCTGTATATCTGCCTGTAACAACGTTGTCTGTATCCTTAGCCTTGATTACAAGCTCCTTGAATGTAGGGTGAATCTGACATTCTTCAGAAGCGAGGAAACGTGTACCAATCTGCACACCCTCAGCACCAAGCATAAATGAAGCTGCAACACCTCTGCCGTCAGCGATACCGCCTGCGGCAATAACAGGAATTTCAACTGCGTCAACAACCTGAGGAACAAGACACATTGTAGTATTTTCGCCGATATGTCCGCCTGATTCAGTTCCCTCTGCAACAACAGCGTCTGCGCCTGCCTTTTCCATACGTCTTGCAAGAGCTACTGACGGGATAACAGGAATAACCTTGATTCCTGCCTCTTTCCATGCTGGGATGAATTTTCCGGGATTACCTGCGCCTGTTGTAACAACAGCTACCTTTTCATCTATACAAAGCTGAGCGAGATCTTCAGCGTTAGGACTCATAAGCATAATATTTACGCCGAAAGGCTTATCTGTAAGCTCCTTGCACTTTCTTATCTGATCTCTGAGATAATCGATAGGAGCAGAGCCCCCTGCGATAAGACCTACACCGCCAGCGTTTGAAACAGCGGCAGCAAGAGTGCTTTCGGCAATCCAAGCCATACCGCCCTGAATAAGAGGATATTTACAGCCTAAAAGTTCAGTAATTCTTGTTTTCATAATATTCTCCTTAAAATTTTAAAATTCCATTATAATTGAAGCGGAAGTAAGACCTGCACCGAAGCCTACGAGGCAGATTTTATCTCCGTTCTTGATTTTGTTTTCTTCAAGAGCAATATCAAGAGCAATCGGAATTGAAGCACTTGAAGTATTGCCGAACTTATCGAGAGAAACAAAAAATTTATCCATAGAAACGCCGAGATTTTTAGCGGCAGTTTCAAGAATTCTCAGATTTGCCTGATGTGGAACGAAAAGGTCGATTTCATCAGCTGAAATACCGATTTTTTCTGCTGATTTTTCAAAAGCGTGAGGGAGAGCCTTTACCGCAAATTTGTATACTTCTTTGCCGTTCTGATAAATTGCGTGCATATTATTGCCTTCAAAGCCGTCGTTGAAATCGGATTCAACCGCAAATTTTTCGTTGGTATTTACGGAACGTGCAAAAAGCACGTTTGCGATTGAACCGTCAGAGCCAAGATAGCTTGAATAGAGAGTATCGCTTTTTGAGATAACAGCGGCAGCAGCACCGTCACCGAAAAGAATGCAGGTGTTTCTGTCGTTGAAATCAACAACTCTTGAAAGGTTTTCAGAGGCAACTACAATGGCATATTTCATATTTTCGTCTGTTTCAAGGAATCTTCTTGCTGTATCGACAGCATAGACAAATCCTGAACATGCGGCATTGAGATCAAACGAGAGTGCATTTACAGCACCGAGCTTTCCCTGAATGATATTAGCCATAGCAGGTGTATGGAAATCACTTGAAATTGTACAGCCGATAACTATACCGATATCTTCAGCGTTTATTCCTGCTTTTTCAATAGCTTTTTCAGCGGCTTTGAGTCCCATATACCATGTAGGCTCCCAGCCTGAAATATGTCGCTGAGCTATACCTGTTCTTGTTCTTATCCACTCGTCGTTTGTTTCAACGTATTTTGAAAGGTCATCATTGGTAACAATCTGTTCGGGTACATAACGGCCTGTTCCAAGAATTTGAATTCCCATTAAGCTTGCCTCCGATAATTTATATTTGAAATTTTTATTGTAATCTTAAAAATAATGTGTTATTATAATATAGTAAGAAATTGAAAAATAAATAATGTTTCAAATTCTATTTTAATCTATTTTACATTTTTTTGCAATGTAAACTTGTCAGTTTAAGGAGTCAAAACGAAAATATCGGCTGTTTCAACAAAAAAACTTGTTGATGAATGTTGAATTTGTCTATACAAATATACATTGCTTACAGAAAAGGAGATTGTTTTTATGGTAATTTCACTATTTTCAGGTCAGGGTTCACAGTATCAGGGGATGGGAAAGGATATAGCAGAGAAGTATCCTGAGCTTATTTCACTCTATGATAAGGCTTCTGATATAATCGGAAAGGATCTGAAAAATATATGTTTTGAAGCAGATGAAGCTATACTCGGTCAAACTGCAAATTCACAGCCTGCAATAATGATAACATCTCTTGTGTGTCTTGAAGCAGCAAAAAATATGGGATTTGAATTCAGTGGTGTTGCAGGTCATTCACTCGGGGAATATGCTTCAATGGTAGCTTCGGGGGTGGTATCATTTGAGGACGGTTTCCGCCTTATAAAAGCAAGAGCAGAGGCGATGGATAAGTGCGCAAAGGCAAATAAAGGCTCTATGGCGGCAGTTATGAAGCTTGCTTCCGAAAAAATCGAGGAAATCTGTGCATCAGTTGACGGATATGTAGTTCCTGTAAATTACAACTCAACACAGCAGACTGTAATTGCAGGCGAAACAAGTGCAGTTGAAAAGGCAGCAGAGCTTTTTGCGGCAGAGGGTGCAAGAGTAATTCCTCTTAATGTTGCAAGTGCATTCCATTCAAAGCTTATGGAAGAAGCTTCAAAGGAATTTTTCGAAACAGCAAAGACAATCACATATAAAAAGCCTGAAATCAAGTATTACAGCAATCTTACAGGTGCAGAGCTTACTGATTTCAGCGATATGGCAGAAATACTTGCAAAGCATATTGTATCACCTGTACGCTTTACATCAGAGCTTAACGCTATGGTAAACGACGGTTTTGATACATTTGTTGAGTTCGGACCTAATAAGGTTCTCACAGGACTTGTAAAGAAAACACTCAAGGGTGTAAATGCTTACAATATCGAAAACGTAAAAACACTTGAGGGGGCATTTGCATAATGAAAAAATATGCTCTTATAGGATATCCTCTCGGACATTCTATGTCACCGCTTATTCACGATGAATTATTCAGAATAAAAAATCGTGAAAGCTCATACAGTCTTGAAGAAATATCACCTGAGGAGCTTGACGGAAAAGGTGATTTTCTCAGAGGTCTGAACGGATTTAATGTTACAATCCCTCATAAAATCAATGTCATAAAGCAGATAGACGAGCTTGCAGAAAGTGCAGAAAGATATAATTCCGTAAACTGTGTTGCAAATGACGGAGAAAAGCTTATCGGATATAATACTGACTGTGACGGATTTCTTACGGCAACAAAGGAATTTCCGCTTGACAAGAATGTGCTTCTTATCGGCTGTGGTGGTGTAGGCAGAATGATGGCTATTGAAACTGCTCTTCACGGCGGAAGCGTAACGCTTGGAATTATTCCTGAGGCTATGGAAAGCGCACAGAAGCTTAAAGAAGAAATTACAGCAAAAATTCCCGAAGCTGTTGTAAATATTGCGATTATATCAGAGCTTGACGGGAAATATGATGTTATACTTAATGCATCACCTGTCGGAATGTATCCTAAAACTGAGGCTTGTCCTGTTTCAGATGAGATTATTTCAGGCTGTACACACGTTTTTGATGCAGTATATAATCCCGTAAAAACACAGCTTATCACAAAGGCAGAGGCTATGGGAAAGGTTGCTGTCGGCGGAGCTTCAATGCTTGTATATCAGGCTGTAAAGGCTCATGAGATATGGGACGGAGATTTTTATTCAGAGGAAGAAATCAACAAGATTATCAAAGCTGTTGAAGATAAGATAAACGAAGGTCAGGTGAAATAAAATGACGGTTTTTCTCTGCGGATTTATGGGGTGTGGAAAGTCTACAATAGGTAAGCTTCTTGCGAAAGCAATGGGACTTGCATATATAGATTCGGATGAGTACATAGTAGAGCAGGAGAAAATGACTATTCCTGAAATATTTGAGCAATACGGCGAGGCTGTATTCAGACAGAAGGAAACACAGGTGATGAAGAATCTGTGTGAGAAAAATGCTGTTATTTCATGTGGAGGCGGTGCAATGCTCAATTCCGAAACAGCAGAATATGCGAACAAAAACGGCGTTGTAGTTTTTGCGGATGTACCGTTTGAGGTGTGCTACGAGCGTATAAAAAACGACTCTAACCGTCCGCTTGTTGCACAGAAAGGTGAAAAAGGGCTTCTTGAGCTTTATAATCAGCGTTATCCTATATACGAGAAGCATTCAAAAATAAAGGTTGACTGCAATACATCACCGCTGAAATGCGTAGAGCTTATCAAATCAGAAATTTGTACGTTAGTTCGTTAGGAGCAATAATATGAAAATTTACAATGCCGAAATTTATACAATGGAATCGGATTTGCCTATTAAAAAGGGATATATCGAAATTGAAAACGGTATAATCAAAGCTGTTTCGCAGGGCGAGCCTTCTGTTATAGAAAAAGGCGATATGGATGCTTCGGGTATGACAATATATCCTGGATTTATAGACGCACATACACATCTCGGAATAATAGAAAATGGTATTGATTTTGAGGGTGATGACTGTAATGAAGCGACTGACCCTTTTACTCCTCAGATGAGAGTAATTGACGGAATAAATCCATTTGACGAATGCTTCAAAGAGGCTGTGTCAAGAGGAATAACAGCAGTAGCTTCAAGTCCCGGAAGTGCAAATGCCTGCGGCGGAGAAATAACCGTAATCAAAACAAGCGGGCGTTGTGTTGACGATATGCTTGTTAAAATGGCAGGAATTAAATTTGCTCTCGGAGAAAATCCTAAAAATGTATATAACGGCAAGGATGAAACTCCTATAACACGAATGGCAATAACAGCGATTATACGTGAAGGGCTCGGCAAGGCGAAGCGTTATCTTGAAGATACCGAAGCATATAATGCCGATAAGGAAAATCTTGAGCCTCCTGAATATGATATAAAAAACGAAGCACTTATGCCGCTTTTGAAAAATGAAGCAAAGGCATTTTTCCATTGTCACAGAGCAGATGATATATGTACGGCAATCCGCATTTCTAAGGAATATAATCTTGACTGTGTAATAATTCACGGCACAGAGGGACACTTGATCCCCGATATAATTGCAAAGGCAGGAGTACCTGTAATATGCGGTCCTGTAATATGCGACAGATGCAAGCCTGAAATGAAAGGGCTTGATATAAAAAATGCGGCGGTAATGAGCAATGAGGGTGTAAAGCTTGCAATATGTACCGACCACCCCGTAATACCGATACAGTATCTTCCTATATCGGCACAGACAAGCTGTAAGGGCGGTCTTGAATATATAAAGGCACTTGAAGCACTTACAATCAATGCGGCACAGATAACAGGGACAGATGATGTAATGGGTTCAATAGCAGTCGGCAAGCACGCAGACCTGCAATTATATAAGTCGGGCGAAAATCCGCTTGACCTTATGTCACAGCCTGCCGCTGTAATGATAAACGGTAAAATAGTTTACGAGGAGAGTGAATGAAAATGAGAAATATAAATGTATCCGAAATTGAAAAGCTTGTTGCAGAGCTTTGTATCAAGGCTAATAAAAAGCTTCCGACTGCACTTGAAAATAAAATCAGAGAGTGCGGAAGCATTGAAGCCTCACCTGTCGGGAAAGCAGTTTTCGATGATTTATGTGCAAATATAGATTCAGCTGAAAGTGAAGATTTACCTATCTGTCAGGACACAGGTATGGCTGTTGTGTTTATGAAAATAGGACAGGATGTTCATATTGAGGGCGGACTTCTTCGTGATGCTGTAAACAGAGGTGTTGCAAAGGGATATACAGACGGATATCTCAGAAAATCAATCGTTGGTGACCCTTTAGAGCGTGTAAATACAGGCGATAATACTCCTGCTGTGCTTCATATTGATATTGTTGAGGGTGAAAACATTGAAATTGATGTATGCCCTAAGGGATTCGGCAGTGAAAATATGTCGGCGCTTAAAATGTTTACTCCATCTGCAACACATGATGACATTATCGGCTTTGTAAGGGACAGCATTTCTAAAGCAGGAAGTAATCCATGTCCTCCGATAGTTGTCGGAGTAGGTATAGGCGGAGATTTTGAAATGTGTGCATATCTTGCTAAAAAGGCACTTTGCCGTGACGTAGCGATACGCAATCCAAAGCCGCTTTATGCAGAGCTTGAACAGAAAATGCTTGATGAGATAAACAAACTCGGCATCGGACCGCAGGGCTTTGGTGGTACAGTTACAGCTCTTGCTGTAAATATTGAGGAATATCCTACACATATTGCAGGACTTCCTGTTTCCGTAAACGTGGGATGTCACGTTACACGTCACGCACACGGCAGGATTTAAGTTATGAGTATGTTAAAAATAGCCGCAGTATTGACGGGCGGAGTGATTTTGTTCGGCGGTATGAGTATGACAGTTCCCGTTAAGGAAACCTATGCTCTTACAAAGGTGTATCAGGATTATACATTTACATATACAGCTGCTGACGGCAAGGCTGTCATTACAGGCTGTAAGGGTGAGGGCGAAAGCCTTGTTATTCCCGAAACGCTTGACGGATATAAGGTGACAGAAATTGCTGACAAGGCTTTTTCGGGACTTAATCTTTTCAGCAGTGTGACAATTCCGTCGGGAGTGGAAATAATAGGCGAAAGAGCGTTTTATGACTGTTCTCTTGTCAATAATATCACAATTCCCGATAGCGTAACAACAATTAAAGACGGTGCATTCCTGAACTGCAAATCATTGCAGACAGCCGAAATCGGTGCAGGACTTAAAAATGTCGGAATGTATATTTTCGGAGCATGCCCGAAGCTTTATTCGATAGCTGTACATAAGGATAACAAGAATTTAGCTTCATCTGATAATATGCTTGTAAGCTATGATAAAAAAAGTCTTATCCAGTATGCAGGTGTTAATACAGAGGTTGAAATCCCGGATTATGTAACATCTGTTATGGGCGGAGCGTTTTTCGGATTGAGCAATATAAAGAAAATTTCTATTCCCGATTCCGTAACAGAAATAGCGCCTTATGCTTTTTCGGGATGTTTACAGCTTGAAAGCATTGAAATTCCCGACAGCGTAAAAACAATCGGAAACGCTTGCTTTATGAACTGCACAGGACTTAAATCGGTAACTCTCGGAAAGTCGGTTACAAAGCTTGCAAAGCAGAGCTTCAGCATGTGCAGCAGTCTTTCTTCAATAAAGGGCGGTATATCGCTTGCTTCGATTGAGGAAGAGGCTCTTTATGGCTGTTCATCGCTGAAAGAAATTGTTGTTCCTATGAAAGTAACCGAAATTGCTTCTGATTCGATAGGTATGTACTATGACCTTCGAACAGGAAAAAATCTCGTTTATTCAGACGTTAAGATTATCGGAGCAAAAGGCTCTGCTGCTGAAAAATATGCTGAAAGTGCTGGTATAGAATTTCAGGTAAGAACTGTAATTGCGGGCGATATAAACGGAGATAATTCTATTGATGCTGTTGATGCATCGTCAGTTCTTGCGGAATATGCAAAGACATCAACAGGAGAAAAGAGCACATTTGATTATTTCCAGTGGTGTGCTGCAGATTTTAACAGCGATAATAACGTTGACGCTGTTGATGCGTCTATGATTCTTTCACAGTATGCCAAGAATGCAACGTCATAACAAACAATTAAAGCGGTTGTTATATGGTTAAAATAAACAAATTAGAATTTCAGAGTAGTGTTAAAATAGCTGTTTGGATGAAAATGTTAACAAAACTGTTTTTATGCTTGTAATAGTAAAATAAAAGTGCTATAATTGTCTCAATGTTCAGAAAAACAAAATATCTGATACATAGATTTGAATTTTATGGAGGAAATAAAAATGAAAAAATTATTAGCACTTTTACTTTCATGCGCAATGATTACAGTTGCATGCGCTTCATGCGATAAGGATGAAAAAAAAGAAAAGGAATCAAAGGCTGAGTCAAGCGCTGTAAGCGATGACAAGGATGACAAGGACGATAAGGACGATAAGGAAGACGACGATAAAGACGATAAGAAAGACGAAGAAAGCAAAAAGGATAAGGAAGATAAAGAAGATTCAAAGAAGGATGAAAGCTCAAAGAAAGACGAAAGCTCAAAGGGCTCAGCTTCAGTAGAAGACACTTCAATCTGTGGTGATTGGACAAGCGAAGAACTTTTCGGAGCAGTTATTTCTTTCGGTGAAGACGGCGTTATGAGTTCATCATTTGATTATTCTTCAATAATGTGCTTTAACAAGGATGGCAAGCTTGAAGTAATGGGTCAGGCTTGTGACACAGAATTTGACGGCGAAACAATCAAGGCTTCTACTGAAGGTCAGGAAGTTCTTTCACTCAAGAGAAAGGGCGAGAAAGACGATTCAACAATGGACGGCGAATATGAAATTGCAGGCGGTATGGATGAAGAAGATCTTGCTACATTTGGTGACGGCGAAGTTTCATTCATCATTGAAGGTGAAAAGCTTATTGTAAGTGCAGAAATGGGCGAATATACAGCTGACGGCAAAACACTTGTTATGAAGGGCGGTTCAACAATTCTTTCATCAGATACTGCTGAAGACGGCGAAGATGTTGAAGAATCATGTGAATACAAGATTGAGGGCGATACTCTTACTCTCATAATGGCAGATGACGAAGGCGAAAGCGTTGAGCTTACAAGAGTTAAATAAGTAATGATAAAATAAAACTCCGTTTGAAAAAACGGAGTTTTTTGCGTATATACAAAAAATAAAACGGCTGATTTACAGCCGTTTTATTATATGAATCCGGTTTGTGTCATCACGTCTTAAGCAAAAAGCTTAGAAACAGCTTCCATGATATCGTTAAGACGAGCTTCACCAATACCCTTTACGCCTGAGATAGCTTCTCTGATAGCGTCGGGAGTAACACCGCATGAAACTTCTGCTGTATTTGCTTCAGCAGTTTCAATTTCGCCGTTTTTAGCGTCATTAAGAGCAGAATTATAGATGTTTGTAAGGCATATTTCCATCTGCTTTCTGTCCATAGCCTTAATTCGCTTGTATGTAGTTCTGTCAAGAACAATTGGATTATTCTCTTCCATAATAACTCCTGTACGCTGAAAATGTCAGCGTTTACGCATTATCGGTTGCGTATACCGTAGTGGTTGGCAAAGACAACGGAAAGACCGCAGCTTTACACATTTCTTACATTATACCACAGCAGTTTCCTTTTTTCAAGTAAAAACTTGTGTTTTGGCGAAAAGAAGTAAAAATGTCCGATAATTATAAACAGACAGAGCTATAATGTGATAAAAATGCAGATAATCATCTGCACTCTTGATAATAAATTAACAATATGATATAATAGCGATATGACATAGTGTCACTTTATTATAAAGGGGAGATTATGTGCCAACGGAAAGGTTTTTTAATCTGACGGAAGTGAAACGTCTGAGGATTATTGGTGCGGCAGTATGTGAGCTTTCACAAGTACCTGTGAACGAAATCTCAATTAACAGGATTATCAAGGAAGCAGGTATTTCACGAGGCAGCTTCTATCAGTATTTTACAGATAAAAACGACCTTATCGGCTATATTTTAAGTGAGTTCCGTATTCGTATGCAGCAATGTCTTAATGAAAGTGCAGCAAAATGCGACGGTAATATCTTTGCTGCAGCTCAGATGATTTTTGATTCTGCTGTAACTGCGGGGAATTGTGATAATGTCGATGTTATAAAGAATTTCTTTCTCAGTCTTAAAATTTCAAATGGAAATCTTAAAAATCTGCTCAGAGAATTTGATGCAGAAAAGCCTGATATTTCAGATAAGCTTCGTATAATGGCAGAAATATCACATTTCAGGCAGCATGACAGCGTATTTATTGAAGATGTCGTGAATATGATTTCATTGATAATCGGAAAAAATCTTGCTGATGTGTTCTGCGATTACGATAATCGTGAAGTTTACAGACAAAGCTTTATAAATCAGCTTGAAATCATCAGGCGGGGCGCTATTGAAAATTAAGACGGATGTTTTCGTCTTGATATATACTTTGGGGATAAATACATATAAAAGGAGAGAATTTATGTCAAAATTCAGCGTAAGAAAACCGCTTACTGTCTTTATGGCTGTTATTGCGGTAATTGTTCTCGGTATAGTTTCATATACCAGAATGACTCCGGATTTAATGCCGAATATGAATATGCCATATGTAATGATTATGACTTCATATCCAGGTGCTACTCCGGAAAAGGTAGAAATGGTAGTTTCAAAACCAATGGAGCAGACTCTTGCCACACTTGACGGTGTAAAGACAATGAACTCTACATCAAGCGAAAACTACTCAATGGTGTTTATCGAATTTGAAGAAAAAACAAATATGGATTCAACAACAGTTGATATTCTTCAGAGAATAACACAGCTTGAGGGTGCATGGGACGATATGGTCGGCACACCTTATATTATGAAGATTAATCCTAATATGATGCCTGTCCTTGTTTCTGCTGTTGAGAAAAAGGGTATGAACACAGTTCAGCTTTCTGAATTCCTCGATACAGAGCTTCTCAGCAAGCTTGAATCTGTAAGCGGTGTAGCAAGCGTTTCAACAAGCGGTAATGTAAGCGAGCAGGTTAATCTTATGCTTTCACAGGAAAAGATAGATGCTCTTTACAGTAAGATATATGCTGAAGTAGACAAGAATTTTGCAGAGCCTCTTAAGGGCATTGAAGAAGGCGAGGCTGCGTTAAAGCCTGCGTATGATGCTTTTATGGACTCAATTGCTCAGATTGATTCAAACGAACAGCTTACTGCTGAAATGAAGGAAGCTTCAAAGACTCAGATTACAAATTCAGCACAGTATAAGCAGGTAATGACTGCATGGGATGAGCTTCAGGCAGGCAGACAGGAGCTTGAAGCAGCAATGGAAGATGCTCATGCACAGATTAATCTCGATAAGCTTCTTTCAATGGATACTCTTTCAGGTATTTTAACAGCACAGGATTTCTCAATGCCTGCAGGCTATGTAGTACAGGAAGGCGTACAGTATCTTGTAAGTGTAGGCGATGAAATCAAATCTTATGAAGAAATAAACGAGCTTATTCTCGTTGACCTTAAAATGCCCGGAATTGAACCTGTAAAGGTTTCAGATGTTGCTGATGTATTTATCAGTGATAACAGCCTTGATATTTATGCAAAAATCAACGGCAATGACGGCGTAATGCTTACTTTCTCAAAGCAGTCATCTTATGCGACAGCTGACGTTGCTGATAATATCATGGCAAAGTTTGACGAGCTTTCAAAGGAATATGACGGACTTGAATTTACAATCCTTATGAATCAGGGCGATTATATTGATATTATTATCGGCTCTATCACTTCAAGTCTTTTATGGGGCGCACTTTTTGCGGTAATTATCCTCTTCCTCTTCCTTAAGGATATCCGTCCTACATTTATCACACTCTGTAGTATCCCAGTCAGTGTATTCTTTGCGATTGTACTTATGTACTTCTCAGGAATAAGCCTTAATATGATGTCACTTTCAGGTCTTGCAATTGCCGTAGGTATGCTTGTTGACAACTCGGTTGTTGTAATCGAAAATATCTACAGATTAAGATCAAAGGGCGAATCTGCGATTAAAGCTGCTGTATCGGGTGCGGCACAGGTAAGCGGAGCTATTGCGGCTTCAACTCTTACAACAATCTGTGTATTCCTTCCGATTGTGTTTGTAGATGGTCTTTCGAGAGAGCTCTTTACAGATATGGCACTTACTCTCGGATATTCACTTATTGCCAGCCTTATTATTGCTCTTACACTTGTTCCTGCGATGGCTTCAAGAATACTTAAGGATTCAAAGAAAAAGGAACACAAGATTTTTGACAAGTTCAATGGCGGATATAAAAAGGCAGTTACATGGTCACTTTCACATAAACCTGTTGTGCTTATTACAGCAGTTGCACTTCTCGTTGCAAGTTGCTTCGGCGCAATAAGCAAGGGCTTCATATTTATGCCTGATATGGATATGCCTCAGCTTTCAGCTACACTTGAAATGGAAGTCGGTTCAAGCTTTGAAGAAACAAAGGCTATGTCTGATGAAGCTGTAAAGCGTATTCAGGCTGTTGACGGTGTAGTTACAGTCGGTGCGATGACAGGCGGTACAGATGTTATGGGTATGGGCGAAGGCTCAACAACATCTGTTACAATGTACATTATTCTTGACGAAAATACAGACAGAGAAATTTCTGATATTACAAAGGAAATCAACGAATCTTGCAGTGACCTTGACTGCGAATTTGAAGCAGCAGGCGTTATGGATATTTCATCACTTATGGGTGGTGCAGGTGTTGCGATTAACATATTCGGTGATGATATGGAAACACTCCAGAAAACTGCAAATGACATTGCTGAAATTCTTAAGGGCGTTGAGGGTACAACAGAAGTATCAAACGGTATGGAAGAAAATGACCCTGCTCTTAAAATCAGCGTAAACAAGGAAAAAGCAATGCTCAAGGGGCTTACAGTAGCTCAGGTATTTGCTGATATTTCTGCAAATCTTACAACAGAAAAGAATGCAGGAGATATAACATCAGAAGGAAGCTCTTATGATGTAATCATTTCATCTGATGCTGTAACAGAGCTTACACCTGATTACATCAGAAACTATACACTCAAAGTAACAGGAATGGATGGCACAGAAACAGAAGTTAAGCTTGCTGATATTGCAGAAATAACAGAAACAGAAACTCTCAGTGCTATTGCAAGAATTGACCAGACAAGATACATTCAGGTATCAGCTTTAATCGAAGAGGGCTACAACGTAACTCTTGTAACAAACGATGCTAAGGACGCTGTAAAGAAGTATGATGCTCCTAAGGGAATAGAAATCGACTTTGCAGGTGAAGATGAAACAATCAATGAAGCTATGACAGATATGGTGCTTATGATGCTTCTTGGTATCTTACTTGTATACATGATTATGGTTGCACAGTTCCAGTCACTCAAATCGCCATTTATCGTTATGTTTACAATTCCGCTTGCATTTACAGGCGGTCTGCTCGGACTTCTTATAACAGGTATGGAAATCAGCGTAATTTCAATGCTCGGTTTTGTAATGCTCTGTGGTATTATCGTTAATAACGGTATCGTGCTTGTTGACTATATCAACCAGCTCAGACTTGAGGGCATTAAGAAAAAGGATGCTATCATCGAAGCAGGCGTTACAAGAATGCGTCCTATCCTTATGACATCCATTACAACAATTCTCGGACTTATAGTTATGGCTCTCGGACAGGATGAAGGTTCAGCTATGATGCAGCCGATTGCCGTTGTTTCTATCGGCGGTCTTGTATATGCAACAGCTCTTACACTCCTTGTAATACCATGTCTTTATGATATGATGAACAAAAAGGAAATGAAGAAGATTGATGCAAGAGAGCTTGAAATAAGCGACAAGTAATAAATGAAAGTACCGCACTTTTATGTGCGGTACTATTGTGAAAAGGAGAAAAACGTGAAATATTGTGCAGGACAGCTTAAATATCTTATAGCAATAAAAGAGCTTAAAGAAAAAGGCGGAAGAATACGCTGTGTAAGCATTTCAGAACATCTTGGAGTATCACGTCCGAGTGTAAGTAAAATGCTCAGATGTCTTGTTGAATCGGGACTTGTTCGTGAAGATTTCTGCACAAGCGTCGAGCTTACCGAAAAGGGAGAAGAAGTTATAAATGAAATATACTCAGGTTATGCCGAGGTTTATTTCTTTTTCAAGCGTATACTCAGGCTCAGCACTGAGGAAGCCAGAGAGCAGGCACAATTATTTGTAACACAGTTTCCGAAGCTTACAACTGAAAGGCTCAGCGAGGTTGTAAGAAAAAGCATAAACAAGAAAAATACAGTATGATAATAAAGCTCCGATGTGTAAAAACATCGGAGCTTTACGTTTATTCCATAACAGGAATGTTTTTAAGTGCATTATTTATTTCATCATCTGAAGGAATATAATCTGTCATTACACCGTTGTGGAATTTTTCGTAAGCATACATATCAAAATATCCTGTACCTGTAAGACCGAAAAGAATAGTCTTTTCCTCTCCTGTTTCCTTGCATTTCATAGCTTCATCGATAGCTACTTTAATAGCATGACTGCTTTCAGGGGCAGGGAGAATACCTTCAACTCTTGCAAACTGTTCAGCGGCGGCAAATACAGAAGTCTGTTCAACAGAAACAGCCTCCATAAGCCCCTGATCGTAAAGCTCTGAAAGGACAGAACTCATTCCGTGATATCTTAAACCACCTGCATGGTTTGCGGCAGGCATAAAGCCGCTTCCGAGAGTATACATTTTCTGGAGAGGACAAACCTGACCTGTATCACAGAAATCGTATACATATTTTCCTCTTGTAAGACTTGGGCAGGATGCAGGTTCAACAGCGATAAATCTGTAATCTGCTTCGCCTCTGAGCTTTTCGCCCATAAATGGAGAAATAAGACCGCCGAGATTAGAACCGCCGCCTGCACAGCCGATAATTATATCAGGCTTAATATTGTATTTATCCATAGCTGTTTTTGTTTCAAGCCCGATTACAGTCTGATGAAGAAGCACCTGAGAAAGTACCGAGCCAAGAACATAGCGGTATCCGCTTTGTGTCTGAGCAGATTCAACAGCTTCTGAAATGGCACAGCCAAGGCTTCCGTCTGTATCAGGAAACTGCTTAAGAATTTTTCTTCCGACATTTGTGGTTTCTGATGGCGATGGAGTAACAGAAGCGCCGTAAGTTCTCATAACTTCACGTCTGAATGGCTTTTGCTCATAGGAAACTTTTACCATATAAACCTGACAGTCAAGGTCAAAATATGAACAAGCCATTGAGAGAGCCGTTCCCCATTGACCTGCACCTGTTTCGGTAGTAACACCTTTAAGTCCTTGCTTTTTTGCATAGTATGCCTGTGCAATTGCAGAGTTGAGCTTATGACTTCCGCTTGTATTGTTTCCCTCAAACTTATAATAGATTTTAGCTGGAGTGCCAAGCTTTTTTTCAAGGCAGTATGCTCTGATAAGCGGAGCGGGGCGGTACATTTTGTAAAATTCAATAATTTCCTGCGGAATATCAATATACGGAGTGATATCATCAAGCTCCTGCTTAACAAGTTCTTCGCAGAAAACACTGCTTAGTTCCTGTGCCGTAACAGGCTTTTTTGTTACAGGATTAAGAAGCGGCGCAGGCTTTTTCTTCATATCGGCACGGACATTGTACCATTGTTTTGGAAGTTCATCCTCCTTAAGATAGATTTTGTACGGGATTTTTGCGTTTGACATAAGAAATACTCCTTTCATAAACAGCCGTGACGCAACAAAAAAGCTCCTGTCACGGCAAATTATGCCGGGACAAGAGCTATAAATCTCCTGCGGTGCCACCCTGCTTGATGTGGGAACATCCTCTTAACGTGTACTATCATACACTGATTTTGTAACGTAAATCAAACGTCGCACCTACTTGCAAAGCTTTCGGATTGCCCTCAGAAGTCCATTCAATACCGAGCTTCATACCGACTCGCACCAGACGTCGGCTCTCTGAAATGAAAGAAACGGAATTTACTTACCCTTCATCAATGGTTTATGGCTTATAATAACATATTTGAATTCAATTGTCAATAGCTATAAAAGAAGTTTTACTGTCTGCACAAATCTTATGAAGAAATATTTTCTATGGAAAAGCTTATTTCACATTATTTCTCACAGCTTGCAATTGCACCTGTAGGACAAGCTTCAAGGCATACTCCACAACCTGTGCATTTTGTATAATCAATAACAGCGTGGAAATCAACAACATGGATAGCGTCATTCTCGCATTTCTTTTCACAGATTTTACAGCCGATACAGCCGTTTTTGCAGAAAGTCTTTGTCATCTTTCCGTTATCCTTTGAAGAACATTTAACGTCTATGTGATTCTTAATCGGATGAATTGAAATAAGCGAATTAGGGCATATTTTTACACATTTTCCGCAAGCAATACACTTTGATTTATCAACGCAGGCAATGCCGTTTTTTATTGAAATTGCGTTTTCAGAGCATATTTCTGCACAGTCGCCAAGTCCGATACAGCCATAACTGCAAAATCCATCGCCGCTGTAAAATCTGTTTACTGCAACGCAGGATTTTACTCCGTCAAACTCATATTTTTTAGAGGTTGCATTGCAGTTCCCCTGACAATGAATGACAGCGGCTTCGGGAGTAATCGATGCAGCTTCAACACCCATTACAGCGGCAATTTTTTTGGCAACGGGAGAGCCTCCGGGCTTGCACATATTAGTAACCGCACCTTTATTCACAACAGCGTCTGCATAATCCGCACAGCCTGCAAATCCGCATGCGCCGCAATTAGCCTGCGGAAGTACATCACTGATTTTTTCAATACGCTCGTCAACCTTAACCTCGAACACCTTTGAAGCAACAGTAAGAAGAATTCCTGCAAGAACTCCGATAACTGCAAAAATGATTATCGGAAGAATAAAAGTTTCAAACATAAATAATCCCCCTTAACCGATTTGCATACCCGAAAAAGCCATAAAGCTTACAGAAACGATAGAAGCGGCTATAAGTGTGCTCGGAACACCTTTGAATGTATCTGGAATATCAGCATTTTCAATTCTTGAACGAACTCCTGAAAAGAGAATAAGTGCAAGAGTAAATGCCATACCTACAAAAACAGAATTGAGTACAGAAATACCAAAGCTGAATCCGTTATCTATATTCTGAAGCGTAACTCCGAGAACAGCACAGTTTGTAGTAATAAGCGGCAGATAAACACCGAGAGCATTATAAAGCGGCGGCATAATCTTTTTCAGTATGATTTCAACAAGCTGTACGAAAAGTGCAATAATAAGAATAAATGCAACAGTTCTCAGATAAGTGAGATTATTCGGCTCAAGAATTAATGCGTAAACAGGATATGTAACAACAGTTGCACAAGCCATTACGAATATTACAGCCGCACCCATTCCAAGACTTGATGAAAGCTTTTTTGATACTCCGAGAAAAGGGCAGATTCCCATAAATTTAGAAAGAACAATATTATCTGTCAGAATAGCAGTCAGCATAAGTGTAAAGATAGTTTTCATTATTCAGCACACTCTCCCTTCTGACCGCATACAGCCGCATTCGGACAGCCTGCACAGCCGATTTTTTCAGGTGGTCTGCGTTTAGCGATTTTGTTTACAAGCGCTATGATACAGCCGAGAACGAAAAATCCGCCCGGCGACATAACAAATATTGACATAGGCTCTATTTTATCTGAAATAGTCATCCCCATCCACTGACCTGCACCGAGTATTTCTCTTACAGAGGCAATAAGGAAAAGTGAAAGAGTAAAGCCAAGCCCCATACCGAGTCCGTCGCAGATCGAGGGGATAACCTTATTCTTGCTTGCGAACATTTCCGCACGTCCGAGAATAATACAGTTTACGGTAATAAGTGAAAGAAATGTACCAAGGCTTTCATAAAGCGAAGGAACATATCCATGCAGGATAAATTCAACAAGTGTAACAAAGCCTGCAATAATTACGATATAGCACGGAAGCTTTACTGATTTTGGAATAGCGTTTTTCAGCAGGGAAATGATAAGATTTGAGCAGACAAGCACAAAGGTTGTCGCAAGTCCCATGCCGAGTCCGTTTTTTGCCTGATTTGTGACAGCGAGAGTAGGGCACATACCAAGAAGTCCGATAAGATTAGGATTTTCTTTTATAAGTCCTTTTGTAAATTCCTTGAAATTACTCACCGATAATCGCCTCCTTGTTTGCTGAATATGTGTCAAGAGCAATAGAAACAGCTTTATGCATACCCTTAGAAGAATAAGTTGCACCTGTTATTATGATGTCAGATGAAAATTCAGGAGAAGAAAGTCCGATATAATTGCTCAGATAAGCTTTGTTCTGAACTTTAGTTCCAAGCCCTGCGGTTTCTGCGATAGAAACAATACTTATACCGCATATTTCACCGTTTTCGTCAATGCCGATAAGAGTTTGTATGCCGTCTTTTGCATATCCGTCAACAGTAATATCGAAAATAGCTCTTTTCTTATCATCTGTTATAATTTGTGTGATTCCGTCAAATGAAAGCTCTGAAACCTTATAATCTGCCTCGCCGAAAACCTCATTAAGACTTGTCTGAAGCTTTTCCTGCTGGGCCTTTTCGATTTTCGGCAGGGTAAGGTCATTTGCAAATGCAAGCAGACCGCTGACAATAATACATACTGTCATAAGTACAAGCGGAGGCATAAAATTCTTCATCGTTATTCTGCCTCCTTTTCATGCTTTACAGCACCGATTATTTTCGGAGCAGTAAAATTATCAATATAAGGAGTAACGATATTCATAAGCAGTATTGCGAATGAAGCACCCTCAGGATAACCGCCGTATTCTCTGATAACAAATGTGATGATTCCACATCCGAGACCGAATATGAATTTCCCTTTTGTTGTGATAGGTGTTGTAACATAATCGGTTGCCATGAAAAATGCACAGAGGAGCAGACCGCCTGAAAGCACCTGATAAATCGGGTCATTTCCTGCTATAAATTCAAGTGCGGCAAATATTCCGATAAACGCAAGCGGTGCGGCAGGAGAAATTATTCTTGTGACAATCAGAAATACTCCGCCGATAATAAGCCCCAATGAGCATACCTCGCCTATACAGCCCTTTGTATTTCCTATAAGTAAATCAATGTATGAAGCGTCGCCGCTTATAAGCGGAGTTGCACCTGTAACAGCGTCGCTGTCAGTCATAAATCTTGTTGCCGACCATGTTGTCATATTTGATGTAAATGAAAGCATGAGTACGATACGGGCAACAATTGCGGGATTTGCAAAATTCTGTCCCAGACCGCCGAATAACTGCTTTACGATTGCAATTGCAACGAAACAGCCGATTAAAGCCTGCCAAACAGGCAAATCAGGCGAAAGATTCATAGCGAGAATAGTACCTGTAAGTGCGGCGCTGAGGTCGGATACAGTCTGCTCACGCTTCATTATAATGCGGCAGAGAGCTTCTGTAACTACACAGCCTGCAATACACGCAACAGAAAGTATAAGTGCTTTTGCTCCGAACATAACTATACCTGTTATGAGTGACGGAAGCAGAGCGATTATTACAAGAAGCATTATTTTTTGCGTACTCATATTTCCTGTAATATGAGGAGAAGCCGATACTTTTAACATAAACTGAGTCCTTTCGGTTTAATTGCGAGGGATAATCATTTTTGCAAGCTGATTTATTTCAGCAAGCTTTCTTTTTGACGGACATACATAAGTACAGCAGCCGCAGTTCATACAAAGCGTAACTTTAAGCTTTTTTAGCGATTCAACATCTCTGCGATTATACGCTTTTTCTATTTCAGTAGGCATAAGATTGAACGGACATGCTCTCAGGCAGCGTCCGCAGCGGATACAAGCTGATTGCTTATCCGAGCTGATTTTATTCATAGCAAGAATTGCGTTATTTGTCTTTACAACGGGCTGGTCGATGTCGTATGCTGTCATACCCATCATAGGACCACCCATGATAAGCTTATTTATCTTGTCGGTTTCACATTCGCAGTAATTAAGAATGTGAGAAACTGCTGTTCCTACAGGCACTCTGAAATTACCTTTTTTCTTGACGGTATCGCCGTCAACAGTAAGAATTTTACTCACAAGCGGCATACCTGTTTTAAGATAATGATTAAGCTGTGCGGCAGTCGAAACATTCATTACGATAACGCCCTCATCAGAGGGGAGCTGTCCTTCTTTTATAAGTCTTCCTGTACAGTTGTATATAAGCACCTTTTCTCCTCCCTGCGGATAAGCAGAGGGAAGTGGCTTTATTTCAAACCGTTTATCAGACACTGTTTTTTCGGTAAGAGCCTTTATAGCGTCAGGTTTATTGCTTTCAATGCCGATTATTATTTTCTCTATGCCAAGATTTTTTGCAACGGCTGAAAGTCCCTCAACCACATCATCGGTATATTCTATCATAACACGGTCATCGGCTGTGATATAAGGCTCACATTCAGCGCCGTTCACAACAAGACAATCAACCTCTGATTTTGGATTAAGCTTTATATGTGTAGGAAAGCCTGCACCGCCAAGACCTACAAGTCCGCTTTCACGGACAGCTTTTACAAACGAATCCCTGTCTGTTATAACGGGCGGAGTAAGCGAGCTATCCTTTGTCTGTAAGCCGTCACATTCGATTTCAACAGCCTTGCAGACATTTCCGTTTGCAAGCTTATAATCAGTGATTGCGATAACCTTTCCCGATACTCCCGAATGAACAGGAACGGATAAGAATGCATCTGTGTCACCTATTTTCTGACCAACAGCAACTTCGTCACCGACCTTTACAAGAGGATTGCATGGTGCACCCATGTTCATAGACATTGGTATCTTAACGGTTTTCGGCAGAGAAATGTCAGTTATAGTACATTTTTCTGTGTTTTTATTATGAGGAATATGTATACAGCTTAATTTAAGCATTTTATACCTCCAAGGATAGTAGTTTTATTCAAAGTGATATTTCAGTATAAGAGAAAGAACAGAGCCTGTGAAAATTCCTGTAACACAGCCTGTTATAATCATTATCGGAAAATATGCGCCGATTGGTGAAAGCGACTGGTAATAGAATAATCCTGCCGCAATAAGCTGTGCGCAGTTATGCGATACAGCGCCCATTGCACTTGTGAAAGTTACCGAGCATCTGAAAATCCTGAAAAGCATAAGCATAACGATAAGCGAGAAAATACCGCCTGAAGCCGATAGCAGAAATGCTGTAAATCCTCGTGTAATAAATACAAACAAAGATTTGAGAATTACAATTGATATCGTGCTTTTCAGATTAAGACGTATCGCCGCAAACATGACAACAATACTTGCAAGTCCGGGCTTTGCACCGACAGGAAGCGGCAATGGAGTTATACTTTCAATATAGGAAAGTCCACAGGCAAGAGCAAGCAGAATTCCTGCAAGAGCGATATCAGAAGATTTTTTCATATAACCTCCGTCAGCCTATTGTAACATCGGCTTCCGAATCCTCGCCGATTATCTTTACAGTAATTTTTTTCGGCAGACATACAATTGATTGTCCGTTTTTGCTTACAGCTCCCGTTTTAAGACATATTTTGTCGTGACAGTCTGTTTCGGTTACGAAAATAGCGCCATCTTTCACTTCAAAGACTATATTTTCAGCGTTTGCAACAGTTATATTCTGTCTGTCTTTATCAAGTTCAAGCCTCAGTATTTCATTTCCGTCTGATGATATCACAGCATACTTGCCATTTTTGCCGCTGTTTACAATAAACAAAGCGAGAAAACAGATGATAAGAATAATAGCAATAACAGCGGCTTCTTTTAAGTTCAGAAACTTTTTCATATTTTTATTTTTTATGGAAATCAAGACCTTTGCTTATATATGAATTGCCATTTTCATCGAAAGCGGCGACTTTATACAAATCGGATTCAAGATGATTTTCGATGTTTTCAGTGCCTTCAATCAGTATTTTTGTTGAGAGATAATCCGAAAGAATACCGCTGTCGCAGAATACGGTTACAGAGGTAAGGTCGCTTTGTGTCGGATATCCTGTTGAAAGGTCAATAATATGCGGATAGTTTTCACCATCAACTGTAAAAAAACGTTCATATCCACCCGAAGTCGAAAGAAAACAAGCGTCTGTTTTTACTGTGCCGATAATACCGTTTCCGTCGGGATTTCTTATCTCAACGTTGAATTTACTGTTATCAGGCTTTTTGCCGTAAAGCAGAACAGATGATGTCATAGAAATAACAGCATGATCGGAGTTTCTGCTGCTATCGAGAACATCCCTGCACAAATCAAGGGCATATCCCTTTGCAAAAGCTCCCGAATCAAGCATACATTCGTTTTTTAGTGATATGACATTCCCGCTTTCAAAAGAAATGAAATTATCACCGATATTACCGAGTGAATGAAGAATATCATTCTTTTCGGGCAGAATTTCACTTTTCTGAGCTTCTTTCCACAGCATAGTAACAGCGCCGCCCGAAACGATAACTTCGTTTCCGTATTCAGCGGAAAGAGATGTTGTTTTTTTTATGAAATCACACAAATCCTCCGAGCAGTTCATTGAACGCTTTTCATTGAGAGCGTGTATTTCTCCGCTTTTAGAAAAACAGTCCAGAGCTGTGTCAATACGGCTCAGGACTGATGAGATTGTTTTAATATCGTCTTTATCTGCGTTGACTGAGCATACGGTGTCCATTACGAAAAGCTCAGCAGTTGAATGCTCTGCGGCATGGTCTGATGTGCATGAACAGAAGAAGAGAATTGCTGCTATTGCAGAGCAAAAAGAAATATTTTTAAAAAACATAAAAAACTCTTTTAATTCTTAACAAAAAATGCTATAATTAAATATGCGTGAGTTGATATTTACTTGCTTCTTGTTTTTGTTATTCTGTCTTCACTTAGTTTGATAAGATTGAGAAGTGATGATGAATAAGGAGCATAATCAACCTGAAGTGTTGCAGTAGTAACATAAAGTGTATCGAAGTTTGTAACGCAGTCGTTATCATCGAGAGCGATACCGCTTGATGCAGCTTTGATGTCAGCCTCGTTCATTGAAATGATAGCGTTTGCACTGTCGTTTGCAATAACCTTAGGCACCTTGAAAAGCTTCTGGTCGTTCTTTGGGTTAGCGTTATAAACTATTCTGAACAGCTTGTAAACTGAAAGCATAAGGTACGAAGAAACTTCCTTGATAAGAGTTATACTGTTTGCCTTCTGTGCAAGAGAAAAGAGCAGACTGATTGAGTTGTTGATGATTTTTCTGTTGAAATTGATAATTTCAGGCGAAGGCATCTTGTTGTTTCCGTCATCATCGGGGATATCGTCGATAGTGATTGTTTTTCCTTCTGGCTCAGGTGTTCTTCCGAGAAGATAATCGCATGATACGTTATAGTAATCAGCAATTCTTACAAGAAAGTTAAGACCGCATTCTCTGATTCCCTTTTCGTAGTGTGAGAGAAGTGCCTGAGAAATTCCGAGATCAGCGGCAGCCTGTTTCTGACTGATCTGACGTTCCTTACGCTGTAAAGTAATAATTCTTGCGAAATCCGAGTTCATTTTTTTACCTCCCTTGAGTTTTTTAATAAGATATATAGTGAACAAAAAATATCGAATTAAATAAACAGATACTGTAACAATTATATTATAATACAGATTGTATAATATGTAAAGATGGTGAAATATCGAACTTTTCGTAAAAAAATGAACATTCTTTGTACATTTTGGCAGATGATAAAAAAATAAAGCTTAAATTTGTGCAAATTCACAATACAAAATAGCTGAATGATTATAAAAATATAAAAGCATTATAAGGAGGAAAAATGAAAGGATACAGAATAAGCCTTATCAGACACGGACTTACAAAAGCGAATGACGAGGGAATTTATATAGGCAGAACCGATTATCCTCTTTCTTCAAAGGGAGAAAGTGAGCTTTGCAGTAAAATGGAGGAATATGAATATCCGAGAGTTCACAGAGTTTACACCTCTCCGCTAAGAAGATGTACAGAAACGGCTGAAATACTCTTCCCTGATACTGAAACCTGTATCGTTGAAGACCTTACAGAGCTTAACTTCGGGGAATTTGAAGGGAAAAGCGTAGACGAGCTTATCGGCCGTGATGATTACAAGGAATGGCTTAAAGGCGGACTTGACAAAAGACCTCCGAATGGTGAAAGTATGGAAGAGCTTTGTGTTCGTACATACAAGGCTCTAAATGAAATCGTTATGGATATGATGAATGACGGAATTACTCATAGTGCTGTTATTACTCATGCAGGAATAATCTCGAATATGCTCTCATGTTTCGGGCTTCCGAAAACAAATCCCAAAGAGATTTCATGTCCGTCGGGTGAAGGATTTGAAATAATTGTTACCGCAAAGATGTGGCAGCAGTCGCAGGCGTTTGAAATACTCGGCGTTGTGCCTTATGACCGCATAGATGATGAGCCTTTGGATGAATAATTGAGAAAATTTGCCTTATAATACGTTATGAGGTGATTGCGTGAAGACTTCTCAGCTTACGGAATACAGCAAAAATCTTATAAAAGGGATGAGAATACGCTCTTTTGCGTATGCGGCGGCAGTTTTGTCTGTTCCGTTGTTTTTCAGACTTGCAGAGGCGGCAGGTGCAAGTATTGTTCTGTATTGCACCGATATAAAGCCGACAGAGCTTTTGTTTTCTGATAACAGGATATGGCGTGTATTTACAATAATATGCACTCTGCTTAAATATATTGCGTCAGCACCGCTTATCATAGCGTCGGCAGGCTGGTTTACCGATTTGTGCAGAATTGAAAAAGAGCTGAAATTCCATAGCTTGTCCGAGATATTGTCTGATTGCAGAATGCTTGGAAAGAGCATTGCAGTAATGCTTGCGGTAAAGCTTGTTCTTATGCTGTTTTTTCTTCCGTCGGGAATATTTGTGGGGTTTGCGTGGAATATGATATTCAGCGGAAGCAGCAGAGGGATTTTCTATGGAATACATTGTGTATCAATGGCTTTGCTTTCGGTAGGGATGTGGATATGGGCAATGCTTGGAATGGCGGCTGTACCTTTTGTAGCCGCAAGAAATATGCACGCAGGAGTTTGGGCAATAATATCACAGTCATTCAGAATAATGAAAGGGCGAAGAAAAGGTCTAATCCGTATTGCTGTTTTAAAAGGAATACCTATGCTTGCGTTAGTGACGATACCGTTTATGCTTGGAAGTTTTTTTGCGGCGGTTTCACTTTATATAAATATATGTATCAAGGAGGCGGAATATGACGAATGGGTTAAAGTGCATAGTAAAAACGGAAACACCGACAACGCTTCAGAATTATCTGCTTGGAAAGGCAGGGATTTCAAAACGTCTGCTGATAAAGCTGAAACGCCAGAATAACGGTATGACAAGGAACGGCGTTCTTATACGAAGCATTGATACAGTTTATGACGGTGATGAAATAATACTGCGCCTTGAGGATTCAAGCTTCCTTGAGCCGAACGGAAATCTTCACGTTGCTATTGCGTACGAGGATGAAAATATCGTTATATTCAATAAGCCGAGTGGTATGCCTGTTCATCCCTCGATAAAGCATCAGGGCGATACTCTGGGGAACTATTTTGCACATCTTTATCCTGCGCTTACATTCAGACCGATTAATCGTCTTGACAGTGATACATCGGGACTTTGTGCGGTGGCGAAAAATGCTCACTGTGCAAATAAGCTTCAGGGGAATATTGAAAAAGTATATTATGCGGCGGCGGAGGGGCTTATAGATGAAAAGGGAACGATTGACGCTCCGATTGCACGTCAGCAGGAATCGATAATAACAAGGTGCGTCAGGGCTGACGGACAGAGTGCTGTTACGCATTATGAACGTGTTTATTATAATGATAGATTTTCTTTTGCTGAAATTCATCTTGAAACAGGACGCACTCATCAGATAAGAGTACACTTTGCGCATATCGGACATCCTCTTGCGGGAGATGATATGTACGGAGGAAAGCTTGATTTTATAAACAGACAGGCATTGCATTGCGGTAAAATGATATTTACCGATTATGTAAGCGGAGAAACGAAAACTGTAATCGCTGAAATAAGCGATGATATAAAAGCACTATTTGACGGAGGTATTTGAAATGAAAAGAATAAAAAGCTTTGAAGTTGACCACACAAAATTCGGAGTCGGAATGTATATTTCAAGAATTGACGGTGATATTACTACATACGACGTAAGAATGGTAAAGCCGAATGGCGGAGTTTACCTTGAATATGCCGCAATTCATACAATCGAGCATCTTTTTGCGACGTATGCAAGAAATACAGAGTATTCAGATAATATTGTCTATGTAGGTCCTATGGGATGCAGAACGGGATTTTACTTCCTTACAAGAGAGCTTCCGCACGAAATTGCAATAAAAATTGTAAGAGATGCGTTTGAGTTCATCACACAATATAATGATGCAATTCCCGGTGTGAGTGAAGCAGAGTGCGGAAATTACAGAGAGCATGATCTTGACGGAGCGAAAAAATCTGTAGTTGCGTTTATTGAGGCTACAAATGGCTATACTGTGGAAATGCTTGACTATAATTATCATATAAAATAAGGCAATCGGCAAAAAATGCTTTTATTTTTTGATAATGTATGCTATAATATACCTTATTGGTGTTAAACCGATATAGAAAGTCTGCTGAAAGGAGCTGTGATAATGGATAACGGAAATACGGAAAATATGTCCGTGTCTGAATCGGAAAATATCGAAATTACCGATCAGGCGATTTTGAATTTACAGAATTACAGTCATTCAGATAGAAGCATAATTAAAAGACTTTTAAAGGCATTGACAGGGTTGTTCATAAAAATCGGTGTAAGCGGTGTGAAAACTGCTGTGCGGCTTATACTTCTGCTGTTTAAAATCATCGGCGGAATATGGTTCGTTATAACCGATGTGCTTGGCGGAATTTTCAGCCTTGCAAAGCATGTATTTTCATATATTAAAAACGAATTCAAAAAGAAGAATGATAAAACGCTTGCTCTTCAGCGTTCTGTTCGTGAGGCAAGAACACTTCATGGCAAAGAAAAGGTTTTTCTTCTTGTTAAAAGTGTGCTGAGGTATCTTTTCGGCGTTGACGGGATGTTCTATACAGCATTTAATTACGTTTTGCCGATAGCGTCCGTTGTTTTCTTCCTCGGAGTTGTGAAAATGGGTTCGGGGCTTGAATATGGTTTGTGTGTTGAATACAACGGTAAGCAGATAGGCGTAATTTCAGACGAATCTGACCTTGACCTTGCTACAAGAGAAGTTCAGCAGAGGATGTCTTATGTTGATGGAGTTGAAATGGCCTCTTCTCCTAAAATTTCAATTAAGATTGTATCCGAGGACGAGCAGTTCTATAATTCTGTACAGCTTGCAAACAGACTTCTCAGTGAATCAGAGCATGCGCTGACAGAGGCTTATGGTATTTATATAGATGATGAATTTGCAGGTGCTGTAAAGGATAAAACTCCTGTTGAAAATGCTCTTACGGAAGCTCTTCTCAACTATAAGGCTGAGGGAAATGTAAGAAATATAGGGTATAAGAATAAAATAGAATACAGATACGGGACTTATCTCGAGGAAAGTGTTATGACAGAGGATGCGGCAATTTATAAACTGACCGCAACAAATAAGACTAATACTACTTATGTTGCTCAGAAGGGTGATTCCGCTGAGGTAATATGTCATAAATTCAATATGACTGATGAAGAGTTCAGAGAACTTAATCCTGAAATTGATGATAATTTTGCTCAGGGAAGTGTTATCAGGGTTATTGAAAGAGAGAGTGTTCTCCCGATACAGTATGTCCGTGATCTTGAAACTATTACCTTTGTTGAGTATTCTACTATAGAAATAGAAACAAGCTCACTCAATGTCGGCGACAGGGAAATCCTTGTCAAAGGTCAGCGAGGCGAGAGAAGAAACAGCGTAGAGGTTACCTATATTGACGGAATTGAGCGTTCGAGAACTGTTGTAAGCTCAGAGGTTACAAAACAGCCTGTTGTTGAACAGGTCGGAGTGGGAACGTATCTTGCAAAGCCGTCGTCATCATCGACGTTACTTTATGGTTCAGGCGAATTCAGCTGGCCTGTTGACGGAGGATATATAAGCGATCCGTTCCTCAGCGACAGAAATCATAAAGGACTTGATATTGCCGCACCTGCCGGAACAGATATTTATGCCGCAAAAGAGGGAATGGTTGTATCTGCGGGCTGGAATCCGGGCGGATATGGATATTTTGTTATGATAGAGCACGAAGGCAGTTATGAAACTGTTTATGCACATTGCAGCGTGCTGTATGTCACAGCAGGACAGTATGTCACAAGAGGACAGCTTATAGGCGGTGTCGGAAATACGGGTAATTCAAACGGAAATCATCTTCATTTTGAGGTGCGATATCTCGGTATGTGCTATGACCCTGCGGCGTTTATAAATACGGCAACATACGGAGAAGCCGAACAAAACGAATAGATTAATTATGATAATCTGTTCACAAAAAATTTACAAATAAATTTCACCGCACTCCTTGTAAAATGCGGCACAATGTGCTATAATTAACAAGTCGAGTGCGGTGATTATGCATTCGGCTGATTGCAACAAGATATGCGTTGAAGCAGAAGGTTGCTGACGGTGTGTCAGGTAATTTCTGTGGAGTATGTCCGATTTAAAACCGGGCGAAAGGGAATATTGAACACAGTTTGTGGTGTAATGTTTACAGCTTGCGTATGTAATAGCTATGCCCATTTTGTGTCTTATTGAGTTCTTTGCCCGAAAATCATATTGCGATTTTCGGGTTTTTTAATTAAGAGAGCTACGAAACACACGGAAACGTGTTGTGAATCATTCCCGCCCCCATCAAATAATCCCAAGGAGGCGAAAAATAGTGGCAGTCAACGAAAAAATCAGATTCAAGATTAAGGGATACGATCACGCTACAGTTGATATTGCAGCAGCTAAGATCGTTGAGGCAGCTAAGAGAAGCGGTGCCAGAGTTTCAGGTCCGATTCCACTTCCAACAGATAAGGAAGTTGTTACAATTCTCCGTGCTGTACACAAGTACAAGGACAGCCGTGAGCAGTTCGAAATGAGAACTCACAAGCGTCTTATTGATGTTCTTACTCCAACAGACAAGACATCAGCTGCTCTTGAAAAGCTTGAAATCCCTGCAGGCGTAGACGTAGTAATGGAAGTTAAGTAATTACTGCTCTGTGCAATCCGTATGTGAATACGGGATGACGGTAATCCGTCGGTCATGTTGACGAAATGTCAACCAATAACCTAACAGGAGGAAATGCGAAATGCAAAAAGGTATTATCGGTAAGAAAATCGGTATGACACAGATTTTCGATGAAGCAGGAAAAGTTATTCCTGTAACAGTAGTAGAAGCCGGTCCATGTGTTGTAGTTCAGAAGAAAACTGTTGATAACGACGGTTATGCTGCACTTCAGCTCGGTTTCGGTGACGTTAAGGTTCAGAGAATGAACAAGCCAATGAAGGGCCACTTTGATAAGGCTGATGTTGCTTGCAAGAAGATTCTCAAGGAATTCAGATTTGAAGATTGCGATACACTTAACGTTGGTGATATTATCAAGGCTGATACTTTTACAGTAGGTGATATTGTTGATGTAAGCGGCACAAGCAAGGGTAAAGGTTTTGCTGGTGCTATCAAGCGTCACAATCAGCACAGACTTAAGGAAACTCACGGTACAGGCCCTGTACACAGAGAAGCAGGTTCAATGGGTGCATGTTCATCACCATCAAGAATCTTCAAGGGTAAGGGTATGCCTGGCCACATGGGTGCTGAGCAGGTAACAGTTCAGAATCTCGAAATCGTTAAAATAGACGAAGAAAACAATCTCATCGCAATCAAGGGTGCTGTTCCTGGTCCTAAGGGCGGAATCGTTTGCATCATTGACGGCGTAAAGGCGTAAGGAAGGAGGAAGCATAAATGTCAACAATTTCAGTTTTTGATATGGCAGGTAACAAGGTTTCAGAAACAGAGCTTGCAGATTCTGTTTTCGGAATTACTCCTAATGAAGCTGTTATGCACGCAATGGTTGTTAACTATCTCGCAAATCAGCGTCAGGGCACACAGTCAACACTTACAAGAACAGAAGTAAGCGGTGGCGGCAGAAAGCCTTGGAGACAGAAGGGTACAGGCCACGCAAGACAGGGTTCAATCCGTGCTCCTCAGTGGTATCATGGTGGCGTTGCTCTCGGTCCTAAGCCAAGAAGCTACAGCTACACACTTAACAAGAAGGTAAGACGTCTTGCAATGAAGTCTGCACTTTCTACAAAGGTTAACGATAACAACCTCATCGTTCTTGATGCTCTCACACTTGAAGGCTACAAGACAAAGACAGTTGTTGAGATGCTTAAGGCTCTCGGCGTTGAAGGTAAGGCTCTTATCGTAACTGCTGAAGCAGATAAGATGGTTGTAAAGAGCGCTGCTAACATCCCTGGTGTAAAGACAGCTGCTGTTAACACACTTAATGTATATGACATTCTCAACTACGACAAGTTCATCGTTGTAAAGAATGCTATCGGTAAAATTGAGGAGGTGTACGCATAATGAAAGCACCACAGGATATCATTTTAAAACCTGTTATCACAGAAAAGAGCATTGATGGTCTTCAGGTTGGAAAGTACACCTTTAAAGTAGCTAAGGACGCTAACAAGCTTGAAATTGCTAAGGCTGTTGAAAAGCTTTTCGGTGTTAAGGTTGCTAAGGTAAACACAATGAACTGCAGAGGCCGTGTAAAGCGCGTTGGCAGATTCGTTGGTAAGACTGCTGATTGGAAGAAGGCAATTGTTACTTTGACATCAGATTCAAAGACAATCGAATTCTTCGATGGTATGTATTAATTTTTGATTTAATCAGCAACAGTATGGGAGTAATGCTCCCGCAAAAACGCATTTAAGGAGTGAAATAAATGACAATCAAAACCTACAAACCGACAACTCCATCACGTCGTCAGATGACAGTTACTGACTACTCACAGTTGTCAAAGGTTGCTCCGGAGAAGAGTCTGCTTGAACCAATGAAGAAGAAGTCAGGTAGAAACAGCTACGGAAGAATTACAGTTCGCCACAGAGGCGGCGGTAACAGAAGAAAATACCGTGTTATAGATTTCAAACGTGATAAGGACGATATCATCGCAACAGTTATGACAATCGAATACGATCCTAACAGAAGCGCATTTATCGCTCTCGTTCAGTACGAGGACGGCGAAAAGAGATACATCCTTGCACCAAACGGCTTAAAGGTTGGCGATAAGGTTCAGTCAGGTCCTGAATCAGATATCAAGCCAGGTAATGCTCTTAAGCTTTCAGATATTCCGGTTGGTACATTCATTCACGCTATTGAGCTTTATCCAGGAAAGGGCGCTCAGCTCGTTCGTTCAGCTGGTAACATGGCTCAGCTTATGGGTAAGGAAGACACATACGCTCTCGTAAGACTTCCTTCAGGCGAAATGAGAAAAGTTCCGATCAATTGTAAGGCTTCAATCGGCCAGGTTTCAAACATTGACCACGAAAACGTAAACTACGGTAAAGCAGGTCGTGTTCGTAACATGGGTTGGAGACCAACAGTAAGAGGTTCTGTAATGAACCCATGCGATCACCCACACGGTGGTGGTGAAGGTAAGTCACCTGTTGGACGTCCGGGCCCTGTAACACCATGGGGCAAGCCAGCTCTTGGTTACAAGACTCGTAAGAAGCACAACAGAACTGACAAGTTCATCGTAAAACGTCGTAACGGTAAATAATCTGAAAGGAGGAACTGATTAATGAGCAGAAGCATTAAAAAAGGACCTTATGTCCAGGAGGTTCTTCTTAAGAGGGTTATGGCAATGAATGAAGCAGGTGAAAAGAAAGTTCTTAAAACCTGGAGCCGTTCATCAACAATTTTCCCTGATTTTGTAGGACACACATTCGCAGTACATGACGGTCGTAAGCACGTTCCTGTATATGTAACAGAAGATATGGTAGGTCACAAGCTCGGTGAATTCGCACCAACAAGAACCTACAAGGGCCACGCAGGCTCAAAGACATCAAATAACGGTAAGAAATAGCGGAAGGAGGAGCTCACAATGGAAGCAAGAGCTTATTTAAGAAATGCTCGTATCTCACCAAGAAAGGTACAGATTGTTCTCGATCTTATCAGAAACAAGCCTGTTGACCTCGCATTAGCTACATTAGACCTTACTCCAAAGGCTGCAAGTCCTATTCTCGCAAAGCTTTTGAAGTCCGCTATGGCAAATGCTGAAAATAATAACAACATGGATAAGGATAACCTTTATGTTGCAGAATGTTTCGTAACACCGGGTCCTATCATGAAGAGAATTATGCCTAGAGCACAGGGCAGAGCATATCGTATTTTAAAGAGAACATCACACATCACAATCGTTCTCAAAGAAAAAGAATAATCCCAAGGAGGTTTGAGAAATGGGCCAGAAAGTTAATCCACACGGTCTTCGTGTTGGCGTTATAAAGGATTGGGATTCACGCTGGTTTGCGAATAAAGCAGAATTTGGCGACACTCTTGTTGAGGATTACAATGTTCGTAACTTCATCAAGAAGAGCTTATATGCAGCAGGTGTTCCAAAGGTAGAAATCGAGCGTTTCGCTGATAAAGTTAGAATCCACATTCACTGCGCAAAGCCGGGTATCGTAATCGGCAGAGGCGGTACAGAAATCGAAAAGCTTCGCGTTAAGCTTGAAGCTATGATGAAGAAGCAGGTTTTCATCAACATCTTAGAAGTTAAGCAGCCAGATATGGAAGCTCAGCTCGTTGCTGAAAAGATTGCTCTTGATCTTGAAAACAGAGTATCATTCAGACGTGCAATGAAGCAGTCTATCGGTAGAACAATGCGTCTTGGTGCAAAGGGTATCAAGGTAAAGGTTTCAGGCAGACTTGCCGGTGCTGAAATCGCAAGAAGCGAAAGCTACCACGAAGGTACAATTCCACTCCAGACAATCCGTGCAGATATCGATTACGGTTTTGCTGAAGCTGATACAACATACGGTAAGCTCGGCGTAAAGGTATGGATTTACAAGGGTGAAGTTCTCAAGGGTGATGCTGCTAAGGCTGCTGCTCAGAGAGAAAAGTTCGAAAAGAAGAATGACAGACCTGAAAGAAAGCGTCGTGACGACAGAAACGGCAACAGACGCAACAACTTCAAGGGTCGTGAAGCAAAAAGAGAAGGAGGTAACCAGTAATGCTACTTCCAAAAAGAGTAAAATACCGCAGAGTCCACAGAGGACGTCTTAAGGGTAAGGCATACAGAGGTAACACAGTAACATACGGTGATTTCGGTCTTCAGGCACTTGAACCTGCTTGGATCACATCCAACCAGATTGAATCTGCCCGTATCGCAATGACACGTTACATCAAGAGAGGCGGTCAGGTTTGGATCAAGATATTCCCTGATAAGCCAATCACAGAAAAGCCTGCTGAAACACGAATGGGTTCAGGTAAAGGTTCACCTGAATACTGGGTTGCAGTAGTTAAACCGGGCAGAGTAATGTTCGAAATCAAGGGCGTTGCTGAAGAAACTGCAAGAGAAGCTATGCGTCTTGCTATGCACAAGCTTCCAATCAAGTGCAAATTTATATGTAAAGAGCAAGGAGGGGAGCAGTAATGAAGGCATCTGAAATTAAGAATATGACAGTTGACGAAATGAACGAAAAGCTTGCTGGCTTAAAGGAAGAGCTTTTTGCGCTCCGCTTTCAGCTTGCAGTAAATCAGCTCGAAAATACAGCTCGTCTTAAGGCTGTAAAGAAGGATATTGCTCGCATCAAGACAAATCTGCGTGCTGCAGAGCTTGACAAGCAGTAAGAAAGGGAGGATTTAGCTGTGTCTGAGAGAAACCTTAGAAAAACCAGAGTAGGTAAAGTTGTAAGCGACAAGATGGACAAAACAGTCGTTGTTGCTATCGTTGACAATGTTAAACATCCGCTTTACAAGAAGATCATCAAGCGTACAATCAAGCTTAAGGCTCACGATGAAAAGAATGAGTGCAAGATTGGTGACCGCGTTGAGGTTATGGAAACACGTCCGCTTTCAAAAGACAAGAGATGGCGTGTAACAAACATTATTGAAAGAGCTAAGTAATTAAACATATATATTGTATGAAAGCTTTTTAAGCTTGAAAGGAGGAACTCGCTGTGATACAGATGCAGACTTATTTGAAAGTCGCTGATAACACAGGCGCAAAGGAGCTTATGTGTATCAGAGTTCTGGGCGGCACACGCAGAAGATATGCAAATATCGGTGACGTTGTGGTAGCTTCTGTTAAGAAAGCAACACCCGGAGGCGTTGTAAAGAAGGGCGACGTTGTAAAGGCAGTAATCGTTCGTTCAGCAAAGGGTCTCAGAAGAGAAGACGGAACATATATCCGTTTTGATGAGAACGCTGCTGTTATTATTAAAGAAGATAAGAACCCAAAGGGAACTCGTATTTTTGGACCAGTTGCTAAGGAACTTCGTGAAAAAGAATACACAAAGATTCTTAGTCTTGCTCCGGAAGTACTTTAATGGAGGTGTCATTCAGTTATGAGTAAAGTACATGTAAAAACAGGTGACACAGTTGTTCTCCTTAAGGGTAAGTACGAAGACAAGTATGATAAGAACGGCTCAAGAAAGACCGGTAAGGTTCTTGAAGTAAGCCCAAAGGAAGATAAAGTCATCGTTGAAGGTATCAACATCATCACAAAGCATGTAAAGCCAACAAGAATGGGTCAGCAGGGCGGAATCGTTAAGGCTGAAGCTCCAATCTATTCATGTAAGGTACAGCTTGTGTGTCCTAAGTGTGGCAAGGCTACAAGAGTAGGTCACGTTGTTGAGGATGGCAAGAAGCTCCGCGTTTGCAAGAAATGCGGTAAATCATTCAATTAAGGAGAGTGCGACATGGCAAGATTAAAAGATTATTATGTTAGCACAGTAGCTCCTGCAATGATGAAGAAGTTCGGCTACAAGAGTGTAATGCAGATTCCAAAGCTTGACAAGGTAATCGTAAACGTAGGTGCCGGTGAAGCTAAGGATAACGCAAAGGTAATTGACGCTATAATGACTGATATTGCAGCAATTACAGGTCAGAAGCCGGTAGTTTGCAGAGCTAAGAAGTCAGTTGCTAACTTTAAGCTTCGTGAGGGAATGCCAATCGGCGTTAAGGTTACACTCAGAGGCGAAAAGATGTACGAATTTGTTGACAAGCTCTTTAATGTAGCTTTCCCAAGAGTTCGTGACTTCAGAGGAATTAACCCTAACTCATTTGACGGTAAGGGTAATTACTCAACAGGTATTAAGGAACAACTCATTTTCCCTGAAATTGAGTACGATAAAATCGATAAGGTAAGAGGTATGGATATTAACTTCATTACAACTGCCGGAACCGATGAAGAAGCGAAAGAGCTGCTCACTCTTCTGGGTGCTCCATTCGTAAAGTAATCTAGGGAGGATAAATTAAATGGCTAAAAAGGCAATGATTAATAAGCAGCAGAGAACTCCCAAGTATTCCACAAGAGCATATAACAGATGCAAGATTTGTGGCAGACCACATGCATATCTCAGAAAGTTCGGCATCTGCCGTATCTGCTTCAGAGAGCTCGCTCATGATGGTCAGATTCCAGGGGTTAAGAAGGCAAGCTGGTAAAATACAATAAGGAGGTCATTCGGCATGCAAATTACTGATACAATAGCAGATCTTTTAACAAGAATTCGTAATGCGAATTCAGCAAAGCACGCAACCGTTGACGTTCCAGCTTCAAATGTAAAGAAAGCTATTACACAGATTCTCGCAGACGAGGGTTATGTAAAGGGCTTCCAGCTCATTGAAGATGGTAAGCAGGGTGTTATCAGAATTACATTAAAGTATGGCGACAACAAGTCACCGGTAATCACAGGCTTACGCAGAGTGTCAAAGCCAGGTTTGCGTATATATGCAAGCTGTGCAGATATGCCTAAGGTAAGAAAAGGCCTTGGCATTGCAATAGTTTCAACATCTAAGGGTATCGTTACTGATAAGAAGGCTCGTGAGCTTAATGTCGGCGGCGAAGTTTTAGCATACATTTGGTAAGGAGGAAGCTGATATGTCAAGAATCGGAAAAATGCCTATTAGCGTTCCTGCAGGTGTAGAGGTTAAAAACGCTGATAACTGCATTACAGTAAAGGGTCCTAAGGGTGAACTTACAAAACAGTTCAGCAAGGAACTTACAATAGATATCGCTGATGGCGTTATCACAGTATCAAGACCAAACGATAAGAAAGAGAACAGATCTCTTCACGGTCTTACAAGAACACTCATCGCTAACATGGTAGAGGGTGTTTCAAACGGTTTTTCAAAAACTCTTGAAATCGAGGGTGTAGGTTACAGAGCTGCAAAGCAGGGTAAGGACCTCGTAATGAACCTCGGTTATTCACACCAGGTAATAATGTCAGAAGGCAATGGAATTACAATTGAAGTTCCACAGCCAAACAAGATTATTATCAGTGGTATCGACAAGCAGGCTGTAGGTCAGTTTGCAGCAGAAGTACGTGAAAAGCGTCCACCTGAGCCATACAAGGGCAAGGGTATCA